>JAHJSQ010000133.1 GCA_018830325.1 Gammaproteobacteria bacterium
AGTTTACGATGATGTGGCGTAGTGGCACGGACGCAGGGCGAATCGGGGCCGCCGAAGGCAATAATCGCCAAGTCATTTTTCGCTGCTGAAATCGGACGGACCCCATTTCAGCTTTCGCGAAAAATCTTGGCGCGCTTGTTCGAAAGACAGTGTGCGCGTCTTACAGCTCAAACAAGCCTAAATGGGTCCACTTCCGGAACATCGATCGGTACCGACTCGACCTTCCAAATCTCGCGGCAATATTCGGCAATCGTTCGATCCGATGAAAACTTGCCGGATCTCGCCGTATTCAGTACCGACATCCGATTCCAACGCGTTCTGTCGCGATACACCGTATCAATGGAATCCTGGCACTCCCGATACGCATTGAAGTCGGCCAACACCAAATAAGGATCGCTGTAGATCAGATTATCGGTCAAATCACGGAACAAACCGGTATCGCCGTGCGAAAAAAAACCGTTTCGAATCAGATCGATGGCATCTTTCAAAATCGCATCTTGCTGATACGCGTCATTCGGAGCATAACCCCGCTCATAAGTTAAGCGCACCTCTTCTGCTGTCATGCCGAATAAAAAGAAATTCTCTTCACCGACTTCCTCGCGAATTTCGATATTCGCTCCATCCAACGTTCCGATAGTTAATGCCCCATTCATCGCAAACTTCATGTTGCCGGTTCCGGAAGCTTCTTTTCCGGCCGTGGAAATTTGCTCCGACACCTCGGTTGCGGCATAAATCTGCTGACCGTTCGTGACATTAAAATTCGGCAAAAACACAACCTTGAGACGGTCTTTCGTCACCGGGTCGTGATTGACGACCCGCCCTACTTCATTGATCAGCTTAATAATAAGCTTGGCCAAATGGTAACCGGGCGCGGCCTTACCGGCGAATATGAAGGTGCGCGGATGAATATCGAAATGCGGATCGGTTTTCAGCTTCCGGTAAAGAGCAATCACATAAAGAATATTCAAATGCTGTCTTTTGTATTCATGAATGCGCTTGGCCTGCACATCGAAAATCGATTCCGGATCGACGCTGACACCAGTGCGCTTATAGAGATTCAGCGCGAAATCATGTTTATTGAGCCGCTTGGCATCCTCCCAACGATTTAAAAATACCGCATCGTCCGAAAAGCGTTGAAGATCTTGCAGTTTTCCCAAATTTCTCACCCAAGTATCTCCGATCGCTTCGCTAATGACCTTACTGAGCCTCGGATTACATAATGCCATCCAACGCCTTGGCGTCACGCCGTTGGTTTTATTGCTGAACTTATCAGGCCAAAGACTATAAAAATCCTTCAACACATCGCGTTTGAGCAGTTCGGTATGCAATGCGGCGACACCATTGATCGCATGACTGCCGGCACAAGCCAGGTGCGCCATGCGCACCATTCTTGCCCCATTTTCGTCGATCATCGACATGCGGATGACTTTGGCAGTATCGCCGAGACAATGCGCCCTGACTTGTTCGAGAAAGCGGCTATTGATCTCATAGATGATCTCCATCAATCTCGGCAGCAAGCTTTCCATCAATTCCACCGGCCAACATTCCAACGCCTCCGGCAACAGCGTGTGATTGGTATAGGCGAAAGTCCGTCTCGTCACGTTCCAAGCCGTATCCCAAGGCATGTCGTGCTCATCGACCAACAATCGCATCAACTCGGCTATCGCAATGGCGGGATGAGTATCGTTCAACTGAACGGCAAACTTTTCATGAAATTGCTCCAAGCGGATGCGCTGGGTCTTCATGATGCGCAGCATGTCTTGCAAAGAGCACGAAACGAAGAAATATTGCTGCTCCAAACGCAACTGCTTGCCCTGCAATGGTCCATCGTTCGGATACAAAATCTTAGTTAGGTTTTCCGAAGAGACTTTTTCTTCAACCGCGCCGTAATAATCGCCTTGATTGAAACGCCCGAAATTGAACGACTCCGGCGCAACAGCTTGCCACAAACGCAAGGTATTCGCGGTATTGTTGCGGTACCCCAAAATCGGCGTGTCGTAAGGCACACCCTTAACCGACCAACCGGGAATCCAATTGACGCGCGCTTCTCCATTTTCGGCGACATAGCGTTCGGTATGCCCGCCCAATTTGATTTCGACGGCCCACTCCGGCCGAACGATCTCCCAGGGATTGCCGCGAAACAACCATTTATCGGTCTTTTCCACCTGCCAACCGTCGAAAATGACCTGCTCGAAAATACCGAATTCATAACGGATTCCATAACCGACCGAAGGAATGTTCATCGTCGCCATCGAATCGAGAAAACAGGCCGCCAAACGTCCCAATCCGCCGTTCCCCAAACCCGGCTCCGGCTCTTCCCTTAGTAAATCGTCCAATTTCAGCCCCAATTCCGCCATGGCCTGAGTGACCAGTTCGGCCATGCCCAGATTCAACAAATTCGATGCCAGATGGGGCCCCATCAAAAACTCGGCCGACAAATACGCCACGGTGCGCGATTTTTTTTCGACATATTCGGTCGCCGTACCGACCCAACGAGCCATCAACATATCCCGCACGGTATAGGACAAGGCCATGTAATAGTCAAAGGTGCTGGCCAATGCAGGAAATTTGCCTTGCACATTAGCTAAATTGCGAAAGAAATTTCGTTTAATGTCGTCGGTGGTCACTGGGTAATGATTTTGTTTCATAGTTGTCGTTCTCGTATAGGGTGAACAGTCTATTGAATTAAAATGCAATACTAATGCCATGACAGGACTATACCGATTGTTAATCAGAATTCGACTCCGGGATGCCGAAACTTGAGTCGTTAAGAGTATAATCATGCTGTAATAGGTAAGAAATAACTTGAACACTCATACACGGTGGGCGTGTGTAACTTGTTCAAATTATTTCGCGCATGTTACATTCAAAGCCAGGTTGACTAAGGAAAATTCCGTTATGACAGCAATGTCGAAAACTCCTCTTTATATCCCTTATGCAGGCCCCGCTTTACTGGAAATGCCTTTACTGAATAAAGGCTGTGCGTTCAGTAAAGAAGAACGACAAACATTTAATTTAACCGGATTGCTCCCGCCTCGATACGAAACGATTGAAGAGCAAGTCCAACGCGCTTATCTCCAGTATTCGAGCTTTAGAAACGCAATCAACAAACATATTTATTTGCGTTCGATACAAGACAATAACGAAACGCTGTTTTATCGACTCCTGCAGGATCATCTGCCGGAGATGTTGCCTATTATTTATACGCCGACCGTCGGCGATGCCTGCGAGCAATTTTCGGATATTTATCGTAGCAGCCGAGGCTTGTTTATTTCTTACGTGGAGCGTCAACAAATAGACGACATTTTGCGTAATACCACCAAACGCAATGTCAAAATTATTGTCGTCACCGATGGCGAAAGAGTCTTAGGTCTGGGTGACCAAGGAATCGGCGGCATGGGCATTTCGATCGGCAAACTGTCGCTCTATACCGCTTGCGGCGGAATCAGCCCGGCATATACCTTACCGGTAGTACTCGATGTCGGCACCAATAATGAAAAGTTATTACAAGACCCGATGTATATGGGCGAGCGTCATAGAAGGATTCCTCAAGCGGAATACGACGCTTTCATCGACCTTTTTTTACAAGCCGTCAAGCACCGCTGGCCGGATGTTATCGTGCAATTCGAAGACTTCGCGCAACCGAATGCGATGCCGATATTGCAACGCTACCGAGACCAACTGTGCTGCTTCAATGATGACATTCAAGGCACTGCCGCGGTCACGGTCGGTACGCTGTTGGCTGCTTGCCGAGTTAAAAATCGGAAGTTGTCCGAGCAGCGAGTGGTCTTTGTCGGAGCCGGTTCGGCCGGTTGCGGAATTGCCGAGCAGGTGATCGCGCAAATGCGGACCGAGGGACTGTCCGACCGCGAAGCCCGTCATCGCGTTTACATGGTCGACCGTTTCGGTTTACTCACCGAAAGCATGACAGGACTTAGGGACTTTCAACAAAAACTGGTCCAAGCATCAAACCGACTAGAGGACTGGTCAATCGAAGGTGACTATCCGTCATTGCTTGAGGTCATTCAATACGCCAATCCGACCGTTTTGATCGGCGTTTCCGGCCAACACGGCATTTTTACCGAAACCGTGATTCGGACTATGACCCAAGGTTGCGATTGGCCGATTATTTTTCCGCTCAGCAACCCGCCACGCCAAGTAGAGGCTACGCCCGAACAAATTATCGAGTGGACCGAAGGACGGGTTCTATTAGCCGCAGGCAGCCCCTTTCCTCCCGTCGAATACTGCGGTAAGCGCTATGATGTCACGCAGTGCAACAATAGCTATATTTTTCCGGGAATCGGCCTCGGCGTTATTGCCGTGCAAGCCAGACGAATCTCAGACGAGATGTTGATCGCCGCCAGCGAAACTCTGGCCGCAGCATCGCCCTTGGCTAACACCGGACAAGGCGAATTATTGCCGCCATTGACGGAATTACCCGAACTGAGCAAACGCATCGCTTTCGCGGTAGGTAAAGTCGCTCTTAAGCAAAACTTGGCGCTTGAAATTAGCGATCAGCAATTACTAGAACGCATCGAAGAAAATTTCTGGCAACCGGTCTATCGGCACTATAAGCGGGTTTGTTTTTAATTCCGTATAGCATCCGATAGGTGCGTACAAAATAACGGTTCGCTTTTTGATCAACCTGAAAAAGCATTTCACCATGAAGATCATGAAGGCCGGAATTCAGTAGCCAAGGATAGTGACTTAAAATATATCCAAACTAAACTCAATGACTGCTCCGTTTAATTGCTATAGATCTCTTCAGCACCTAATTGCTTGCGATCAGCCGGTTTATCAAGATTATTCTGCTCGATATATTCATTATATTTTCTGTGCCGTTCGCGTTTTTGTTCGAAATCTTCGTATCGGCTCATTGGACGTTTCGCATTATCCTTACTCCTACGATAGACTCGACGCTTGGGAAGCGCGGCATCGTCGAGATAGCGCCGCCGCATATTTTCGAAGCGCTCTTGTTTAGTCTTCTTCTGCTCCTGATCTTGTTCATTCCGCCGGCCCATTTTTTCCTTGTACTGCCGGTTAGTTTCGCCTGCCTGCCTAGCTCCGTTTTCCACAGGGATGGACCCGGGCTGTTTAGCAATCGCCACCCCCGGCAGAAAAATCGAAAACGAAATAGCGAACAATATGAGAGCATGTTTATTAATCACCGCAACCTCCCGGGATTCGTTTAATTTAATTAATAGTAGAACCACTAGATCAAAATTCGGCGTCGCCACTGACACTGCCGAAATTTGAAGGGCGAAAGGTATATAAACATTCTGCGTATGTGATCGCTTTGGCTTCTGGTATTGATCTTGGATTTAACTAACCAAGAGAACACAGGACTTATGCTAAATAATTACGAATTATAAAGAGCCGAGATATGCAGCCAAGACCTCGATATCTTCTTCGCTTAAATTTTTTGCGATAGCATTCATCGGACTGCCTTTACGCGTGCCGGACTTGAATGCTTTCAATTGTTTAGCTAGGTAATCAGGGTGTTGCCCAGCCAACCTTGGAAATTGCATTCTCCCTTCTGCGCCTTTGCCATGGCAGCCTAGACACATCGCCGATTGTTTCTCGCCTAACTCGGCTAATTTTGGATCGACAACAGCACTTCTAGGTTGTTGGCTTGAAAAATAAGCCGCAAGATCGGCCATGTCTTCATCGCTAAGCCCCTGGGCCATATTCTTCATTATGGGGCCTTCGCGCGAACCGCTCTTGAAAGCTTTTAGTTGTTTGACGATATACTTGGGCCGTTGACCGGCTAGTATAGGAAATTGAGCATCGACACTTATGCCGTTCAAACCATGACAATTAGTACACGCTGACGCCTTATTCTCGCCTGCCTTTGCATCGGCGGCGATTGCGTTAGTATCGAAAACCAAAGAGCCGAATAAACAAACGGATGACAGCATGATCGAATTGTAAAAATTACTTTTTTTCATCGTTTCCTCCTAATTGCATCGGTAGGGTAGACATGATCGAATTTTTGAGTTAGAAAAATTCCGAATCAGTGTTGGTCACTATAACGCGACATCGACATCAATGTCAGTAACTTGTTATTTTTATGACTCATCAAGTATTAAAATCACCGCCTATCCCCATGATCGGCGTAAGCGGCATCGCTTTCAACCGCAATCGAAAGGTTTTGTTAATCCGGCGAAATCAAGCTCCTGCACAAGGCCTATGGTCGATTCCCGGCGGTAAGTTGGAACCGGGCGAAACACTCGTCGACGCTTGCCGACGCGAAATCGAGGAGGAAACCGGACTTAAAAATACCCGAGTACTCAGCCTCGTAGCACTTGTCGAACGCAATATCGAAAGTTTTCATTATGTCATTGCCGATTTTTTAGTCGAGATTCTCGACGGAGAAAGCCGAACTCCCATCGCAAATTCCGACGTCTCGGAAGCTTGCTGGATTGCATTGGATCGACTCGATCATTACGAACTGGTACCCGGCCTAAGAGACATCATCGAAAACACCCATCGATTTTGGCAGGCTGGTACTTTGCCCGGTTTGATCGATCCAAACGGAAAAACCGGTGATTTTATCTGTACGTAAGCGATCTTTTACCGATCGAAACCATGTTATCTTTGGACTTTATATTAACCTAACGTTCATGAAGGCCTGGCCATCGCCCCGGCAAATGAAAGTTATCTGGTGGGAAGGGTGCGGTCACTCGCCCGACAGGACGCCGTGAATACGTCCATGTAGGCTCGACGGCGGCTGTCCCTGCCGCCGACGCCTGTCGATCGAGCAACCGCACCCTCTCCGGAACCGGCATTGCCAGAACGGAGTTTTGCATATCGAAAA
The DNA here is from genome assembly GCA_018830325.1 of Gammaproteobacteria bacterium. Lineage (GTDB taxonomy): Bacteria > Pseudomonadota > Gammaproteobacteria > Methylococcales > Methylomonadaceae > Methylotuvimicrobium. The sequence goes on from JAHJSQ010000133.1 coordinate 6,818, forward strand.
ATTAGATAATGAATCAAAATTTACGATCTTTCACAGTAAAATATTTGAACACCATGAAAAATGAATTGATCGATTAGCTTGTATAATGCGAATACGAAATCATCGATGATATAAAACCCAATTTAAGTAAGCAGCACTGTGCCAATCCCGCACTATTTGAACGCTCCAAATTATATTCATTTGTATGACGGCTATAATCCGGCGCAAGGAGTCCGTGCCTGATAAAATTCGGCATATACAACTTTATTTAGAGGAACGCGAATGGATAGTCTGCAATCGGATACCCAGATCGACACGGCATTGTCTTCGCGGACTACAGAAAACGCTCCGCTTGAGCCTTATCTTGTAATACTTTCAGGCAAACACATCGGTAAACAATTTAAGCTTACCCGTCAAAAAAACGTATTCGGACGAGGCCACGATGCGGATATTATCATCTCTGACCCCAAAATATCCCGACGTCATGGCGCCTTTATCATCAAAGCCGGCGTCGTTATGGTTGAGGATTACGGCTCGACCAATGGCACCTATATCGATGAAAGGCGAATCGACAAAGAAAAGATTTCCTTACTCTCGCGCATCCGTGCCGGCGGGACTTACATGCGCATCGATTATAAAAAACCAAGCGAAGCTCAATCCGAACAAGCTTTATACCAGGCTGCCAATACCGATGTTTTGACCCAAATACCCAACCGCAGGGCTTTTGTGATTCGCGGACAAGAAGAGTTGTCTTTTTGTAAGCGCAATCGCACCGCATTAACCGTAGTCATGTGCGATGTCGATCATTTTAAAAAAATCAACGATACATTCGGCCATCCCGCCGGCGACCAGGTTTTGAGGGAACTGGCTGAAATGCTGAATAAGGAAATGCGCACCGAAGACACACTGGCGCGATATGGCGGCGAAGAGTTCATTATGTTGCTGAGGGGTAGCTCGGAAAACCAGGCGTTGGTTTTAGCCGAACGCATCCGTGAAAAAGTAGCACGTAAGGCGTTCGAATATCAGCATCTAAGAATACCTGCAACACTCTCGTTCGGCATTTGCAGTCGTCAAAGCACTTATATCGAATCGCTCGAATCGATGATCCGGGCCGCAGACCGAGCGCTCTATCAAGCCAAAAAAAACGGCCGCAATCAGGTCGCGATCGAACGAGATTAAGAAGGATTATCCTAGAAAAAGCATTTCATCATGAAGCACATGAAGATAAAAAGTTAGTTCACTTACTTGCCATGCTTTTGCAAAACAGTTTTGCTCTCCTGAATGGCCGCTCATAGTATATGAATATCCTATTGAAATACTTTAAGAAATTCATGTACTTCATGGTTACATTGCTTTTTCTAGAATCATTTCATTTTGGCCTAGCCGCGTTCAATATAAAAGAAATACATACGCATTCGCTTTTCATCCTAAAAAGAGCAGTTGAGAGCCTCAAACTACCGTTCGCCCTGAGCCCTTCGGCTGCGCTCAGGAGAGCCCCGTCGAAGGGTGAACGGTAGTTTGAGGCTTCACCAAGACAGTGAAAGTGTTGTAGACCCTTCATGCTTCGACTTAACTCAGCACGAACGGTCTACAACACATATCAACTGCTCTTTTTAGGTTCATTGCGAAGCTCGAGCTTCGCGTATCGGTTCCCCAAGCTTGAGCTTGGGGAACAGCGCCCCTCTTTCCTCTTCTTTAATCCATCCCAAACAGCTAAAATCAATATATGTTTGTTTTTTCTGGTTCCCACGGTCCTCCGTGGGAACCCATACCTTGTCAGCCGAGGCAAGATCGGTATGCATTCCCACGCTGGAGCGGTGGGAACGAGGAAAACGGTAATTTTTGACTTATGGATAACGATGAGAGCTTGAGCTTGGGGAACAGCGCCCCCTTCTTTCCTCTTTCCTCTTCCACCTTTCACCTTCTTTAATCCATGCCAAACAGCTAAAATTGAAATATCATTTTTTTATAGCTTCCAAGGCCGCCACCGACAAGCATGCCGCTTTCCGAAACCTTATTCATCATCCTGCTGCTGTTGATACTGGCCTTACTGCTTTCCGGCTTGTGTCGCCATTTGCCGCTCCCTTATACCATCCTGTTGGTCGTAACTGGAGTATCGATCAATTTATTGGCCACGGTCACGCCTTTCGCTCTGATTCCAAGCGGCTTTCATCTCAGCGACGAACTGGTTCTATTCATCTTTCATCCGGCGCTCATCTTCTTCTCCGCACTGAGCCTTGATGCACGCACGCTTATCAAGGACTTAATTCCGATTTTAGTCATGGCCATACCGGGTATGCTGATCTCTGCGTTGTTGGTCGCGACAGGCCTCAATACTTTCTTTTATCTCGATTTTCTATTGGCCTTCTTGTTCGGCGCGATTATTTCCGCTACAGACCCTGTTGCGGTTATTGCACTATTCAAGGAGCTGGGCGTTTCGAAACGCCTTACTGTCCTGGTCGAGGGCGAATCGTTATTCAATGACGCGACCGCGATCGTACTTTTCAATATCGTACTTGGCGCCGTGATTCACGGGGAATCGGCGCTGATGGACGCGCCGACGATGATTTATTATTTCACTGAACACTTCCTGCTCGGTGCGCTAATAGGCACTTTGATCGGCTTGCTCATCAGCGAACTGATGGTCAGGATGTATCACGGTCAACAAAGTTTCGTCGTAGTCGCATCGATCGTCGCGGCCTACTTGAGTTTCATCGTCGCGGAACATAACTTCCATGCCTCGGGCATCATGTCGGTGCTGGCTACCGCACTTTGCATCAAAGGTGTCGCAATGCCTCGGCTTTCCGGAGAATCGACCCACCATATCGAAGCCGGTTGGGATTCCATCGCGCTGGTTTTGAATTCGTTATTATTTTTATTGATCGGCTTGACCGTCGATATCCTTGCATTTGCGATACATTGGCAACAATTGATCTGGGTACTCCTGGCGATATTCGCGGCGCGCATGATTAGCGTCTATGGTTTGATACCAATGACTACGAGCCTATTCAGCTTACCGGCAATCAACCTGAATAGCCGCCATATGATGTGGTGGGGTTGCTCAAAGGGAACCATCGCCATCGCGATGGCGCTTGCGATTCCCGATACTGTCGTCGATAAAGGTCTGCTCTTAGAACTGACGCTAGGCATGGTATTGATCAGCTTAGTAATGAGCGGCCCGACGCTCAAACCCCTAATGCGTGCACTCAAAATCGATCGCTTGAACGATGACGAATGGCTCGAATTACAAGAAGGCATGGAGCAAATAACCACATCGGTCAACGACTGCCTACACTCGTTTTCGAGGCTGCATTTGCTCGAGAGCGATATGCAAGATTCGGTGTTGCAATCGCTTAACAGAAAAATCGCACCGACGCATGCGACGCTGACGGAAGCCCAGCAACTCAGACAAATTCATTTACATGCACTCAATGTCGAAGAAAGGGAATTACAACGACTCCATGAAATCGGCTTGGTCAATTATTATACTTATTTGAATTTTAAGGATATTCTCCGCAAAGACAAAGCCAAAAGCATTGACGAGATGATTCGTTTCAATAGAAACCAGGATAACGTGAACCCGTTCTTGCGTTTTGAAATGTCGATAATCAAATTTTTAAGCGAATACGAATGGACGCTCAACTGGTTAATTCGCTATCAAAAAATTCGTTTTGCCAACTTAATACGCCACGATCTGGCCGGGGTTTTGATGGCTCACGAAGCGCTGTTGGCGCTGAAGCAAGTAGAGCCCCATTTTCATAGCGACAAGCTCAATATCATCAGAAAAATTTATCGGCAACGTTTGGAAAGAAGGCAAGGGCGGCTCAAAAAACTGGGTAAGCAATTCCACGACTTTTATTATCAATTCGAATACCGCCTATTTCAAGAAGTCGCGCTCCGTTACTCGTTGAAGCTGATTACAGAAGACTTTGAGCATGGCAAATTGTCCGAAAAGATTTATCGGCGCCTGGAAAAACGCCTGGATGAAGCTTTGAAACAATTACCGGACCTAGCGCCGGAGTTGAGCCTTGCCAAACGCGACGATTGGCTGGATAACGTACCGATTTTTAGCGGCTTGCCTCGCGACGTGCTAAAAAAACTCGCGAAAAACGCACATTACGTCAGCTTTCTTCCAAACGATACGATTTTTAACGAAAACGATCGGGGCGATTCGATCTATATCCTAGTTAACGGCGTAGTCAACGTTTTTCAAAATACCGGTCCCAATCAGCGCGTGCATATCGCCGAACTGCGCAAAGGCAGTTTCATCGGCCGGCACGCCCTTTACGAACGTGCCGTAAGAACCGCGACGGTCAGGGCAAAAACATACGTCACGCTGCTCCGGCTCACGACCCAAGACATCAAGAACTTATCCAAAGCCCTGCCGGAACTTAATCAACGCCTACAAGAAACCAATATCAACCGCTACCCGAACAACACTTAACCCAAACGAAACCGCTAACCCTTTCTTTCATTTTTCCGCTTAAGTATGCATTCCCACCCTGGAGCGGTGGGAACGAGAAATCTTGCCCCATGTGACTTCGATACCGTTTATTTTCACTCAACAAGCTTACCGACTCTCCCTCACCTAGCATGTAGCCCGTATGCAGCGAAGCGGAATACGGGAACGGCATGGCTTCGAACTTCCCGGATTGCGCTACGCTCCATCCGGGCTACGCTGCTAGCCTTTACCCTTTCTTTCATCTTTCATCTTTCATCTTTCCCCTTTCATCTTTCCCCTTTTTAATCTTCTTAACACGCTCAACAGCAATCCGTCCCGCATTAGCCAATTGCTTGCGCAACATACCCCATTTCTCCTTATCCTTAGCTGCTATCAGGCATCGTAAATACTGAGCCCGAAGGCTTTCCGGCAACTTATCGGCAATGCCTGTCCAAACCGCTTCGATGTTGTACACGGAACGCTCTTTTAAACAAACCGGAAGACAATCCTCGAGCGGAATCGTTAATGTCTCGCTAATATATGCCAATGCTTGGCGAATCGATTGCTCCTTGGCATTTTGCGGATGACTTACATCATAAGGTGGTTGCCATTCCCGTAGCGGACGCAGCTGATCGATGTGCGAAACAATCAACAATATCGGCGGCTGCCTTCGCTCTAGGCGTTCGTCGAACCAAGTTCGCATCGCATTCAGGAACTCGGCATCGGCCTCGTGACCCGCCTGGGTTGCCGAACATACCAATACAATCAAATCGAATTCGCCGAAAGCCTGCTCGGGATTTTCCTCGAACCAGCGCTCTTGGTCCCCATAGCCCGGGCTGTCGACGATAACGACATCGCCGGTACCTTCATGCTGCAAACGGTAAACAGTCAACGCGCCGGTCAACGGCAAAACATCGGTCGGTGCCCTTAATTCGCCGAATAAGGCATTGACCAGACTCGATTTACCGGTTTTAAGCTGGCCGGCAACCAAAATTCGTAGCGGCCGTTTCTTCATCTCCACGGATCCAAGCTTGGGTTCCGATTCGGCAAAATCTATCTGCGGCGGAATCGCTTGCCCGCTATACATCGCGATCGCGTAATAACCGATTTTTTTAATCAATGTTTGCAGCAACCAGCGCTCGATCATGCCTTTCGGGTATGCCGAAGCCTTACCGGCAAAAAATTGACCCAATTCGCGCGGAATTGAAGCAATCGGACTCAATAACAATTTACCGACGCGATAGGCTATGTGTCCGCTTGCCAAACGATCCTTCCAGCGCCAAAGCTCCAGGCCGTTACCGACCGTCAATAAATGACTGAACGGCACCTTTTCGTCGAGCATTTGCCGCATGTCCCGGCACACCTGCTCGGCGATGTAGAGAATGTTTCGCAATGGCACATCGAGTTCGGCCCGCTCGTGTTTCGGCGAATAATGACGCGCCACCTCGACCGTGACGCGTTTGGCCAGTTCCAGTATGCGCAAACTGTCGGTCAACGGATACTCTTTCGGGTCGATTTGTTCGGCCATTTTATCGAGCTTGGCCCAAATCTCGGTCGCGGCCGGCGGCCAAGCATCATCGGGTTTTACGACCGGCAATACCAATAGCCCCTGACGTTTGCGCAAACCTCGAATCATCAGCCACGCCAACGCATACACAACACAAAACCCGGCAACCGCTTCAGTCAAATAAATACTTTGCCAAAGCCAATAAATACCTGCGGCAACGAGCGCCAACCATGGCAAAACCAACAGAAAAGCCGATATCGACAGCAACGCTTTACGCATAATCAACCTTCCCGTTTCATTGTTTCACGCAATATTTCACGGCCGCGCGCGAATTCGGTCTTGAATACTTCGCGTAAGGATTCCGGGGTCAGCGCTTTGCCCCGTTTGGTTTGCGCGAAATAAAAACACAACGTCTGACCGAGAGCATAGGTCACCGCCGCGGTATAAAGACCCGAAACGCCTAGCGCGACGGTTTGCCCATAAACGGGAATCAATTTCAAAAGCTCGCGTCCGCCCATGCCGGCCATGACGCCAATGCCGATCGCACTGCCGATTTCGCTGAGACTTTGTTTACTCAACTCCAGCCCATAAACATTGGCGATACTATGAAACAATTTCGCCTGAATCGCGATCACGGTCGCAATACTCGCGGCCGGCACCGGAATGGCGGCGGCGATACCGGCCGACAGCGAATAACTGACGATATGCGGATGCGCCGCGTGCCGGTATACATCGCTGATCATGCCGATTTCTTGATGCTGCTCGAGCATGTCGCGCAAACCGAGCGGCAAGGCTTCTTCTAAAGCCAGCCATAAAGCCTCGGCACCGTAATCAATAGGCTCGAAACCGTCTTCCGGTAAGGTGAAATCGATCGGAACGAACACGGCATCGATACCGGCAAACGTGTCGCGTTGTTTCAGTAACGAAGTGCGCAAATCGGGCGGTATCGAACCGGCAATTTTGCCGTCGCTAAACGGGTAAGGGTGAATATGCGGCATCGCGGGATTCGGATAACCTTCATGAAGCGAAGTTTGTGCCACAATGATAGGCCAGCGAGGATGCGCCTGATGAATTTGTTTGACCGCGCTGACAACGCTTTGCTGTTGGTGATCCATTGCCTTGACCACGACGATCAGTAAATGAGCCTGACTTGCGCTCCAATGCATATCCTCGGTAGGATCGTAACCGACCTCCGACAAGCCGCGCGTGTCGAGAAATCGAACAAACGCGGTTTCCGGATCGGGAAAATCATAAAGCATGGCAGTGCGCGTACAAGGCCGAAAGCCGTTACCGATTTCGGCAGAAGTCGAGCCGGTCAGCACTCGAATTATCGAGCTTTTGCCGCTTTGCGTCTTGCCTAGCAACCAAATCACCGGCGGCGGCAAACGCTGCCGAATCTCTTGAAGCTTTTCTTGCAGCAAGGCATCAGGAATCTGCGGATCGAAGATTTGTTCGATCCAGTTTTTCCAATTGGCAAAAGGATTAGACAATCCAGGCATCACAACCTCGTCATCGGTGGCGGTCTACCTAGATTAGTGGATTTTTTGGATAATTGGCAAACCCTAATTAACCGTAACGTTCATGAAGGCCTAGCAATCGCCCCGGCAAATGAAAGTTCTCTGGTAAGGAGGGTACGGTCACTCGCCCGACAGGACGCCGTGAATACGTCCCTGTAGGCTCGACGGCGGCTGTCCTTGCCGCCGACGCCTGTCGGTCGAGCAACCGCGCCCTCTCTGGAACCTACATTGTTTTTTCACTTGGATTCAAGTTATAAGTGCAATCCAACTATTCATGCGGCTTTGTCATCGGACAAATCCGATTCCGGCTCGACCGGACGAATTTGAACTAATGAACCATCATCGGTTGAAAAATATAACAATTCGTCAGGACCTTGCCTAACAGCGCGGACTCGTTTATTTAAGGCGCTTAATAAACGTTCTTCCTTGATCACGTCATGGTTGTCGACAACCAGCCGATTTAGATGGGTCAGCACCAACGATCCGGAAAACAAGCTTCCTTGCCAATGTGGAATTTTTTTACCGCTATAAAAGCTAAGCCCGCTCGGTGCGATCGATGGCACCCAATAATGAATCGGCGATTTCATGCCTTTTTTTTCAACGCCCTCGCCGATTGTAGGCCCCCAATATTCGCGCCCATGGCTTACGACCGGCCAACCGTAATTCCGGCCCTTTTTGATAAGATTGATTTCATCGCCGCCGCGCGGGCCATGCTCTTGCGCCCATATTTCTCCGGTCCGCGGATGTATCGTCAAACCTTGGACATTACGATGACCGTAAGTCCATATTTCAGGTTTGGCGCCCGGCTCTGTAAGAAAGGGATTGTCGTCCGGAACGCTACCGTCCTGCTTCAGACGTAATATTTTTCCGTAATGAGAAGCCAAATTTTGAGCTTGATCCCTTTCGCCGCGATCGCCGACACTCAAGTATAAATTGCCGGCTCGGCTCATCACGACACGGGAACCGAAGTGATGATCGCTATTGTTCGGAGGCTCCGCGCTAAACAGAACGGTCAGATTCAGCAAGGTATCGGTATCGAGTTCCGCGCGAGCCAGTCGAATGGTCATACCCTCGCCGACATCGGCTGAATACGTCAAATAAACAAGCCGGTTCTCGGAAAACCGGGGATGCAAATAGACGTCAAGCAAGCCGCCTTGGTTGCGCGCGGCAACGCCAGGAACACCGCTCACATCGGAGGTATTCATTGTTTTGGGATCGAATATCCTTAATCGTCCTTTCCTTTCGGTAAAAATGATTTTACCGTCGGGCAAAAAATCGAAACTCCAAATGGAATCCTTGCCTTGATATATCGCAACGGCCTCCAATTCGACATCATCGGACTGAAATAAATAAGGTTCCTTGGCGATAGTATCCGAAATGGGTTTACAGGATACCAGTAAAAAACCTAATGCGATTATCCAACATTTCATCGACGACGCCTCATTATAAACTTCGACCCGCAACATTCTTGAATTTCAGACTTGCTCTCGACTGCCGGCCCTGTTCCTTAGCCTAGGATTTGATCATGAATAACTTCTCTATTTTTAATGTAGGGTAAGCTAGTACTCAGTCATTTTTACAATGTTGGGTAAAAATCGTTTAGCTCAGCGTAAATCCGCTCATCCTTCGACGGGGCTCTCCTGAGCGTAGCCGAAGGGGCTCGGAACAAACGGATTTACTTTTACCCGTCAAGACAAGATTGACTGAGTACTCGTTCGGTTGCACGACAAAACTCATGACTCCAGGAAGTTATTTATCCTGAAATCTTAAGCGTCAATTTCGCAAACCGGCTTTGCGGTCATTTTATGTTTCGAGCTAACCAAAACGGAATTCTTTAGAAAGTTCCGTCCTACCAATACGGGATAAGTCATTCTACTGCGGTCGGCCAGCGTAAACAGATTTTTTTCATAATGCTCTCCGACGCACAAGCCTATTTCGACGACATAGCGCTCTTGTCTGCCGCTAGCTTGTTTGATACCGATCTTTTCAACCAAAGGCAGCGTCATCGGGTATTGATTACCGTTACGATCATCGAATATAAAACTCACCATCGGTTGCTCGTCCGATTCAATCAACTTGATCTCTTGAGCGTTCAACGAACTTCTCGACGCACCGGTATCGAGGCGCGCCTTAATTTCAATGTCGCCTGGTATCAACGCCACTTCCTCAACATGACCGTAAACGGTATAGTTATTCATATTTGCGGCTAGAACCGATGCTTTTTGTTCGGCAATAGCTGTAGTCATGGACATCATAAAAGCAAGGGCGAAAGGGTAAATACGCATAAACGATTAAATTCTCCTCAAATGAAGTTTCATTTATTTTAAAAACTCATACTTCGATTGATAACCAAAAAGACATAATGAGTGCTTTGAAGGTAACTATTTAATCCCCCGGCAATTATCGTTCCCACGTTCTACGTTGGAAAGATAGGCGGGTGCGAATAGTTACCTTCGAAGTACATTAACTGCCCAGTAAAACTAACAAAATTCGTAAGGCATTGCAAAAAGCAACCATTATTAAAACCAAATCCACGAGTTAATTAATCGGCCCTGCATTAAAATAAGTAGGAAATTTGCCTCACGCTCTTTCCCAAGCTCCAGCTTGGAAAAGACACCCCGGAAGCTCCAGCTTCCTGAGACCGAAACAACCTCCGCACACTCTCAATCAACCCCGACTCACTCGTTCAATCTTTCTTGATTGTCGGGAAGCTAGAGCTTCCTGAACAGGTCACCCAAGCTGGAGCTTGGGTAACAGCATAAAATTCGTAAGGCATTGCAAAAAGCAACCATTATTAATACCAAAGCCACGAGTTAATTAATTAACACTGCATTATAACAAGTTGGAACTTTGCATCCACCCTTTGAAAAGAGGAGTACTGAATATTTACCGAGATTGTGATGCTTATTTGGCCTTAAGAAAATCCTCGATACACAATAGCTCAATACCCTTGTACACGGCCTCTTGTCTATCCTGTGCCGTGTTATAGCCCCAATCGGCCAATTGCAACTTTAGCGACTGAAGTTTTGGATTAGTCATCACAGTCAACAACGCCGGCAAACGATCCTCGACAAAATAAATTTGCTGATTCGGATGGCCTTCCAAAATCTCAATTAACGTATCGGCTTTGCTTCTATTTCTTTCGAGGCCGAATATGTTTTCGCCGGATAGTTCAATCTCATTAGCGCTCAAAATTTTCTTGACGAAACGCTCCTGCTTCGTCGTCACCACATACCAAGTAGCCTGCTTATTCAGTTGCTTAAGCTTATCGGCAATGCTTGGAAACACTGGATTCACTCCGATCCAACCCGAAAAATCAGCCGCAATCCAGTTATCGCGCGTTTCACCGAATAGTTTCTTCAGAAAATCGACATCGACATTTAATTCATCGAGCAACTTCTGTTTATTCCGCTCGAATCCGGTTAAAACCGCTCGGTCGTCGTCGTCTCCCCGATCGATCAAACGCATCGCCAAAATCGCTTCGTAGCCGGTTTCAATCGCGGGTCGAATTCGCCGGAAACGATCGATCAATTGCTCCGAAAGCCGGTCTTCGGTCATATCCGGCCAAAGCTTCCCGGCGGCCTTCCAACCAGTTATCGCGGTTTCGACGGCGCTATCGCAAATAACGCCGTCGAAATCCAAAGCATATATCATCGATTGTGTCATGACGCGTGATTAATCCTTCGTAAAAAACAAAACCACAGGGAATCCACTAAGACTCCGCTGTGGCATTATGAGTTATGAGCGGCAGCTTGCCGATAAGCAATTATCGATGACGAAACGGCCTGACTTCGAAAAATGCTGACTGACATCGAACAGAAACGGCTTCCCCTCACCTAGCGTTAGATGAGGGGCGACGAAGGCGTCGCTCCCACAACCGCTCCCTCTCCGTTTATTGGAGCAACGCGACGACTATGCCAATCTGACTAAAAGCACCCTACACATAACTGCTCTCCCTGCTCCGTTTACCGTTTACTATTCACCGTTTACCGTTCACCAGGTTTAGGCCGCTCCTATGCCAATTTGGCTAAAACCGCAGCAACCGTCTCCCCCATCGCCGAAGGCGTCGGCGCGATCGTAACGCCCAAATCCTTCAACATCGCGACTTTTTCGGCCGCGCTTTCGCCTGCCGCCGAAATGATCGCGCCAGCATGCCCCATTCTACGTCCTTCAGGAGCGGTTAGGCCTGCGATATAAGAAACCAAGGGCTTGGTCATGTGTTCTTTCGCGAAAATACCGGCTTCGACTTCTTGCGGTCCGCCGATTTCACCGATCATTAAGACGACTTTAGTTTCCGGGTCTCGCTCGAAATGTTCGAGAATATCGCGATGCGAACTCCCGTTAATCGGATCGCCGCCGATACCGACCGAAGTCGACACGCCGATGCCGAGCCGTTTTAATTGATCGGCCGCCTCATAACCCAATGTACCCGAACGCCCAACGATGCCGACATTACCCTGCATGTAAATATGACCCGGCATGATACCCAGCATCGAACGCCCGGGACTGATTGTACCGGCGCAGTTAGGACCGGTCAGAATCATGCGCTCGTCTTCAGGAAAACGACGCAGAAAATTTTTGACTTTCATCATGTCTTGAGTCGGAATCCCGTCGGTAATCGCGACACAATATTTGATACCGGCATCGGCCGCTTCCATGATCGAATCCGCCGCAAATGCAGGCGGCACGAATACGATACTCGCTTCGGCGCCGACTTGATCGACCGCCTGCTTAACAGTATTAAACACCGGCAGGCCAAGATGCGATTGACCGCCTTTCCCCGGAGTAATGCCGCCGACGACGTTAGAACCGTAGTTGATCATGTCCTGGGCATGAAACGTGCCGATTTTACCAGTAAAACCTTGAACGATAATGCGTGTATTTTCGTTGATTAAAATTGCCATGTGTCTTCTCTCAGCCCTCTCTCGCCACTACTTCATTACGTGCCTGCACGGCTTTCTCGGCCGCTTCCGCCAAGGTTTCGGCGGTAATGATCGGCAAGCCGCTCTGGGCGATGATGCGGCGCCCTTCCTCGACATTAGTACCGGACAAGCGCACGATCAAAGGAATCTTCATATCGATTTTCTTGACTGCATGTACGACACCTTCAGCGATCCAATCGCAGCGATTGATACCGGCAAAAATATTGACCAGCATCGCCTTGACGTTTTTATCGGCCAAGACCAAGCGAAACGCTTTCTCGGTCCGCTCCGGCGACGCACCGCCGCCGACATCGAGAAAGTTCGCCGGCTCGCCGCCGGCCAATTTGATCATGTCCATCGTCGCCATCGCGAGACCGGCACCGTTGATCATGCAGCCGATATCGCCGTCCAGCCCGACATAGCTTAGGCCGCGGTCGGCAGCCGCCATTTCGCGTGGATCTTCTTGGGTCTTGTCGCGCAATTCGGCGATTCGGTGACGGCGAAACAAGGCGTTGTCGTCGAAACCCATTTTACAGTCCAAGGCCAGCAAATCTTCTTTGCCGGTCATAACTAACGGATTGATTTCGAGCATGTTCGCATCGTTGTCACGTAACGCCCGGTAGCAGCCGTTAATCGTTTTAACGGCGGTATTGATCATCGACACCGGCAAACCCAATGCAAAAGCCATTGCTCGCGCTTGAAAATCCTGCAAGCCGACCGAAGGCTCGATGTAAATTTTGGTAATCGCTTCAGGTCTGGTTTGCGCTAACTCCTCGATATCCATACCGCCTTGAGCCGAGCCGACCATTACGATACGCTCCGAGCTGCGGTCGACGAGTAGACAAAAGTACAACTCCTTCGCGATGTCGGTACCGGCCTCTACATAAAGCCTTCCGCAAACCTTACCGGCAGGTCCGGTTTGATGAGTCACGAGCCGTTTGCCCAACAGCTCCTCGGCGGCTTTCGCGACATCGTCATGCGACCGGCACAGTTTGATACCGCCGGCTTTACCTCGCGCGCCGGAATGAATTTGCGCCTTCACCGCCCAAATACTGCCGCCGATTTCCCGCGCACGCTGCACGGCATCTTCCGGACTGTAAGCCAGGCCGCCATCGGCGATCTTGACGCCGTATTCCGTTAAAATTTCTTTTGCCTGATACTCATGGATATCCACAGCATAACCTCTTTCTATTTAAAAAAGTAAAGAAAGGTCCGCGCCGAAAATCGGCGCGGGTCTATTCCAATTGCTAGGAACGAGCTTGAAATAACTTAGACAACTGTTGGAAGGGGGGTTGGCGGCTCGATTGACAGGTGTCGGCGGCAAGGCAGATTTTTGCTCCTGCAAAATCTGCATTCATGCCATCCATGGCAATCAGATTCCGCCGTCAAGCCTACATGGACGTATTCACGGCGTCCTGTCAAGCGAGTCACTAAACCGCCACAAAGCCTACTACTTGTAGAAGTTATTTTGTGCATATTCCTTACTGGCCTTTTGCGGCAATTGCTTCGGCGGCCTTGACGACATTGTTGGCCATCTTTTCGGACGCGGCATCGATCAAGCGCCCGTCCAGCGCAGCGGCGCCCTTACCTTGCGCGGCGGCTTCTTTCAAGGCAGCCAAAATACGCTCGGCCTTTTCGATTTCAGCCACCGGCGGCGTAAAGACTTCGTTAGCCAATTCGATTTGAGACGGATGTATCGCCCACTTGCCTTCGCAGCCCAATGCAGCAGCGCGCCTTGCAGCGGCTTTATAACCGTCCTTATCGTTGATATCTCCGAACGGACCGTCGATCGGACGGAGACCGAAGGCGCGGCACGCGACCGTCATGCGACTGATCGCGGCATGCCATTGATCGCCCGGATAATCGGGATTCAATCCACCGATATTAGTCGTTCTTGCCCGGTTGCTGGCCGCATAATCGGCGACACCGAAATGCAACGCTTCCAAACGCCCCGATGCGCCGTTGCGGGCGATATCTTCAACGTTCGCCATGCCCAATGCCGTTTCAATCAAGGCTTCGATGCCGATGCGGTTTTTCAAGCCTTGTTGCATTTCGAGTTGATTGACCATCGCCTCGACCATGTAAACATCGGCATAAACGCCGACTTTCGGGATCAGAATCGTGTCTAGTTTATGACCGGCTTGCTCAACCAGATCGACGACATCGCGGACCATGTATTGCGTATCCAAGCCGTTGATGCGCACCGAAATTGTGATGCCGTGCCCTTTCCAATCCAAATCGTTGATCGCTTCAATGACATTTTTGCGGGCTTGCAGTTTATCGTCAGGCGCCACGGCGTCCTCGAGATCCAAAAATATGAAATCCGCACCGCTTTTCAACGCTTTTTCGAACATACCGGGATTCGACCCCGGAACAGCAAGTTCGCAGCGCTGAACGCGTTGCACGGACGCTTCATACAAGGTGTGGCTCATTGTATCTTCCTATTTCAATATGTTAATTTTTTGCTGGGCGAAGTCACCCTCGATTCGGTTAAATTTGACCCGAACCGGGCGCAAAATAAATCGGACATTGTACTTTTGGCAACGATATTGTCAATTTTAACTTTCTCAACTCGCCGCTGCTGCCCGCAACATCCAGCAACCGACGCTTGCCGATTAACTGCAAATATGGCAATATTGAGCCCTTTAGCGTTCGTTTTTAGGGCAACGAATCGATATCGAAATACTCATCCATCGTTCTTTAATTAATACAGTGTAATTATTCACATCCCCCTATCATTCCCACGCTCCAGCGTGGGAATGAAGACCGAGACGCTCTAGCGTCTCGTACCGCTGGAGCGGTGCTTAAGGCTTCCCACGCAGAGCGTGGGAACGATAATTGCCGGGGGTTGAATAGTTACAATGCAGTTGCCGTAGCGAAAATGGGCAAATTTGCAATATCTCGAATGCAATACCGGTAATTCCCGGAACAACGCCCCACCCGAAACGAATCAACCCGCTTTTTTCACCATTCAATTCAAAGAGGCAATAAACCATGGCAGGCCGTAATCATTTATATGTTCCAGGTCCAACAAATATTCCCGACGAAGTTCTCAGTGCTATGCATGTCCCCAGCGAAGATCATCGTTCACCGATCTTCCCTGAGCTTTTCAAACCCTTGCTCGAAGACCTGAAAAAAGTCTTCAAAACCGAAACCGGACATAGCTTCATTTTTCCGGCAACCGGAACCGCCGGCTGGGAAATCGCCCTAACCAATACCTTGAGCCCTGGCGATAAAGTCCTGATTTACCGCTTCGGTCAATTCAGCCATCTCTGGGCCGCAATGGCCAAACGCCTGGACTTCGAAGTCATTGTCATCGAAAGACCTTGGGGCGAAGGCATTCCGCTTGACGATCTCGAGGCGCGCCTAAAAGAAGACAGCCAACATGAAATCAAAGCCATTCTAGCCACGCACAACGAAACTGCAACCGGCGTCACCAGTGACATCGGCGGCGTTCGTAAAGCAATGGACGCAGCCGGACACCCTGCATTGTTGTTCGTAGACGGCGTCAGCTCGATCGCCAGTATCGATTTCCGCATGGACGAATGGGGCGTCGACGGCGCGATCAGCGGCTCGCAAAAAGGCTTCATGCTACCGGCCGGCGCCGCCCTGGTCGCATTCAGTCAAAAAGCGATAGCCGCGTGCGATACTGCACAAAGCAGACGCGCCTTTCTCGACTTGAAAGACCAACTAGCCAGCAACAAAGACGGTTACACGCCTTACACGCCATCGATCCCGATGCTGTACGGACTGCGCAAAGCCCTGGACCTGCTGCTCGAAGAAGGTCTCGAAAACGTTTATGCGCGCCATTACCGCCTGGCTGAAGGCACACGAAAAGCGATTGCCGCATGGGGTCTGGAACTGTGCGCCAAACCCGGCTTCGAATCGAATACCGTTTCGGCGGTCGTCGTTCCGGCAGGCAAAGATGCGCGCGATGTCATAAATACTGCCTTCAGCAAATATAATATTTCTCTGGGTGCGGGCTTGAACGAAGTGGCGGGTAAGGTGTTCCGCATCGGCCATGTCGGCGACATGAACGATGTATCGATGCTCGGCGCCATCGCCGGGGTCGAAATGGCCTTGCTCGATAACGGCTTCGATATCAAAGCCGGTAGCGGCGTTGCGGCAGCGATCGAATACTATCGCACCACTGCATAATCAGAATACGCTAATCCAGCCTAACCAAAAGGCATTCCGATTAACGTCGGGATGCCTTTTTTGCGTTTAGAAGAATTGCCGATACCGAGCATCGGTTTTTCATCAACAAACCGATTTATGCTTAAGTTCACAGACATTTCGCAAGAAATAGACTAGTTTTAATATCAACATTTCATCAGGCAAGCATTCTAACCATTGCCGGTTATTGGCGAACAATTAATGAAACACACTGGATTTACTCTAATCGAACTCATGATGACCATTGCGATCGGAGCGATTATATTGACGCTGGGGATTCCGAGTTTCATGGAAACGATTCGAAGTAACCGGTTGACGACACGTACCAATGAATTATTGACCTCGTTAAATTTAGCACGAAGTGAAGCCATAAAGCGAAGCACCCGTATCACGGCATGTAAAAGCTCAAATGGGAATTCTTGTGTAACTACGAATGCTATCGATTGGTCGAGCGGATGGTTGGTTTTTGTCGATCAAAACAATAACGGTGAATATGACAGCGCAAGTGAACTTCTTTTAAAGACTCAAACAAATCAAGTAAGCAATATTTCTATGGTTGGTAATGGAAGCGTTGCTAATTATATATCTTATATTGCGACCGGGCAGAGTCGTCAAGCTAATGGAGCATTTCAAGCTGGAACGATTAAGGTGTGTGACGACAGGATAGGCAATGTGGGAATAAATCTAGTACTTAATAATGTTGGTAGAGTCTATACGCAAAGAGATATCGCTTGCCCATAACAGAATTTATTAGAGCACTTACACTTGAAATGTTTAAAAAAAACGGTTTTACATTACTCGAAGTCCTTATCGCCATGATTGTTTTGGCAATCGGACTATTAGGACTTGCAGGCATACAGGCAATCGGTCTTCGGAACAACCAAAGCGCCTATCATCGCAGTCAAGCGACACAACTGGCTTACGACATGGCGGATCGCATGCGGGTTAACCGGGCCGCTTTAACCAACGGCGAATACAACAACGGAGCGGCCACTGCAAACGATTGCGAGGCAAACTCCTGTACGCCGGCCCAAATGGCAGGCTATGACATCGCACAATGGAATGCCGCGCTAGCCGATCAGTTGCCTGGGGGAGTCGGCGTGACCTGTATCGATAGCACCTCAGAAGATGGCACATCGGCAGCGCCGGCTTGCGACGGCAACGGCACGACCTATGCTGTCAAGGTTTGGTGGGACGACAACAGGTCGGGCGCATCGGATCAACGCTTCGTGATGACATTGCGGCCCTAAATCGCAGAGTCTCTGTCGTGCAGTGCAATAGAAGCGCGTAGCCCGTATTTAGTATAGCGAAATACGGAAACTTCCGTGCCTCGCCTTCCCGGATTTCGTTTCACTTCATCGGGGCTACTCCGGTATAACGGTCTCGGTGAGGAACCTTAATCCTTCCGTGGCAAATACAATGACCATTTACTAGTACTCAGTCATTTTTACAATGTCGGGAAAAATCGTTTAGCTCAGCGCAAATCCGCTCATCCTTCGACAGGGCTCTCCTGAGCGTAGCCGAAGGGCTCAGGACGAACGGATTTACTTTTACCCGTCAAGACAAGATTGACTGAGTACTAGAGCATCGATTAATGTCACTTATATTTCAATGCCTTATGCTTTCCAAATGATTAAAGCCGGATGATCCATTTAATACAAAAACCGAGTTAATTTTATGAATAAAACGAATCTACTCCGGCCTACGGACAATCGATCATGTTCTCAAAGCTCATGGTTTGCCGTTTGCAATCTTGCTGTTACGCATCATGAACGTTAAAACATTCGTACCGAAATCCGGCTTTAAAGCATCGCAAACCGGCATGACGCTGATCGAAATCATGATTTCGCTGTTGATCGGCGCATTTTTACTGGGCGGGGTCCTACAGATTTTCGTCAATACCAAACAAACCTACCGTATGCAGGAAGGACTTTCCAGGCTACAAGAAAACGGGCGTTTTGCATTGGAATTTTTAACGCATGATATTCGCATGGCCGGATACTTGGGATGTATAAGCCGTTCGGCGACTATTACGAATACACTAAATGATCCAAGTAACTATCTCTATGACTTCACGATACCTGTCCAAGGTTCGGAATGGGATGATGCGAATTCAACATGGGATCCGTTGGAAGATACGAGCATTACATCTCCACTTAATGGCTCCGATATCATTACTATTCGCAGGGTAAACCCGAATGGGGCGATTGTCTCGCAGCACCCGGGAGGTAACCCGCCCGGTTCAGCGGACTTGAAATTAAGCTCCAACCCTGGCCTGAACGATTGCGATATCGTGATTGTTTCCGATTGCGAGGCCGCCGCGGTATTTCAAATAACGAACTTCAATGCCGCCAATAACAATAATGTTGTACATAACACCGGTAATGTTTGCCCGGCTCCAGGGCCTGGTAATGCTACTCAGGCACTAGGAAAGAGTTATGAAGGCGGTGAGCTTTTTCTGGCTCAAACAATCAGTTATTACATTAGAACCAATCCTAATAATCAACCTGCCCTCTATCGCAGAATCAATTCGGAGGATGCGCAAGAACTCGTAGAGGGTATCGAGGAAATGCATATTAGATATGGCGTTGACACCAATGGCGATGGAACGGTAAACCAGTATATTAGAGCCGATGCGGTAGATGCGGCAGGAATCTGGAATACGGTTGCCAGTGTTCGCATCAGTCTATTGGCCCTATCCATCGATGATAACCTAACCGCGCAACCGGTAGACTACACGTATAACGGCGCAACCGTGACACCTGCGGACCGGCGCTTGAGGCGGGTTTTTAACAGCACGATAGCGGTGCGTAACCGCTTGCCTTGAGGGATGAAGCCATGAGCACGATAATTCACTCGACCGACAAACGCTTGCTGTCGAAACGGCAAACGCGGCTGCAATCGAATAAAACCGTCCGGCCCGAGTTAGTTAGTCATAAATGGAGTCATCCAAGTCGGTTATGCGTCATGCAGGACACGAATCGGCCGGGCAAGCAATCCGGGGCGGTGCTCGCAATCAGCTTAATCATGCTCTTGTTGCTGACGATCGTCGGCGTGACCGCGATGCAAACTACCGGCCTCGAGGAAAAAATGGCCGGCAACATGCGCGATAGAAATATAGCTTTTCAAGCGGCGGAATCGGCACTGAGAGCGGGCGAAAACATTTTGACCCAGGCGACACTGCCGGATTTCACGCAAGCCGGAACCGACGGTTTATATGCCATCAACGGCAATCCGCCCGGAACTTACGATAGCTGGACAAACAATACCGCAACTTATGCCGCCGCTTCGGATCAAGCCGCAGAAGACCCACGTTACGTTATCCAACGCATGGCCAATGTCGCCAGCGGCGACAGCCTCGATGCCGGCTCTTTCGGGCAAAGCGAAATGTACCGCGTCACCGCGCGCGGTGTCGGCGGAACAGAAACGGCGGTCGTGGTAGTTCAGTCGACTTACAAGCGTTGAAGGCTTGGATTGGGTAAGTGGTGAGCGGCAAAGAGCTAGCAGAAAACCGATATAAGGGAACGTGGATTTACATATTTAGGCCTTGGGTCTATTGATATTCTGTAGGGTACGCATCGCGTACCTTTTTAGGATAGATAACTCGCAACCCTTTGAAAATGGTACGCGATGCGTACCCTACGAAATTTTTTATTTTGACGGGCCTTGTCTTAACAAGGCAGGGAAAAGCATCATGAACGGTACGATTGGTATTTATAATAGATCGTTATTATGTTGGACATTGGGACTGTTATTCGGCTTACTTTTATCGATGCCGATCCGAGCGGATTTAGACCTTGCGCAAACACCGTTGTTTCTGACGCCTAGTGTCGATCCGAACATCATGTTCATTTTGGATGATTCGGGTTCGATGTTTTTTGAGGTGACACCAGACGAACTGGCCATGCTTATCAATTCTCCGCAATCTATAACCGGGTTTGTATTTCCACGCGCCAATAATGTTTACGGATCGGACTATTCACAAGGCTTTGTACAAGTCGCAACAGTTGATGACAATGACGCATACACTGCAAGAACGCGATCATCTCAATTCAATTCAACTTATTACGATCCCTCGAAAACCTATATACCTTGGATAAAATATGACAACTCATATTACCCTAATGCTTCGATTACCTGTGCTTGGCATAATCCGGAAAATACAGGAAGCTGTCCTTCTGGCGACGTGACCGTGAATTCATTAGCTCGCAATTTAACGGAATACAACACCAATTACAATTCGAACAACTGGCGTAGCTGTAACAGCAGCGGAGATTGCGACTCGGATTCAAATCCTAAGTCATTTTGGCCAGCTACTTATTACTGGCATGACAGCGGCGACGGCTGGAATTGGGGGGACTATACCCAGATCGAGATTCAATCCGGTACGGCATCTTATAGCGGTCATGGACGCGAAAACAGAACCGACTGTACTGGTGGTATTTGTACTTATGCTCAAGAAATTCAAAATTTCGCCAATTGGTACACTTATTACCGCTCCCGTATTTTGGCTTCACGCGCAGGAATCGGCAAAGCTTTTGCGCAACAAGGGGGAAATATGCGGGTCGGTTACGGTGCAATCAATAAAGGTTCAAGCTCGGTAGACAATATCAATAATACTAGCACTATCGTTACAGGCGTTCGTCAATTCGATGCAAGCGGCCGGCAAACTTTTTTCAATCAACTTTATACTCGAGACATTCCAGCCTTAGGTACGCCGTTACGAAAGGCGCTCGACGACGTCGGGCAATATTTTTCTCGAACCGATTCTCAAGGGCCTTGGAGCTCGACCCCTGGCTCTAGCGGCGGAACCGATCTTGAATGCCGCCATAGTTACACTATTTTGATGACAGATGGATATTGGTCGGGAGGAAGCACTTACCAGGCCAGTACCAGTGGTGCGCGTGCCAATGTTGATAATTCAACAGGGCCCACGATTTCGGCACCTGACGGGACTTCTTTTCAGTACACTTCTGTCGATCCATTCAAGGATAGTTACAGTAATTCGTTAGCCGACATTGCAATGTATTACTGGAATCGCGATTTAAGAACCGATATCGAAAACTCTGTACCTATTTCTCCTCAAAATGAGGCTTTTTGGCAACACATGGTGACCTTCGGTGTTGGTTTAGGGGTTAGCGGCTCAGTCGATCCGCTGACGGCATTCGACGCAGCCAAAACGGGTACAGCTATTTCATGGCCTGATCCGGATCCGTCTGGGCCGGCTAATTGTAGCGGTAGCACATGTCAGGCACGCATGGATGACTTGCTGCATTCTGCCGTTAATAGCCGCGGCGGATTTTTCAGTGCAGCTGATCCGAATACGTTTGCCACGGAACTCAGTAATACCTTAAATAGTATCGTCGCTCGCACCGAAGGCTCCTCGGCCTCGGTCGCGACTAATTCGACCCGCCTGGATACCAATACCGTCGTCTATCAAGCCAAGTTCGACAGCCGCGATTGGACCGGTCAGTTTTTGGCCTTCAAGATCAATCCGAACGGCAGCATCAACCCGACACCGGAATGGGATGCCGGTCAAAAGGTGACTGCTCAAGGCCCGGTCGGACGATCGATATTCAGTTACAATCCGAGTACGCCCGGCGGCGTCGAATTTTTTCACGGCAATTTAAGCTCGACTCAGCAATCTCAATTGAGTGCACTGCAGGTTAATTATCTACGCGGTAATCAAAGCAATGAAATACAAAACGGCGGCACGTTTCGAAACCGTATCGGAACGAACCGTTTGTTGGGTGATTTAATCAATTCCGATCCTTGGTTCATCGGCGATATCAATTTCGGTTACAGCTTATTACCCGATACCGAAGGGGAGACTTATCTGACTTATCGTAACAGCGCCGCGTACAAGACCAGAACGCCGCTAGTTGCAATCGGCGGCAACGCCGGTATGCTGCATGTTTTCAACGCTAACATCATAGGAACCAATGCCGGCAATGAAGTCTTCGCCTATGTACCGCATACGTTGTTTTCGGACAACAAGTTGGCTTCATTAACCGACCCGAACTACAACCACCAATATTTTGTCGACGGCTCGCCGATTGCCGGCGATGCCTATTTCGACGTCGATAATAACGGCTCCAAGGAGTGGCGTAATGTATTGGTCGGTACTTTAGGAGCGGGCGGCAAAGGCATTTTTGCTTTGGACACGACTTTTTTGAGTCCATCGGATAGTACTTATGAGACTGCTGAAGCTAGTTTTTCGGCGAATCGCGTCCTCTGGGAAATTAACTCTACGACGACCGGTTTTGCCGATCTTGGCTTTACTCTTGGTCAAGCCTCGATCGTCAGAATGGCCAACGGCGAGTTTGCGGCGGTTTTCGGCAACGGCTATAACAGCGCGAACCATAGAGCCGTTTTGTATATCGTCGATATCAAAACCGGAGCCTTGATCAAGTCATTTGACACCGGTGTCGGCAGTGCCGCCAATCCGAACGGCTTATCGACGCCGATCGCGATCGATGTGAACGGCGATCGTATCGTCGATGCCATTTATGCGGGCGATTTGCATGGCAATTTATGGAAATTCGATGTCAGTAACAGCAATCCCAATAATTGGGATTATGGATTCAAGCAAGGAAACACCCCCAAGCCACTTTTTGTTGCGAAAGATGCCGGCGGCTCTGTGCAACCGATCACCGCGAAACCGCAAGCCGGGTTGCATCCGAACGGTGGAACTATGATTTATTTCGGTACCGGTAAATATTTTGAAACAGGTGACAATTCGGTTGTGAACCCACAAATGCAGACGTTTTATGGAATAAGGGACTCTTGTGTCAAGGCGGCGGGGGCTACCGGTAATTGCAATGATAATCCGGTCTCTGGACGAGCCGATCTGCAGCAACAAGAAATCATCGTCGAAGGCGTTTTCGGTGATTTCGATGTCCGAGTGACCACGAAAAATGTCACTGATCTGACGAACTTTCTAAGCACTAAAGAAGGGTGGTATATGGATTTGGCCTTTCCCCTGAATACCCCGGCCGGCGAACGTGTCGTCAGTCAGGCCTTATTGCGGGCCGGACGCATTATTTTCGTTACGTTGATTCCCGATGAATCGCCGTGCGGGTATGGCGGCGATAGCTGGTTAATGGAATTAGAGGCATTAACCGGTAACCGCCTCGATTTGACGCCGTTTGATCTCAGCGGCGACGGCTATATCAACTTGGACGACATGGTGACTTTGTTGGATACCAATG
This sequence comes from Gammaproteobacteria bacterium, assembly GCA_018830325.1. Taxonomy (GTDB): domain Bacteria; phylum Pseudomonadota; class Gammaproteobacteria; order Methylococcales; family Methylomonadaceae; genus Methylotuvimicrobium. The sequence goes on from JAHJSQ010000133.1 coordinate 30,571, forward strand.
AGGATGGACAAATCGATGAAGACGATGAGGCATTATCCGCCTCGGGTAAAAAATCGAAAGTGGGTATCATCAAGTCGCCCGGCGTAGTCGGTGCCGGCGAAGTCGAGTATAAATACACCAGTGGCTCGACCGGTGAGTTGGAAACGACACTGGAGTCGGTCGAAGGCGGTTCAGGAAGGCAATCTTGGCGGCAACTGCGTTAATCTCATTCGGGACGGGCGTTCGCGCATCGTCCCTGGATTGGCTTAAGAGCCGGCTAAATTGTAATGCTTCTTTAAAATTCAGCCGAAAACGTACGAATACAAACCTTTATTTTTTTGGTACTTGGAAATGAAATTAACAACTCATACATTGGCAATCGTTTTTATTTTTCTTTCATCGTGGACGACGGCGGTCAACGCCGAAGACGTTTCAAAACAATTCTCCGGAACGGTCATGGCTTTTGAAAGGGGCAAGAGCATGCTCAATATCGACGGAAAGACTTATCAAATCGATAATGAAGTCGTCTGGCATGAAAAAACTACAGACAACAGCGCGAACGATATGTTGATTCGGCCGCTCATAGGCCGTTCCGGTTTTGAGAGTTTAATCGGTCAACGTATCAAGTTCTTAGTCGACGCCAATACGACCAATCCGCCGAGAATCGCGGAAATTTGGCGGGCCCAATGATCTATAACCAATGAGGAGAGTCATTGAATATTATGAAAACCACAAAAGGTTTTACGCTAATCGAATTAATGATCACTGTTGCCGTGATCGGTATTTTGGCCGCAATTGCTTACCCAAGTTATCAAGACAGTGTGAGAAAATCCCGACGGGCCGATGCGAAAGCGTCTTTGTTGGGCTTGGCTAATGCCATGGAGCGGCATTTTACCGAGACGAATAGTTATTGTGACGCCGGCGGAGCAGGCGGCGCCAACACTTGTGGCGAAGCCACCAATGATACCGGCACACCCGGAATTTATAGCATTCCCGCTCAGACCGCGAATTTTTATAACATAACCATTAATGCTGCCACGGCGGCAACTTTCACACTGCATGCAGCGCCAACCGGCACCCATACCGATCCACTTTGCGGAACCTTATCGCTTACGCATACGGGAGTAAGGGGCGAAACGGGAACCGGTACGGTGGCGGAATGCTGGTAACAAAGGCGTTTTTTCCGGTTCCCACGGTCCTCCGCTCGTCGTTCCGCTGTTTCCCAAGCTCCTGCTTGGGAAACCCGTACGCGAAGCTCAAGCTTCGCGAAGCAAAAAACAGTTCCCATGATGGGTTTCTGCTTCGCTGCTAACTATCCTACTGCGAAATTCATCCCGCATGGTCAATTTTGCGTAGGATGAGTAGAGGCGGAAGCCAAAATCCATCGTTTCTCACCATGTTGCAGATTCTTCCGCCGGACGGGTTTAATTAATCCGTCCGACATGTTTTCTTGCCGTTTGCGGGGTTCGCTTGATGTTTTTTACCCAAATAGGCGTAAAATAACCATTCCAAGAATCACTTGAATTTTAGCGTTATGACCGAATCCGCTCCGGACGAATACGATAGTCCTTGGAAAGAAGCCGTCGAGCGCTACTTTCCGGAATTCATGGCGTTTTATTTTGCGGATGCCGCGAATCTAATCGATTGGAATCAGGCCTATACGTTTTTAGATCAAGAATTACGCGCGGTCGTTCGTGATGCGACATTAGGGAAACGCTTCGTCGATAAATTGGTCCAAGTGACGTTGCTCGATGGCGATGAGCAATGGGTCTACATACATGTCGAAGTGCAGGGTACTAAGCAAATGCAATTTGCCAAGCGGATGTTTACCTATAATTACCGGATTTTCGACCGTTATGATCGTCCCGTAGCAAGTTTGGCAGTGTTGGCGGACGAAAACCCCGGTTGGAAGCCCGATCGTTTCGGCTATAGTGTGCTAGGTAGCGAAACTACGATTCGGTTTCCCGTCGCCAAAATTACCGATTATCATGATCGTTTGGAAGCTTTGTTGACCGACCATAATCCGTTTGCCATCGTGACGGCGGCCCAAATTCTAACCCAACAAACGCGCGGAGATGATAGTTTCCGCTTTCAGGCCAAATGGCGTTTGATACGCTTGCTTTATGAGCGGGGTTGGGACAAGCAGCGTGTCATTGATCTATTTCAGGTAATCGACTGGATGATGAGACTGTCGAAAGAGCTGGAACGGCAATTGTGGCAAAATATTCATGAACTCGAGGAGCATGGCAAAATGCAATATATATCAAGTGTGGAACGTATTGGCTTGGAAAAAGGCTTGGAAAAAGGCTTGGAAAAAGGCTTGGAAAAGGGCATAGAAAAAGGAAAGTTGGAGGCGGAGCAAAATACGCTCCGGCGCCAGATTTCCCGCCGGTTCAAAACCTTACCCGCTTGGGCGGATGATCGAATTGCACAGGCAAGTCGAAGTGAATTAGAGCAATGGCTGGATAATATTATCGATGCACCTACGATAGAAGCGGTGTTCGAGCCCGATAATTTGACACATTGATAGCTGTATTTCGTTGCGCTTGGCGATAGATTTTCGATTGCGCGATTGAATCTACCCACCTACACAGGGTCGGTGTAACGGGGTTGCGCCCGTTACCTCTCCCACACCACCGGACATGAGGTTTTCCGCATTCGGCGGTTGAACCCAGTGACCTCAGGTGGTCACAAAATCCGATGGAAGCCATAATCCCCAGCGTCGTTTCAACCTGGCATTATTGAGTACCGTATGCAGCGTCGAACTTCTTGCCATCCGCCAGTCGCCTACCGAGACACTGGTTTGGCGCGGATGGTACGGTTTAGCTTTTAGCCTAAAAAGAGCAGTTGGTAAGTGTTGTAGACCGTTCGTGCTGAGCCAAGTCGAAGCATGAAGAGTCTACAACACTTACACAGGGTTGGTGAAGCCTCAAACTACCGTTCACCCTTCGACAGGGCTCAGGGCGAACGCTAGTTTGAAGCTTTCAACTGCTCTTTTTAGGTTTTAGGCGTTTTAGGGCGTTCATGCTGCCTCGATGCCAACGTTGCCAGAAGCATTTACGCATGAGGGCACGTTAAACTCATGTGGTGCTACTATGGTACGCGTAGCGTACCCCTACAGCCTTTATCAATATCGTTCCGATGGTTGAAATGCCTTGCTTAGCAGGCAATAGAAATGCTTAAACTATTAACGCGAACATAGCCATTTGAAAGGCTCTATGCGGCTAGCAGTAATTGCTTGAATTCGTCGGCCGTGCCCGGCGGACTAAAATAGTACCCTTGATAATTCGGACATCCCAACGATTTGAGCAATTCGAGTTGATCCAGAGTTTCAACCCCTTCGGCCACAACTTCCAATCCCATATGCCTCGCCATCGCAATAATCGTATCGACGATTGACGCATCATCCTTTTCGGTACACATATCCTGAATGAAAGTTCGGTCGATTTTCAGAACATTCACCGGCAAACGTTTGATATAGCGCAACGACGAATATCCGGTACCGAAATCGTCGATCGAGAAACGAATACCTAAACCATGAAGATCTCGCATAATTTCTATGGCCTTATCCAAATCGTAAATTACGATATTTTCGGTAATTTCCATTTCCAGGCAATGCGCCGGTACCCCGGTTTTTTTCACGACTCGTTCTATACCGGCGGTAAAATCGGTATCTCTGAATTGGCGCGGACTAATATTGATGCAAAGATGATAATTGTCTTTCCAAATACCTTCAGCGACCCATTGAGCCAATTGGTAACAGGCGGTTTCGAATACCCATTGACCGACAATCGAAATCAACGCACTGCTTTCCAATACCGAAATGAATTCATCGGGGGCAATAATACCCAGTTCGGGATGATTCCAACGAATCAGCACTTCAGCACCGCTGACCTGTCCGTTGTCGATATTGACTTGCGCTTGATAATAAAGCCGAAACTGGCGCTCCTCGATCGCTTTGCGCAATGCCACTTCCAGCTTTAATTGCCGACTCACCGCATCACTCATACCCTGCTTGTAAAAAGCGATGCCGTTGCGACCTTGCGCTTTAGCATGATACATCGCAGTATCGGCATGTTGAATCAATTCGTGCGAACCGCCTTCGAGTAACGGAAATAATGCAATACCGATGCTCGCAGTCACTTGAATTCTGTGGCTTTCGGCATGAATAATCTTAGCGATGTCCTGGCGGGATTTTTCGGCGATTTCTCCCGCTTTTTCAGCCGCCTTTGCTTTGTCGATAGGTAATCCGCTCAAAATAATAATGAACTCATCTCCGCCCAATCTTGCCACGACATCATCGCGGCGGACATTGGCTTTTAATGCCAATGCAATCTGCATCAATACTGAATCGCCGGCAAGATGGCCCAGGGTATCGTTGATTTTTTTAAAATGATCCAGATCGATAAACAAAACCGCGCCTGTTTCATTATGCCGCAACGCCCTTGCAATTTCTCGCTCGAGTTCATTATGTAATTGTGTTCGATTGATTAAGCCGGTCAATGAATCATGATAGGCCAAAAACTCGATTTTTTCCTGAACTCTTTTATATTCGCTGATATCGCGAATGATCGTGGAAAAAAAAGCAACGCCGCCAAATTCCCCAAAATGCGAAAGTAAAACCTGGGATACCGGTATCGCATCCTTACTTCGCGTCAACAACTCGGTTTCACCGCACCATTGCCCCTTGCGAATTGCATTCGGAATCGCTTCGGAACGAATGATTTTCGCGCATTCAATCGGGTAAAAGTCGGTCAAGCGTAACTCGGATAAATTTTGATCTTGACTAAACCCCAATAGCTTTCTACCGGCGCAATTCATATATTGAGCGAAACAGTCTGCATCGAAAATAGCCACCATATCGGGTGTCGCTTCCAATATTGACATCAGACGCTGCTGCATATCGGTCGCTTGTTTTTTCTCAAGAAAATGCAACCAATCGCGCATGACCCGTCTAATCACATGGGTTATATCCGCTAAGGCACTTTCGGTTTTGACCAAGTAATCCCAAGCACCGGCGTTCATCGAATGCATCGCCGGCGTAGCATCGTCCGGCCCGGTCAAAATCACAACAGGACAATCCAAATGATCGACATGACCGGAAAGTAAATCGGTTGCCAAACCATCAGGCAGAAAAAAATCGATCAACATAAGGTCGGGATGTTTATCATTAAGGCACTCGCGCGCTTTTTGCAAATTTTCAGCAATCGTCAAACGGTAACCCGTCTCATTTTCCAACGTATTCTTAATGAGCTCGACATAAACACGATTATCCTCGACCAATAAGATATTGAGTTCCTGTTTATCCATAACCTGTTACCTGTTTTTGTAATACTTGTCGATGGGTAATGAGAATACTAACTTTCCGGTATTTGACATTACGATCAGGTGCCTGAGCACATCATTGTTTGAACTTCCTTGCTTTGTTCTTGCACCGCCTCGACAGTCTCGAGCAACTTTTTCATGCTCAAGCCGGTCAATTCGAGAGCCTGCGGGTCGAAACCTAGATCTTCGATTTCAGCTTTACTCGAATCAACCGACAAGGCCCCATGGCGGTTCGATAAAATATTCGCGATATGCACCATGCCGGCTTCAATCGCAAATGCTTCCGCTTGATTGGGTTGATGATGAAAAGCAACGCTTCGGCACAGAATTTCGGGTAATTTCCAAGCTCTAGCTAAGGCACCGCCGACTTGGGCATGACTAAACGACAATAAACGCTGCTCCGCCTCTTCGATACGGCAACCGGTCATTTTCGACTCATCTAACACCGCGCGAGCCAATTCAGGCAATTGATAGTACAAAACGATTTTTCCGACATCATGCAATAAACCGGAGGTAAATAGCGTTTCACAATCAGAATGATGACACTGTTTTGCAATGGCTCGAGCCATTAAGCCGCATTCGACACTATGCCTCCAAAACTCCTGAAAATCGATCAACGGATTGGCTAAACGCTTGAGTACCGTCGTGGCAGAGGTCGCCAGTATCAGATTGCTCAAATCGTCCTCGCCGATAATCGATATCGCTTGATCGACTCTGTCGATCTTTCGAGGCAATGCATAATAGGACGAATTAACGATCCGCAATATTCTCATCGTCAAAGCAGGGTCCTGAGAAACCAAATGCTCGATGTCCTGTCGACTATGGTCCGGATCGGCCATTACCAGGTTTATCTTTCGGCATATTTCGGGCAACGTGACTAAATTGATCACGCCGCTGACTAATTTTTCAGGTGTATATTTTTTAGCCACTCAATTCATCCCGCTATCTCATTACCGTAAAATCTTCTACTAAAAATAGACCTTTATAGCACTTACTGAAAATAATTTCCGACAGTTTACTTGTAGCCCCAGTAATTCCCAGTTTGAGGGATTTCGCCATATTCAAGGTATGCGGGGTATGCCTGTCGAGGAACGCCGTAAACCCAGAACCTAACGCTCAAGAAGACCCCGCCATCGCCCCAACAAATGAAAGTTTGGCTAGGGAGGATGCCATCTCTCGCCCGACAGGACGCCGAATTTTGATCTACGATGGGTATATCTAAATTTAGTGTCGCAAACGGCACCATTCCCGGAAAACCGAATTTTGTTATACACGCAAGGCGGCGTTAAACTATGGTCTCCTACTCTACCGTATCTTTACCGACAGTGACCACAATGCACAAAACCGCACTATACGGGCTACACATCGAATTAGGCGCCAAAATGGTTCCGTTCGCTGATTACCAAATGCCTTTGCAGTATAGCAAAGGGATCATTCACGAACATCTCCATTGCCGGAATAAGGCTTCGCTATTCGATATCTCGCACATGGGTCAATGTTTGCTTAAGGGGCCTAGCGCCGCCATCGGCCTGGAAAAACTGACGCCGGCCATCATCTCCCGCCTCGGTTCCGGCCGGCAGCAATATACCGTGTTAACAAACTCGGACGGCGGAATTATCGACGACATCGTCGTAACTCGGCTCGGCCAGGAATTGACGATTGTCGTCAATGCCGCCTGTAAAGAAAAAGATTTTAAGCATTTGCGCAAACAACTGACGAACGACTGTCAATTACAGGAACTTACCGAACATGCCCTATTAGCACTTCAAGGGCCTTCCGCCTCGCACGTTTTACAAGAGATTGCACCGGAAGCCTGCCTCTTACAATTCATGCATGCCTGTCGTACCGAAATAGACGACATACCTTGTATGATCAGTCGTAGCGGCTATACCGGCGAAGACGGCTTCGAAATCTCGCTGCCGAACCGGTTCGCGGAAAAGATGGCTCGAATTCTGTTGAATTTCCCTGAAGTCGAACCGGCAGGCTTAGGCGCCAGGGACACGCTGAGACTAGAAGCCGGGCTCAGTCTTTACGGGCATGAACTCGATGAAAAAACCACACCGATCGAAGCCGGACTGTCCTGGTTGATCAAAAATACTCATCAGAGCTATCCGGGAGCCGGCACGCTGCTCAACCAAATGCAAAACGGCACCGAAATACAACGCGCCGGCTTACTCGTCGAAGCCAAAATGCCGGTTCGTGAAAATGCGCCGGTCTTCGACAACGAAGATCAATTAATAGGCCGCGTAACTAGCGGCAGTTTTTCTCCCAGTTTGGGCAGACCGATCGCACTAGCCTTGATTGACAGTGAAGCGGCCGTCATCGGTGCAACACTGTTTACACGAATCCGTAATAATCTAATCAAACTCACCGTCTGCGATCTGCCTTTCGTCCCCCACCGTTATCACCGGAGTTAGCCATGTCCTCATCCGCCCCCGCTTTGAGTCAATTGGAAATGCGCGGCAGCTTCATCAACCGCCATATCGGCTCGAATCCCGATGAAATCAAAAAAATGCTCGAAGCCCTAGGTCTGGATAAAATTGAAGACTTGATCAGTGCCGCAGTACCGGCGGATATCGTCGACCTCGAACCGTTAAGCCTAACCGAAACCATAAGCGAAAGAGCGGTCATCGAACATCTGCGCAAGATCAAGGAACGCAATAAGGTCTTAACCTCATTAATCGGCATGGGCTATTACGACACTTCGATGCCGGCCGCAATCAAACGCAACGTCCTCGAAAATCCGGGCTGGTATACCGCTTACACGCCTTATCAAGCCGAAGTCAGTCAAGGGCGTCTCGAAGCTTTGCTGAACTTTCAGCAAATGGTGATCGATTTGACCGGTATGGAATTAGCCAACGCCTCATTACTCGACGAAGCGACTGCTGCGGCCGAAGCCATGAGCATGTCCAAGCGTCTGTCCGGCAGTTCATCGAGCACTTTTTTCGCAGACCGAGACTGTCATCCGCAAACGCTCGCAGTCCTCAAAACCCGGGCCGGATCGATGGGCTTTGAGTTAGTCGTCGGCGATGTCTTCAACGACCTGGATAAACAAACCTGCTTCGGCGTACTCGTGCAATACCCAGGTTCAACCGGAGAAATCCGAGATCTAACGCCTATCGTCGACAGCGCACACAAGCAATCGGCTTTAGTCACGGTCGCCTGCGATTTGCTTAGTCTGGTATTGCTCAAACCGCCCGGTCACTTCGGAGCCGACATCGCTGTCGGCAACTCGCAACGCTTCGGCGTACCAATGGGTTACGGCGGACCTCATGCTGCATTCTTTGCCACGCGCGACGAATACAAACGTTCGGTTCCCGGACGCATCATCGGCGTCTCGAAAGACCGGCACGGCCAATTCGCACTGCGCATGGCGCTGCAAACCCGCGAACAACACATTCGCCGCGACAAGGCAACCAGCAACATTTGCACGGCACAGGTATTACCGGCCGTGCTGGCCGGGTTTTATGCCGTTTATCACGGACCCGCCGGCCTGCGTATGATTGCCGGTCGCGTACGCCGCTACACCCGAATTCTCGCCGAAGGCTTGATACAGCTCGGCTTCACCATCGAAACACGCTGCTATTTCGACACGCTGTTGATCAAGACGCCGAACCGTGCAAAACGCATCGTCACCAACGCCCAGGAAGCCGGTATCAATCTTAGATTCATCGACGGCAACACGATCGGCCTGTCGCTCGATGAAACGACCTCGCGCCAAACTATTCGCAGCCTGTGGCGGGTTTTTGCCGCGCAACCGGCCGACCTGCCGCAAATCAATGCCTTGGACGCACAACTTGACGACTGCATACCGAACGCATTACTCCGTAGCGATGCGATCCTTCAGCATCCGGTATTCAGCAACTATCACAGCGAAACCGAAATGATGCGTTACATGCGCCGCTTGGCCCGTCGCGATATCGCGCTGGACCGTTCGATGATTCCGCTTGGCTCGTGCACGATGAAACTGAATGCTGCTACTGAAATGCAAACGATTTCTTATCACGAAATCAATGCATTGCATCCGTTCGCGCCGCTATCGCAAACTCACGGTTACCAGCAATTATTCGACGAACTCGAAGCGATGCTCTGCGATCTGACCGGCTTCGACGCGATCTCGCTACAGCCGAATGCCGGCTCGCAAGGCGAATACGCGGGCCTTCTAGTCATTCGTAAATATCATCGAGTCAACGGTCAAGGGCAGCGCAACATTTGTTTGATTCCGGCCTCCGCACACGGCACGAACCCGGCCAGCGCGGTGATGGCCGGGTTCGACGTAGTTGTACTCGCCTGCGACGAACAAGGCAATGTCAGCATCGACGATCTGCGCAAAAAAGCCGAACAGTATCGTGACACGTTGGCCGCGTTGATGATCACTTACCCGTCGACGCACGGCGTGTTCGAGGAAGCCTTTCGTGAAATCTGCACGATTGTGCATGACGCCGGAGGTCAGGTTTATCTGGACGGGGCCAATTTCAACGCACTCGCAGGCATTTGCCGCCCGGGAAAAATCGGCGCCGATGTCGCGCATCTGAATTTGCACAAGACCTTCGCAATTCCGCACGGCGGCGGCGGACCGGGCGTCGGACCGATCGGCGTCGGCGCGCACCTGGCACCTTATCTGCCGGATCATCCTGTCGTCAAAGGCGTCAACCCGTATAAAAACGAACACGGCACGATCGGTTCAGTATCGGCCGCGCCTTGGGGTTCGGCGAGTATCTTGTCGATATCGTGGGCATATATCGCGATGATGGGCGCGACCGGTTTAAAAAAAGCGACGCTGACCGCCATTCTGAATGCAAACTACATCGCCCATCGCCTGGCCCCGCATTATCCGATTTTGTACACCGGCAAGAACGGTTTCGTCGCGCATGAATGCATCATCGATTGTCGGGGCTTTAAAAAAACGAGCAACGTCACCGTCGAGGATATCGCCAAGCGCTTGATCGACTATGGCTTCCACGCGCCGACCGTGGCCTTCCCGGTCGCCGACACACTGATGATCGAGCCGACCGAAAGCGAATCGAAACGCGAAATCGACCGCTTTTGCGACGCGCTGATTGCAATCCGGCAAGAAATCGCCGATATCGAAAGCGGCTCGGCCGATCCTGAAAACAATCTGCTGCATAACGCGCCGCATACGTATCGCTTGCTATTGGACGATTGGCAACTGCCTTATTCCAAACAACAAGCCTTTTTCCCCGACAATCATCAGCACGACGACAAATATTGGCCGCCGGTCGGACGCATCGACAATGTTTACGGCGATAGGCATTTAGTATGCACCTGCCCACCCGTTTCGGATTATGAGTAGTTTCCTAAGTTATAGAGGCAGTGAAAGTATTGGCGAGTACATCATAAAAAATCTTTCACCATGAAGAACATGAAGGCCTAGCCATCGCCCCGGCAAATGAAAGTTCTCGGTAGCGGAGGGTGCGGTCACTCGCCCGACAGGACGCCGTGAATACGTCCGTGTAGGCTCTACGGCCGGCGGCTCGAACGCCAAGGACGGCGTGAATGCAGATTTTGCATGGAGCAAAAATCTGCCCTGCCGCCGACGCCTGTCGATCAAGTAACCGCACCCTCTTCGGATCCGGCATTGTGTTGAATATCGAAAAATTAGATAAAGAGTCTAAATCTAAGAACTTCGCTCTTTCCCAAGCTCCAGCTTGGGAAAGCCCCCCCCGGAAGCTCCCCCTTCGACAAGGCTCTCCTGAGCGCAGCCGAAGGGCTCAGGGCAAGAGCTTCCTGAGGCCAACACACCCCACACATTATCAATCACCCCCGACTTGCTCGTTCAATCTTTCTTGTTTCTCGGGAAGCTAGAGCTTCCTGAACAGCTTACCCAAGCTGGAGAGCTTGGGTAACAGCATCTAAAAGGTAATACACAATTTTAGGACAGCCGTTTAAAGGCTTCATATGCATCATGGTTAAACTGCCGAATTTAGGTTAATGGCAATAATAGATAGGAATTGCTCGATCGTTGCGTCTAAACTGCCCGAAGACTATTCAAAAAAACCGGAACGGCTTCCGCCGGCATCGGTTTGGCGAACAAAAAGCCCTGCATTAAATCGGCTTCTCTTCGTAGCAGATAGTCTCGCTGCGCCTCGGTCTCAACGCCTTCAGCAACCACCTCGATACCGAGCGCATGAGCTAGGGCAATCGTTGCTGAACAAATAGCCGCATCGTTCGGGTCGGTTTCGATATCTTTGACAAAGGTACGATCCAATTTCAATCGTTGTATCGGCAATAGTTTTAAATAAGACAACGATGAATAGCCGGTGCCGAAATCATCGATCGCAAGTTCCACGCCGATGTTTCGCAAAGCATTAAAAATCTCGATCGCAACGTCAGGATTCAGCATCGCCGCCGATTCGGTGATTTCCAATTCCAAATCCCCCCCCCGCTAGCTTGTTTGCCCGTAAAACGCTCGCGACCCGCTCGACCAAATGCGCTTGCCGCAATTGCTGTACCGATAGATTCACCGCGATACGCACATCCTTGAAACCTTGATCGCGCCAATCCCGTAATTGCGCACAAGCGGTATTGAGCACCCACTCGCCTAGCCGGCCTATCAAGCCGATTTCCTCGGCAACCGGAATAAATTGATCGGGCGGAACATTGCCTAAAACAGGATGCTGCCAACGAAGCAGTACTTCCAAGCCGATCACATGCCCGTTTTCGGGCTTGACCTGAGGCTGGTAGTGTAAATAAAACTGGCCTTTTTCCAAGGCTTCATGCAGGCTGTGTTCCAACAACAAGCGGTCATTGGTGAGATGCTTCATCTCGGCCCGGAAAAACTGGTAATTGTTTCGCCCGACCGCTTTGGCATGATACATCGCGGTATCGGCATTTTTCATCAACAATTCGATGGTTTCGCCGTCATGCGGATATAGGCTAATACCGATGCTGGGCGTCGTACGCAAATTAATCCCTTTGACCAAATAAGGTTTCGACAACGCGGTCAATATTTTATCGGCCACATGGGCTGAGGCATGCGCGGCATTTTTATCGGTCAGTACAATCACGAACTCATCGCCGCCCAAACGCGCGACCAAATCGCTATCGCGCACGCTATGCTTAAGCCGATGCGCCACTTCGATCAATAAGCCGTCGCCAACCTGATGCCCCAACGAATCGTTAATCACCTTAAACCGGTCCAAATCGATGAACATCACGGCCGCCTCTTCTTCTTTACGGCGAACCAGCAGCATCGTCTGCTTCAGACTGATTTGCAGATGTAAACGATTCGGTAAATCGGTCAACGGGTCGTGATGCGCGATATGACGAATCTTTTCCTCGGTGGCTTTTTGCGCACTGATATCGGCGAAGCTGGCTATATAATAATCGACTAAACCCGACACGCTGCGCACGACCGATATCGTCAATAGCTTCGGATAGACGCATCCGTCCTTATGCCGATCCCAAATTTCGCCCTGCCAAAACCCCGTCTCATTGATCGAATGCCACATCGCGCGATATTCGTCGGGAGTCGTTTTACCTGAAGCCAGGATGCTGGGGCTTTTTCCGCGAACCTCACTCGCTGTGTATCCGGTTAAGCGTATGAATGCCGGATTGACTTGAAGAATACGATTGTTTCGATCGGTAATCATGATCGCTTCGCCGCTGTGGTCGAACACATGGGCGGCTAGGCGCAATTGAGCCTCCGCGCACTTGCGTTGCAGTATATTGCGTACCCGGGCCATCAATACCGGAACCACGACCGGCTTGGTTAAATAGTCGTCGGCTCCCAGATCCAGCCCCGCAACTTGGCTTTGCTCGGAACTGTCGGCGCTGACGAATATCACCGGAATATCTTTTGTTGCCGGTCGCGAACGCAATTCCTGCATCACCTCGATACCATTCATACCGGGCATCATCACATCCAGCAGAATCAACTCAGGTTTGTCGTGGCGCCCGGCCAAATCCAATGCGGCAGGACCGTTGACGGCAATTTTGATACGGTAATCGGCTTTCAAAGCAGCCGCTAAAACATGAATATTGGCGGGCACATCGTCGACCAACAATATGAGCGGTTTCTTCCCGGTTTCGTCCACCGTCTGAATCATTTAACTATCCTGCTTCAACAAGGTCAAAAGTCGTTCAATCGTGGTCATTGCGCCGCTGTAATCGAATCTGTCGAGTTGATCTCGCAAGCGTTTCAGCATTTCGCCGGCCTGGCCGGAACGATAAAGCACCGATAATGCATCTAGAATGTGTTCGGGAATTAACTCCCTCTCCTCGACATAGGGTAACAAATCATTTAATACTTGCGCGATCGCTTTTACATCGGAATCCGGTTTTTGGGCACCGCTCGTTTCAAGCTGCGTTAACGAATTGGCAATCGCGTCAACGGCCTGCTGTAGTTGTACAATAAAAGACCGGTATAAGTCGGAATTGGATACGGCATGTATGTCCTTTTCCAATGCGGCGGCTGCGTGACTCAACGAATCCGCGCCCAAATGCCCCGCCAATCCTTTAATAGAGTGCAGCATGGCTGCCGCTTCGTCGTATCGCTGTTCCTGCATTAGCCGGTCGAATTGTGCCGGCGAATTGCTGTATTCATCGAAAAAACCGACCAACAACCGGCGTAATAACACGACATTACCATCGACCCTCCTTAATGCCCGATCAATATCGAAGCCGGGCAAATCAAACAATTTTACGGCATTCGTAACTCCGGACCCCAAATTTACTTTGTGCGAGTCCTCTTTGACGCTCAAACCCTTGAGCCATTTAACCAAGACCCGTTCAAGATCGCTAGGATCGACCGGCTTCGCGACAAAGTCGTCCGCGCCGGCGAGTCGGCATCGAGCGCGCTCCTCGGGCATTACCGCCGCACTCATCACGACAACCGGCAAGGCACGGTAATCCGGTATCGCCTTGATTCGGCGAGTGGCTTCAAAACCGTCCATTTCCGGCATCTGCAAATCCATCAGTACCATATCGAAGATTTCTTGTTCAAGCTTGTCTAACGCTACTCGACCGTTTTCGGCAACCGTGACCGATGCGCCTCGATTTTGCAAAATTTCAACGACGACTTCTTGGTTGAGCACATTATCCTCAACCACCAAAATTTTTATACCTTCGAGACGAATCGCGCCAAGCACTTTATCTTCAGGCTTAGGAATCACGGAATGCCCTGCCAGCGTTTCGTATAACACCGATGGCGTTACCGGTTTGGTCAAGATCTTATCGAAATGGACCCTATCGGCTTGAGCTAAAAGCTGCTCTTTATCATAAGCCGTAATCATGATCACTGTCAGCGGATGTTTCAACAAGCCCTTACGACAATCCTTTTCGAGACGGTCGGCCACTTCGGCCCCGCTCATACCGGGCATGCGCCAGTCGAGCAGCACCGTCGAAAACGGGCAATTATTCTGTTCCGCCCGATAAATTTGTCGCAAGGAATCTTCTCCCGAATCCGATGTTTCGCAGTCCACCCCCCACTCGGTTAACAAGCATTCGAGTATCAAGCGGGAAGTCGATTGATCGTCAACCACCAATACCCGCAGAGCTCGGATCCGGCTTAAATCGAGATTATGCGGCGCTTCCGTTTCGATACCGACGCGAACCGTAAACGTAAAAACAGCCCCCTCACCTTCAACGCCGGCAGCACCGATCGTGCCTCCCATTAATGCGACTATCTTGCTGCAAATCGCCAAGCCCAAACCAGTTCCGCCGAACTGCCGGGTAATCGAACTATCGGCTTGCGTAAACGGCTGAAATAAAAGCTCGGCTTTTTCCTGGGACAAACCGATGCCGGTATCGCGAACCGAAAATTGTAACAACAGCGAATCCTCGCCCTGATCGATCGCTTCGACTTTGATATGAATCTCGCCCTCATGGGTAAACTTGATCGCATTATCGACCAGGTTGTTTAGCACTTGAGTCAAGCGTAGCGGGTCACCGAGCAAGATACAGCCGGCCGCTGAATCGATTTCGAAAAACAGCTCCAAGCCTTTTTCCTCTATACGCGCGGCGAACAGATCGGCGACCGATGTCAGTACCGATTCCACCCGAAACGACACCCGGTCTATTTCAAGACGCCCGGCCTCGATTTTCGAATAATCGAGTACATCGTTAAGAATGCTCAGCAGGGCTTTCGACGAAGCATGCACTTTTTGCAGAAAGTCTTTCTGCCGGGCATTGAGTTCGGTTTCCAAAACCAATTGCGTCAAGCCCAATATGGCATTCATCGGCGTGCGAATTTCATGGCTCATATTGGCAAGAAACGCCGACTTGGCCCGATTGGCCGCCTCCGCGCTTTGCTTGGCTTCGATTAAGGCCGCTTCGGTTTCCTTTCGAGCACCGATATCGCGCAAAAAGACGACCAATCGGCCTCCGCTAACCGGTAAATAATTGACGCTAACTTCGATATCCAATAATCGGCCATCTTTATGCCGATGCCGGGTTTCAAATCGATCCGCCCCGTTTTTAAAAATATTATCGAGATGCTGTTGAGTTTCTTCGGGTCTTTCAATTGCTTCGATATTCAGTATTGTCATGTGCCGCAACTCATCCCGTTCATAGCCGATTAAACGGCAATAAGCGTCATTGACATCGATAAAACGGCCCTGACTGTCGCACAACGCAAAACCGTCCTGAGTCGTTTCGAGAATTGTGCGGTACTCGGCCTCGGACTCCTTACGAGCACTGATATCGATAATCATGCCGATAAAATTGATCGGTTGCCCTTGTAAGTCTCGCAATACTGTTACCGTCAAATCCCCCCAAACCACTCGTCCGGATTTTGTGACGTATCGCTTTTCGAGCCGGTAATCGTCTCTTCGACCCTCTACGATTTCTTCAACCAAACCTTCTTCCATCGACAAGTCATCGGCATAAGTCAGTTTTGCGAAATTGACATCCGATAACTCGGTCGTCGAATATTCTAAAAAACGAGCCAAACTATCGTTCGCCTGCAACAAATTACCCACGGCATCGGCAAAAACCATGCCGATACTGGCTTTTTCGAAAATTGTTCGAAAACGCATTTCGCTGTCCAACAGCGCTTGCTCAACCTTTTTTAATTTACCGATATCGACTGCTATCCCGAGATAACCGCTAATCATCCGATCGACATTACGCATCGTGCTAACGGACAACAAAACCGGAATCGCCGAGCCATCCTTACGCCGATAGAGCCATTCATGCTCATTGGGTTTATTATTACGCGATTTAACAATAATCGTATCGAAACCGGGCGTTACCGGTATCCCCAACTGTTCGGAAAACTCTTGCGACCGCTTTTCTAGCTCGTCAGAATCATGAAATATGTCGAGGTCTTGCTTGCCAATCACTTCGTCCGCCAGATAGCCCAGCATATCTTCAGCAGCGCGGTTGAATACGGTAATGATCCCTTCCGGTGTAGTCGCAATAATCGCATGCGCGGCATTATCGAGTATCGCGGCATGCAGCGTTAACAAATCCTGCAAACGCCGGTTCGCGCTTTCCAAATCTGCAGTGCGCTGATCGACGCGGAGTTCCAGCAGCAATTGATCTTCCGCCAACCTGTCGGTCATACGATTGAAACTACCCGCCAACTTCTTCAGTTCCTGCCAGCCTTCAACCGGCACTCTTCGATCGATATCGCCTCCGGCAATAAACCCGGCGACTTCAGTCACCCTACGAATCGGCAAAATTAACGCCCTGCCGAACCACAGCGCGGTAATACTCGACAAAACAAGCAATAGTACCAAGGCCCCCCAAGTGAACAAACGCAATCTATGAGCCGAGGCAAGGGCTTCGTCAACATCCATTTTGATAACCATCCCCCAATCCAAGGAGGGTAAATAACGCCATACCGCAACGATATCGACGCCCACGTAATCCTGAGTCACGCCCATACCGAGTTCACCCGATAAGGCTGATCGCATCGGACTAGCTGTTTCCGTCAATGGTACGTGATAGCGAAAAGCGGCCTCGCTAATTCGACTCAAGGGGGCGACATACAATGTTTGATCGCCCTCACGCTGCGCCAACACGGTCTCGCCGGTCTCACCTAAGCCTGTGTTGTCGGCGGTAACTTGAGTCAATCGATCGAGATCCAATTGAAAAGCCAGGGTTCCAATCGGCCTGCCGTCGCGCAGCAACGGCGTGACGATAAAAACAGCGGGGTTATTTCCGGAAGGTTCGTAGAGCGCCACTGGCGTCACTTGTGTATCGAGCAATGCCAAAGCGCCTCGCTGAGCTTCGGCCAGCGCTGTATCGCGTAAAAATCCGGAATTTAAATTAGTGCCGAGGTCACCTTCATGCAATATCGAAAAAATGACATTACCGAGTTTATCGATCAACAACAGGTCGTAATATCCGCTACTGTCTTTAAATCTGACAAAATCGCTTCGATACTTGCGTATTTCATTTCGATATTGCACAGAATCAATCGACCCGTCGAATAAAGCCGAAAGCGTGTCCAAGGCTTGATTCGTCAAAGACATATTGGCTAAAAATTGAGCATCGGCCAAGCGTTCGTTTAGGTAAGCCTCGATTTGATCCTGTTTTTTATCGGCAATCGAAGACAAATGCGTCTTGACCGTTCTAGTCAATTCTTGCTCGAACGTTCCGACGAACAAATAAGCCAAACCCGCCAACGGCAACGGCGACACCATCAAAAAAATGAATAAAGAACGAGGAATGATTTTACCTAGAATCATTGGCTGTCCTTGTGTTGCAAGGACTGATCTTCGAATGCGACATCGGCCTGCAAACCTTGACTCGCGCCGGCTTTATCTCTAGATGACGCGCTTTCCAACACCTGGAACCACTGCTCCCGAGTTCGATAATACGGCCAGGGTTTAGGACGTAGCGGCTTTTCGGTGGCAAAAACCTGCTCAAATTGCCCTCCGGGCTTCACCTGCCCGATGCGCACCATTTTCCAAGTATGCCGGGTCGATAAATCAACCGACCTAATTGCCGAAGGGCCGTTCACCGTTTGTCTTAAGATAGTTCGATTGACACGCGCCGCTTCGGCCGACCCTGCATCACGTACCGCTTGAGCCCAAAGTTTTACACTCACATAAGCCGCCTCCATCGCATCGCCAATCAAGCGGTCTTTGCCGAAACGCGCTCCGAATGCGTTAACGAATCGTTTGTTTTGAGGACGATCTATCGATTGAAAATAACTGCTTACCGTAAAATGCCGCTTGAGCTTATCGCCTCTCCAGGCTTGCATCTCACCCTCGCTAACACTAAACGACATCAACGGTATATCAGCCAAACCCGCAGCCAGTAATCCGGCAAAAAATGCCTTATTCGTGTCGCCGTTCAAAGTATTGAGTACGACATCGGGCCTTTGCTGCCGGATGTCCCGAACGACCGCGGCAACATCTTGTTGGCCTAAAGGCACATAACGTTCGGCTAATACTTGTCCGTCGATAGCGGTTATCAAATCACGAATAATAATATTTGCCGTATGGGGGAAAATATAATCCGAACCGACTAGATAGACGCGACTACCGAAATGCTCGAGCGCCCAATGGGTCCCGGGAACGATTTGTTGATTCGGCGCGGATCCGGTATAGACGATATTGGGAGACTGTTCAAGTCCCTCATATTGGACCGGATAAAGCAGAAGATGATCGAAGCGCTCAACGACCTGTTTGACCGCTTTACGACAAACAGATGTCCAACAAGCAAACAATACATCGACTTTCTCTTGTGTGATCAGTCGCTCGGCCTCATGAGCAAACACTTGCCAATCGGATCGTCCGTCGACGACTGTCATTGCAACGGGACGTCCCAGCAACCCGCCTTGGTTGTTGATTTCGTCGACCGCCAAGTCAATCGCATCGATCAATGGCGCCTCGCTGACCGACATCGTGCCGGTCAGCGAATAAATCACACCAATACGAATCGGCTCAGGCCCGGGTGGCGTTGCCCGAATCATCAATAATGCGATTAACACTACGGCAACGCTAAACCGTAGCAAAATAGTTACTATTTTATGCATCGAGTGCCGCTCCCAACATCGGATAATCCGAAAAAGTCTGTCATCCATGGCAACTGGATCCTCCAGCGCCTCCTTAAGCATCAACGAAATTTGAAGTACAGTTTCCTCGTTACCACCGCTCCTGCGTGGGAATGCGTAGCGACCAAGCGCTAGATTGCCGTGTCGTCCGAAAAGGCTATTGGTGTTTGAGCGATAACGGCTTCGATAGTCGCGACGTAGGCGTCGCTCCCACAGCGCTTGTCACCCTTTTGTGGGAGCGATCCTCTGATCGTCCCTCACCTAACACTAGGTGAGGGAAAGTCGAGATTGTTAAGTGACAATAAATGCTATCGAGGTCTCATTGGCTAAAATTGTAAAAGAGTAATTTTTGACTTATGTATAAAGATGAGCGGAGGACCGTGGGAACCAGAAAAGCCTGCCAGCCATGGCAATTGGATTCCCCAGCACCTCCATACGCTAATGCCGAAATTTGAAGTAGAGTGGATAATCAACTACAAGGATTATCGATGGTATAGACTTTTTCTCCATCAATACCGAGCACTTGCTCGCCTTTCAATAATCCCATCAACTCGCGGCCTGCCATTGCATAGCGCCAACCTTTCAACAATAATGATTCGGGATCTTCAAACAATAACAATTCCAATGCCTTACGATCAGCCAATATAGCCGGATTCAGTGAGTTCTCGTCTGCTCTAATGCGTACCAATGCCGTCAAAATATCCAAAATAGCTTCTTGCTGCTGGGTCTTTTTGGGGGATCGGCCATTTTCGTGCAGCGGTATCGGCGGCCTTTGCTTCGCTTCATTGATCAATTGGCAAAGTACTTTGCCGTACTTGTTGACCATGCGCTCATTGATATTATGGACTTTCAACATTTCTTCGACGGTACCGGGCTGCTGCTTTGCCAGCTCGAACATCATATCGTCGCGCAACAGCCAATTTCGAGGTCTATCCTCTTTTTGCGCGGTTTGCTCGCGCCACTCGGCCAAGGTTTGTACGATTGATAATTGCTTACCAGTCAGTTTATTTTTGCCGCGAATTTTAAGCCAAGCATTTTCCGGTGAAATATCGTAAAGTTCGGGATCGTTCAACATCGCAAAATCGTTTTCCAGCCAATCCAAACGATTGAGCTCGGCCAATTTTTTGAGCATGGTCTGATAAATTTGACATAAATAAATCACGTCGTCGGCAGCATACTGTAATTGGGCCTGACTGAGCGGCCTAACCGTCCAGTCGGTGCGGGTATGGGCCTTGCTGAGATTGATGTTCAAAAAACTCGATACCAGCATCGCATAACCGGGATTTTCCTGAAATCCTAATAAAGGGGCGGCAATTTGCGTATCAAAAATCGGCTGCGGAATTTTACCTGTCAATTGATAAAAAATTTCCAGATCCTGCCGGCAGGAATGGAACACTTTGATTATCGCCGGATTATAGATAGCTTCGAACAGCGCGCTTAAATCATCCAAAGCGATCGGGTCGACACAAGCAACCCACTCGGGCGTCGCGATTTGCAGCAAACAAAATTTGGGATAATAAGTTTTTTCCCTGAGAAACTCGGTATCCAGTGCTAGCCAAGATTCCTTGGCGATTTGCCGGCACAATTCGTCAAGCTTTTGCGGAGTATCGATATATTGAATGGGGGTCATGGTTCGTCACGTTAACTAAATAAATGCAACACGGCAGGCCTTAATCTCTCAAACGACAGAAACACCAAGCACGGCGCGAAAATATGCGATTATCACTTAGTTAAGTTAATTTTGCGACTCGTATTTAGTGCTGCCTTTACTAGCTACATTTCAGCGGAAGAGTATTTGGCAAATTTTTCCGATAAAAACGTAATGATCCGCTCTCCCTTGCGTTCAACGGCCGGCAAACGCATTCGGCGTCAAAGCCGCCAGCGATTGAAATGCCGGCTTCGCGAAATAATAGCCTTGAAACAATTCCAAACCGAAAGATTGCAGCACACTCAGCTCTTCATAAGTTTCGATACCCTCGGCAAGAGGTATGATCGATAGCTCGCCGCATAGCTGCAAAATTGCTTTCACTATAGCTTGACGATTACGATCTTGATCGATATGACGAATCAAAGCCATATCCAGTTTAATAATATCGGTTTGGATTTCGGCTAATAAATTGAGTCCGGAATATCCGGCTCCGAAATCGTCTATCGCGGTTTTAAAACCTTGCGATTGATAATACCGAACGATTTCGAGTAAATGCGCATGATCCTTGACTTGCTCGCCTTCCGTAATTTCAAAAATAATACGATCAACCGGAAATCCGTAGATTTTGGCGGCTTCCAATGTGGTTCTTATACACAACTCGGGCCGGTACACCGCATTCGGCATAAAATTAATACTCAAAAAAGTATCCATGTTTAACTCCGAGGCCAACTTAATTGCCTTGGTACGGCAACTTTGGTCGAAACGATAGCAGTTTGCATCGTTGACTTGCTCGAACACCTTACCTGCCGGTTCATTATTCAAGCCTCTCGCCAAGGCCTCATGAGCATAAATCGACTGCGTCGTCGTATTCACGATAGGCTGAAACGCCATTGTGAAGTCGAAACCTAGTCCGACCCCGCCCGCACATTCCGCGCAACCGAGTTGTTTATAATGATTATCCGGTTTCATATTTTATTAATCCGCTCAGTTTGTTGTTATTTTTAGATCTTGCGTGTCGTCCCCCTATGCACTCCAACGCTGAAGCGATGGGAACAAGCAAAAAAGCCCCTTACATTAGTGCATGCTTTACGATTAATCAGGCTATTCTAGCCGTCTTAGCTCATCATTTGGAATTGAAATACTCGACGCACTGGCTCAAACTATGCTTTTTATTATCCAGTTCTCACTTTTCGCGTGCGAACCCATACGGAACTTAACTTAATAATGACCTCATTTTCACTGTTCGCGACATCCCCGAAAGCCCTGGAGCAACTGCTTGCCGACGAACTGTCCACGCTGGGCGCGCAAAACATCAAACAAACCGTTGCCGGCGTCGCGTTCGAAGGCACGCTTGAAAGCGCTTACCGGGTCTGCCTGTGGTCCCGCATCGCCAATCGGGTCTTGCTGGTACTCGATACATTCGATGTCGGCAGCCAGGACGACCTGTATCGCGGCGTCAAAAAAATCAACTGGTTCGAACACATAAAGCCGGACGATTCGATCGCAGTCACGTTCAGCGCGAAAAACTCGAAAGCGATCAACAATACTCATTTCGGCGCGCTCAAAGTCAAGGACGCGATCGTCGATCAAATGCGCGCGAAATTCAACAAACGTCCCTCGATCGATACCGAGCAACCGTCGCTACGCGTCAATGTTTATCTACACAGCGAAAAGGCGCAATTAAGCATCGATCTGTCCGGCGAAAGCTTGCATAAACGCGGTTATCGCGATATCAACATCAAGGCGCCGATCAAGGAAAATTTGGCTGCGGCGATTCTGATCCGCTCGGGATGGCCCGCGATCGCCAAACAAAACGGCTCGCTACTCGATCCGATGTGCGGTTCCGGCACGCTTTTGGTCGAAGGCGCGATGATCGCCGCCGATATCGCACCGGGATTATTGCGCAAACATTACGGTTTCAGCGGCTGGAAAAAGCATGACCCCGAACTTTGGCAAAATCTGATCGACGAAGCCGAACGACGTAAAGCCGAAGGACTGAAAACATTGCCGGTAATCGTCGGTTTCGATCAAAGCCGGCATACTCTGAATGCGGCGGCGCTACACATCGAGCGAGCCGGATTCAACGGCAAGATTCATCTGGAACGGCGCGATATCGCCGATGCGCGGCCTGCCGCCGGCTGGCCGAAAGGCCTTTTGGTCTGTAATCCTCCTTACGGAGAACGCCTAGGCGACGCGGAAGAAACCGCCGAGCTTTATCAAAAGTTCGGTGACACGCTGAAAGCCGAATTTTCCGGCTGGCAAGCCGCGCTGATCGTCAGCGATCCCGAACTCGGATTCCGCCTCGGGATTCGTTCGCAAAAACCGATCACGCTATATAATGGCGCTCTCGAATGCAAATTGCTGCGCATGACGATAGCCGATACGGCCTTTTTTATTCCGAAGCCGAAAAACCGCGACGAACGCCTCGCGCAAATTGCGGAAAGCGTGACCGGCAGCGGCGATACCGGTGCTGAAATGTTCGCCAACCGCGTCAGGAAGAATCTGAAAAAACTGAGCAAGTGGGCCAAGCAAAACCAAATCGATTGTTACCGGGTTTACGATGCCGACCTGCCAGAATATGCGGTCGCGGTCGATCTGTACCGGGGCGATAAAACCTGGATCGTCGTGCAGGAATACGAACCGTCGAAATCGATAGACCCGGACAAAGCCGACCAACGCTTAGCTGGGGTCTTGGCGGAAATTCCGGACTTATTCGGCATTCCGAAAGAACAGGCCTTTCTGAAAATACGGCGCAAGCAAAAAAGCTCCGATCAATACGAAAAACAAGGCCACAACAACGAATTCCATGTCATCGAAGAAGGCGGCTGCAAATTGCGCGTCAATTTTGCCGATTATCTCGATACCGGCTTGTTTCTCGATCATCGCCCGATGCGTCTGCGTATTCAACAGGAAGCCCAGGGCAAGCGTTTTCTGAATCTGTTCGCCTATACCGGCAGCGCGACGGTGCATGCCGCAGTCGGCGGCGCAAAATCGACCACCACGGTCGATATGTCGAAAACTTATCTGGACTGGGCAGAGCAGAACCTGGCCTTGAATGCGTCCGGCGGCGATCACGAATTTATCCGCGCCGATTGTTTGGAATGGCTGGCTAATGAAGCCAAACAGCCTTATGCCCGTCAATACGACCTGATCTTTCTGGACCCGCCGACGTTTTCCAACTCCAAGCGCATGGACGACGTATTCGATATTCAAACCGATCATGTCGAATTGATCGAAAACGCGGTAGCCTTGCTGTCACCCGGCAGCGTGCTGTATTTCTCGACCAATTTCAGGCGCTTTAAACTCGACACCGAAGCCCTATCGGACTTGGTGATCGAAGACATCACGGCGGCGACGATTCCGGAAGACTTTGCCAGAAATCCCAAGATTCATTATTGCTGGAGGATTAGCGAATGACTAAACAAGTCAGAATACTCGTATCGGGCCGGGTGCAAGGCGTTTATTTCCGCGCCTTCACGCAAAAGCAAGCGAAGAAGCATCAACTGTCAGGGTTCGCGAAAAACCTGCCGGACGGGCGAGTCGAAGTAGTCGCAGCCGGCTCCAACGAGGCGGTCGAAAAATTAGTGCATTGGTGTCATAGAGGGCCGATCATGGCACGGGTCGATCATGTCGAAACAGAAGAACTGGCGGGCATCGATATTCCAGCCGGCTTTGAGATTCGGTGAAAAGCATACTTTATAAAAAGCGCCAATCACCGAAGCACGCGGCCTGCCCTTTATAATTTCCGTATTGATCGATCAGATTCCAAACCACGGCGTTCTCGATCATGAAACGGGCTCCGGTACTCGAAATGCGCACGCCTTGATAATGATCGATATAGTCCTGTTCTGCCACCTTCTTCAACAGACGACTTCGTTCTTGCCGATTGACCGGCTCCGCGGATAACCTGGACGGCGTTCGAGTAAATTCTTCCCAATTCATTTCGAATAAGGTCAATGCCTGAGCATTGGCATAATTAAACACGGGATCGTCGGCGGTGTCGTGCGAAACCACGGCGAATGGCGCATGAAACAAAGCTTCGGCAAATTCCTGACTCCCGCAAATGCCGTTAATCAGAGGTTTACCGAGCAAGCGATTATAACTGTCGCCCAATAAGGCGGCATGTTCTGCTAAAAAGTGATTATTAAACGAAGGTTTTTCCATTGATCTTAGAAAAAGCATTTCACCATGAAGAATATGAAGCCGCGTAGCCCGGATGGAGCGTAGCGCAATCCGGGAAGCTCGGAGCCACGCCACTCCCGTATTTCGCTACGCTGCATACGGGCTACATGGCTAAACTACCGATTTTACTGTGAAAGATCGTAAATTTGGATTCATTATCTAATTTTTCGATATGCAAAACTCCGTTCTGGCAATGCCGGTTCCGGAGAGGGTGCGGTTGCTCGATCGACAGGCGTCGGCGGCAGGGCAGATTTTTGCTCCTGCAAAATCTGCATTCATGCCATCCATGGCAATCTGATAGCCGCCGTCGAGCCTACATGGACGTATTCACGGCGTCCTGTCGAGCGAGTGACCGCACCCTCCCCAGGCCGCACAATTTCATTTGCCGGGCCTTCATGAACAATTAGAATAATTCTTTTATTCCGGACTAAGATTATTTATTTCGATAACCCTGATGCAAACTCAAGGCAGCGCCGCCATAGCTTTTGTGCCTTTACTCTAAAATGAGGTTCGTTTCGCTCGATATAACTTACCAATAAACCGGCCCAACGCCTCCCCCCCAAGCCGATGCGTTGCCCTATTGTTAGCGCATAAGACCGCAAAGAGCGAAAATTCGGCACGTTCACCGGTCGGTCTCTAAACCAGCCTTTTCTGCGTAACCAAACCATCAATCCGCTGACATAAAGTATCAGCGGAAGCAACCCGACTATAAACCATAGAAATCTTCCCCAGGGCCCCAGCGCTTCGCCGGTATGGATCGGCCAGACAGCAATGGTCAATGCCTGACTGGATGTAAAACTATAGGGATCGCGCGCCGCCTTGATATGGCCGCTCCAGCGGTCCACCCACACGGTCGTAAAAGGATGTCTTCGATTGATTTCTTCATTTTGGCGCAAATCGACCCGATAGATTCCGACTGCTCCCGCCGGGGTCGTGATGCGCCTGAGTTTAGCTTTCGGAAACGGACCGCGGGCCAATAACACAGCTTCTTCCATCGTAACCGGCCTGTCATTCGGAACGGCAGTACTGCGAATCGGGGGGCCTTGATCACCATGCCCCAAATTATCGGAACCGGTCAAATTTTCCAACACAGAAGGAAAACTCAAATGGAGTCCGGTAACGATCAACATCGGCAACAATAACGCACCGACCAAGCCAATCATCCGATGTAGATCGAATGCCAAACGCACAATCCCCGAATGATAACGAATCTTAAAGACTTGCAAAAATCGCCCTTTGCCCGGCCACCATAAATAGATTCCGGTTAGAATCGAAACGCCGAACAACAAGCCGAGATAGCCGACCAGTCGCCAACCGCGACGATCAAGCCGAAGCTGCGTGTGTAGATCGTGCAACCAAGTCGTTAGCGTACGCCCCCAAAACCGACTGGCAACAACCTCCCCGGTATACGGATTAACCGAAACCATCAATGGCGCATAGAGTTCTCCGATCGTCTCGTGCGGTTTTTCATACCAAGCGGTCACCATGCCGCTCGACGTTTGCGGCATTTCCAATGTCCATGGCCCATGCCTTGCCGGATGGGCCTCTTTGACCGAAGCCATGATGCGATCGAGCGGCAAATAATTGCCGGCTTGGTTTTCTACCTTGAGGCTTGGATTCAACAAACCATCCAGTTCTTCGCGATAAACGCTAAGACTGCCGGTCAAACCAATCAATATGAATAACAAACCCAAGCTCAACGCCAGGTAAAGATGAAGAGTCAACCAGGCATTTCGTCCCGGCAGACGCCGAATAAATCGCCGCATGAAAACCTTACTATGTTAAAGAAACAGGCGGATTATCCCATACGCGCAGATCACTGTCTCTTTTGGAGGCTCAAGATACAGGGCAAACGCATTAAAGCGATATGTATAACTGAGCTTGGACTTCGTCTGTAAGCTATAAATAATTAAATAAAGAGAGGCGCTGTACTGTGGTAAACGTTTGCTGAGCCGCTTGTAACGATATTGTCTGTAAATTAAATTGACTAATAGCTTCGGCATAATCAAGGTCTTCCGTTTCGGACAATACCGTTTTCATGTTCAATAAAATATCTTCATTGTATATTTCTTGACGATCTAGCGCATTTAACCTAATACCTACCGATGATTGAATGGATGCAATTCTTTCCATAGCAACATCCATTTCTCCCAGGGTCGCCGATTGCGGATTATCATCTTTAAACTCATCCGACATCTTCCGAACGATATCGAGCAGATTATCGACTCCGCCGGGTGTAGAAGGGCCGAACACGCTCGCACCGTCATCGCCGTCGCTAATCTGCCTTGCATCGCCGATCTTCACCAACCGCCGAGTATTGTCTCCGACATATTCATAAAAAGGAGGGGCAGTCGCTGCACTGTCATACTCAAACGGAGCATCAAGCGATGCCAATCCGGCAAACAAATATTCGCCGTTGGCATTTTTCGTATTTGCCAAGCCTGTTAACTGTTCGTTCAATCTATCCAATTCGTCCGCTATCGCAAGCCGTTCTTCTGGACTGTTTATAGCATTCAAGCCTTGCAAGGCGAGATCTCGAATCGAGAAAACCACATCGGTTACGGTTTCTAGCGTAATATGCTCTAAAGAAAGTCTTTGCCGCGCCGTCCCGATATTGCGTTGATATTGCTCGGTTTGTTCGATACGTTGTTTAAAATCCAAAATTCTGACCGCGGCAACGGGGTCTTCCGATGGCGTCAAAATTTTCTTCCCCGATGACAGCTTTAACTGAGTCTGATTGAGCTGCTCGCTCTGTTTAAGCATTGAGTTAAGACTTAACTGATGGGAATTCACTGTTGAAACTCGCATGACTAATCCTCTGCTACCTGAACGCGTTCAGCATCGTGTCGAATACCGTGCGCGCAACATTAACGGCTTGCGCCGCAGCTTGATAAGAATTTTGATACTTGATGAGATTAGCTGCTTCTTCATCGAGATTGACTCCGGCAAGGTTTTCTCTCGCTTGGTTGGCTCGGTTGAATAATATTTCCTGAGCCGACCGGCTCACGTTAGCTGAATGAGCCGCAACACCGATTTGCGATACCAGTTGACCGTAAGTCTGCGTCAACGACCGGCCCCCGGTCATGAACGCCCCCGACTCCAAATCCGCCAATTTCAATGCATTGCGATTGTCGCCCGGCAATGCCGTTCCACCTGGCGGAACCTGTTCGGCCGCAGCGATCAAAGCGGGATCTTTTATTTCGGTTTTGATATTTTTAGCCGCATTATAAGTCGGCCGGATCAAAAAGCTGGCATCGCCGGTTGGGGCTGTCGTCACATCAATGTCCATACCGCCGACCGTCTCGGGAAAAGCACCCGAAATAGGAATATTCACGTTGTCGCTCAAGCGCGTCAAACTATAGCTCCCGCCAATATAATCGAGACGATAATCACTGGCTTGCAATTGATTAATCGTTGCAGGATCGAAAGCCGCGCTGACAGCACCGCCTCCGGGAAAAGCATCATCCCCTATTACAGCAATTTCCGGGGTGCCCATCGAAAATAAGTCCTGCCCGTCATTGCCATTCAAATCGGAGCCTTCTTTATGCAGATGATTGAATTGTACGCTCAAGCCCGCAGCAACCAAGCCTAATTGCTGTTGAGCGGGATTGAGTATTTCATCGCGAAAACGCGTCACTCCGGCCAGTTGTCCGCCGGTAATGAACTTCGAGACATTTTGATCGCCGATGAATATTTGCTGGCGCTCTGGCTCGCTATTGGAGGGCTTCAAACTTACGGTCGATGCATTCATTCCCAATACAAGCGATTGCCCCTGCCCGATGAATACGCTAACCGAACCGTCTTGCTGATCGACCACCGAAACATTGGTTAGTTTTGCCAATTTTTGCAACATTAGATCTCGGCCATCGAGCAAATCGTTCGGCATTTTACTTCCGGAACCCTGGCCTATATTGGAAGCGATGCGTTTATTTAAATCGGCAATACCCGAGGCCAACAAGTTAATCTCATTGACCATGGATTGCATATCGACATTAACTTGATTACGCAATGAATCCAATTGCCCCGCCATCATATTAAAGTGATTCGCTAGCGAATCTGCTTCTCCGAGCATGACTTGCCGGACCGGAATCGATGTCGGATCGCCTGCAACATCGTTCACGGATTTAAAAAACCCGCTTAATGAAAACGCAAGCCCTGTTTCATCGTTGGCAACAATAAAATCGACTTGCCTA
This sequence comes from Gammaproteobacteria bacterium, assembly GCA_018830325.1. Lineage (GTDB taxonomy): Bacteria > Pseudomonadota > Gammaproteobacteria > Methylococcales > Methylomonadaceae > Methylotuvimicrobium. The sequence goes on from JAHJSQ010000133.1 coordinate 59,867, forward strand.
GCCATCGATTGTAATTTATCAGCTTCGCCGAATCCTGAAGCACTGGAGCGTAACTGCCCGCTAATGAACTGATCGTAACTCCGGGTAATATCGGCAACCTGGACACCTGCGCCCATATAACCGGCACCGGTAAATTGCGCCGGCATTGTTGATAACTCTGTACGCTGCCGGCTGTAGCCTTCGGTATTGACATTGGCAATATTGTGACTAGTTGTGTCCAGCGAGCGTTGAAAAGCCATAAGCCCTGAAATTGCTGTGCCTAAAATTCCACTCATCTTATTGCCCTACTATTACCATTACATTGTTCTCAACTATTGCATCGCCACAACGACATTAGGTTGATAACTCGCCACATCATCGCTGTGATAAATTCTCATCACCTTATCCGCATAATGCGGGTCGGTCGCATAACCGGCTTTTTGCAGCTCCTGCATGTAGCGGCCCGGATTGTTTGCATGTTTCAATGCTTGACTGTAACGGGAGCTATTTTTCACTAACCGGACATAGTCGTCGAAACTTTCCTGATAAGAATCATAAGATCTAAATCCGGCGATCTGCTTTTGAGGAATACCTTTTTCGTATTCCAATGTGGCAACATTCGTCCGCTTGCCCGTCCATGAAGATCCCGCCTTGATATTAAACAAATTGAAACTGCTGCTGCCGTCCTTATGCTTGATCACCGACCTGCCCCAGCCGGTTTCCAAGGCGGCTTGCGCCAGTAGCACCTTAGGTTCGACACCCAATTCGGCGGCGGCCTTCTCGGCGTAACCATGCAAACGTTTGACAAATTGCCTTGTTGTTCGAATTGGCTCCTGCGATTTTATTCCTTCACGATCGATGGATTTTGACTCTATTGATTGTATCGGCCGATCGCTTTCTTTTATTAGTCTTGATTTGACTCCGGACGAAATCGGAATGAAATCCGCCCCATCCTTCTTTGACTTGTTTACCGATGGAAATCGCTGTAGCGGATTGTTCATATAATCGTCGAGCGTCATTCGTTCGGTTTCGTCGGTTTTTTCGCCGCCCAATTGCTTTACGATTAAATCGGCTAGACCAACGCCCGGTTTGCCTGATAAATGTACGGCCAATTGTTGATCGTACATTTCGCGGTAAAATTTGCTCTGGTCGTTATCGAGCATGCTGTCGGCCAATTTAGCCTCGCGCATACTTTTCAACACCATGTTTAAAAATAACGATTCAAATTGCTTGGCGACCTCATTGATCGCCCCCGGCGTTTCTTGTTTAGCCTGATTTCGTAACCGGGACAAGCCGGAAAAATCGGTATAGACATCGGCACTGCCTGGATTCAACACGGCTTACCTCCGCTAAATGACAATTAATTCCGCACGTAAGGAACCTGCAGACTTGAGCGCTTCTAATATGGCGACCAAATCGCTCGGCGCCGCACCGATATTATTGACTGCGGCGACGATTTCATCGAGCGATACGCCGGGATTAAACACAAACATTCGATTATTTTCTTCTTCGACAATAATATCGGTTTGCGGCACCACCGCCGTTTCGCCTCCCCCGAAAGGCTCCGGTTGAACCACTTGCGGGCTTTCACTAACCGTTACGGTCAAGCTACCGTGCGTCACGGCAGCTGGTTGCACCGTCACTTTTCCGTTGATCACGACCGTGCCGGTTCTGGAGTTGATAATCACTCGCGCCGGCGCATCGTCTGCCGCTAGCGTCAAATTTTCGACCATCGAGGTAAACATGACCCGCTGAGACGTCTCGGACGGTGCGCTGACTTTGACGGAAGTCGCATCAATCGCTGTCGCGGTATTGGGCCCGAACGTCCGATTGATTTCCGCGGCCATGCGGTTGGCATTGGTAAAATCGGCATTATGCAAATTGAACACCAGAAACTGACCGTCGGCAAATGGCGTCGCTACCTCCCTCTCAACCGTTGCTCCATTAGGAATCCGACCGACAGCCGGGTTGTTGATGGTAATTTTGGACCCGTCTAAACCGCCGGCGCTCAAACCGCCCACGACTAGATTCCCCTGAGCGACAGCATAAACCTGACCGTCCGCGCCTTTCAACGGACTCATCAGTAACGAACCGCCACGCAAACTTTTCGCATCGCCGATCGATGATACCGTCACGTCAATGGTTTGCCCCGGCTTGGAAAAAGGCGGCAATTCGGCATGGACCGAAACCGCCGCGACATTTCGCGCTCTGGGGTCGATATTAGGCGGTAATGTCAAACCCAAGCGAGCCAACATACTACGCAGCGCCTGACCGGTAAATAAGGTTCTGTCTCCGGATTTATCGAGACCGACAACCAAGCCGTAGCCAACCAACTGGTTGGTTCTGACACCGGCTACCGAGGCCAGATCTTTGATCCGCTCGGCATGAACCGTTGACATTAAGCCCAACCAGAGCAACGCAATGACTATTACATATTTTATTTGTTTCATGGTCAGTCCTCACAACCGGTCAATCCATGCATTAAAACGGAAACCACGGGCTTATGAAAAAGCGTGCCAGCCAACCCATTTTGCTGGCGTCGGCAACCGCTCCATCGCCGGTATACATAATTGTCGCATCAGCCACTCGGCTAGAAAGCACACTATTCGCAACATCGATATCGACCGGGCGAACAATGCCGGATAAACGCACATATTCGCTGCCTTGATTCAACGCGACACGTTTTTCGCCGCGAACTCTTAAATTACCGTTCGGCAATACCTCTACAACTGTTACCGATAAATCGCCGGTTAGACTGTTGCTTTGATTGGCCTCGCCTTCGCCGGTAAATTGATGATTTGTTGCCACTTCGGTTTCGACATCATGCCCCAGCAATTGAGCCGCTTCCATTCCTAAGATCAACGGCGCCTTTACCGACAAAGAAGTATTTTTTCTAGCTTCCATATCCGATAATTTCTTCGCCTGCGTTCTTTCGACCAAGCGAATTGTCAAAACATCGCCAACCCGTTTGGCGGTATGATCCTCGAATAAGCGCATATCGTAATTGGCTTGATAAATCGAACCGCTATTTTGGGCCGGAGCCCGCAAATCGGCGGGTTCGACCGGCGCGAACGCCGGGTCGCGCGTCGGTAAGGGAGTACAAGCTACCGCAAACAAGGATATGAATATTATCCATTTAAAATGCGCCATGACGGTTACCTAAAGTTGTTGCGTCACGTAGGACAACATTTGATCGGTCGTCGATATCGCCTTGGAATTCATTTCGTAAGCGCGTTGCGTCTCGATCATATTGACGAGTTCTTCGACGACATTCACGTTCGAGGTTTCCAAGGATCCTTGGAACACGGCGCCGAATTCGTTTTCACCGGGAATACCCAGTACCGGAGGGCCACTCGCAACCGTTTCGCGAAACAGATTCTCGCCGACCGGTTCAAGGCCTGCATAATTGATAAAATCGGCTGTTTGAATCTGACCCAATTGAACCGCCGCCGGGCTTCCCGGTTGTACGACGGAAACAGTACCGTCCCGTGTAATCGACAAACTGATCGCATCGTTCGGCACGGTAATCGCCGGTTCCAACAGCAAGCCGCCGGACGTGACGATTTGGCCCAAAGAATCCAATTTGAACGAACCGTCTCGAGTATAAGTTATGTCACCATTGGGCATCAAAATCTGAAAAAACCCCCTCCCGCTAATTGCAACATCCAAGGAATTTTCGGTTTGTACCATGTTCCCCTGAGTGTGCAATTTCTCGGTGGCAACGGTTCTAACTCCGGCACCCAATTGTAAACCGGTGGGAAGCTCGTTACCTTGATTGGTTTGCGAACCGGCTTGACGGATATTTTGATAGATCAAGTCTTCGAAAATCGCTCTGGACTTCTTGAAACCGGTCGTATTGACGTTGGCCAAGTTGTTGGCGATTACCGCCATCCGTGTTTGCTGGGCATCGAGACCCGATTTAGCCACCCATAATGCTCTTTCTGTCATGTTAACCTCCTATGATGACGAATTACCGTCTTTACCGGCTCTTTTATCTGGTTCAAGCACAGCTTATGCCATTTGCATCAACTTGGCGCTAACGCCCGCATTGTCATCGACTTGCTTCATCACCTTAGTTTGTAATTCAAAATTCCTGGCCAGCTCGATCATCGCAACCATCGCACCGATCGTACTGACATTACTACCTTCCAAGGCACCTTGCGCTAACCTCACATCGGCGCTGGCTTGCGCGACGCCATCATTCTTTAGGTAAAGCAAACCATCGTTCTGTTTTTCAAGATCGTCGAGCGGTGGATTAACCATCTTGATGCGTTCAACGATGACTTGATTCGCCGCGTTCGTTTCACCTAGCGGAATGATGTTAATCGTGCCGTCCGGCATGATTGATACCTTGGAAGCGGGAGGCACTGCAATCGGGCCGTCATTACCGATCACCGGTAAACCGGTTCCGGTTTGCAGCAAGCCCTCCGGTGTCAAGCGCAAATCGCCGGCCCGCGTATAGGCCTCCTTGCCGCCCTGACCCTGAACCGCCAACCAGCCTTCGCCATTGATAGCGACATCCAAGTCCCGGCCGGTAATTTGCATCGGCCCGGCGCTCAAATCGACTCCCGGCCTCTCAGACATTGCATAGACACGCGTCGGAAAGCCGGGACCGAATACCGGCATGCTGCGAAACTGCTCGAAATCGGATTTAAATCCGGCGGTTTGCGAATTCGCCAAATTATTGGCGTTTGCCGATTGCGCCAGCAAGGTTTGCTTGGCGCCGCTCATTGCGATATAAAGACTGCGGTCCATTACGGGCTCCTGCTAGTAGCTATTACCGGATATTTAGAATAGTTTGAGTGATTGTGTTTTCAGTGCTGATCGTTTGCGCGTTGGCCTGATAAGCCTGCTGCGCGATAATCAGTCGTACCAATTGCTCGGACAAATCCACATTCGAACTTTCCAAAGCTGCCGACTGCATGACGCCGAAATTGTTGGAGCCTGCCGCACCGTAAACCGGCTGCCCGGAAACCGCACTCTCCCCCCATGATGTATCGCCTAACTTAGCTAAACCCTGATCATTCGGAAATCGTGCCATTGCAACTTGACCCAACGGCCTTGACCCACCATTACTAAACCGGGCAAACATAACCCCATCGCTTGTTACATCGATGCCGGTCAAATTTCCGGCCGGTAAACCGTCCTGATTCAATTCGTTTACGCTGAACGGACTACTGAGTTGCGTTGAACCGAGAAAATCGATATCGAACGACAACGGATCGACTTCGATATTCGGGTCGATCAATGAAAGGTTGATAGGACCATAGTCCACACTGGTATTTCCTGCCGATCCGACATAATTCAATATTCCGGACTCGGTAAAGGTTATCGGTGTAGCGGCCGGAGTAACGCCGACAGCCGTAACGCCACCGCCCGGCTCGATACCTCTCCCATTCACATAAGTATGGATATTCCACTGATTCGGCGTCGCGGTTTTGACTAAATACATCGATGCGGTATGAGCATTGCCCTGCGAATCAAAAACGGTAACCGATGTCGTATTGTTGAAACTGTTCGGATTGGTCGGATCGAAAGTCGCAACAGCAGGAACGTCCAAGCTGCCATTGAGATTAATCTTTGTATTGATGTTTTCAGTTGCCGAAGGTAAGCCTTGCGAAGTATCGATAAAAAGCGGCTGAAATACACCTTGACTGAAACCTTCCTCGACTGTCGTACCATTCGGCGAATAGGCCATTAAAAAACGCCCGCGATCATCAACGACAAAACCGTTCTTATCCAATTGAAAAGCGCCGTTGCGTGTAAAACTGGTCGGTCTCGGTGAATTGACATCATCGGCCAATGTAAAAAAACCATTCCCGCTAATTGCCAAATCCAAACTATTTTCGGTAAATTCGATATTGCCTTGGGTAAATTGCTGAGCAACTTCAGTTACTCGTACTCCGGAACCCGGTTGAGTTTTCGGCACCCCTCCGAAACTGCTGGCATAAACATCGGCAAATTCGGCACGCGATTTTTTAAAGCCCGTTGTGTTTGCATTTGCGATATTATTGCCCGTAGTCTTCAAGTCGGTCGATGCGGCCTTCAAGCCGCTTAATCCTGTTGCAAAACTCATGATCGTTCTCCTGATGAAATAACGCTAAAAAATCCGTCTGACATCGTTGAATCTCACCGAGTCAAGACCGTTTAAACTTAATTGAATACCGTTGCTACCATTGCCCAGAGTGACGCTATTGACGCCTGCATTGACATAGGTTTGTAGCGCAGTATTTTTATTATCGATACTCGCACTGGCTTTGATTTGATAGACACCGGGATTGGCAAATGTCCCGTCATCTAATTGGCCATCCCATTCGAACTCGACACTACCGGCCGATTGCCGCCCCAAATTGAGTTGCTTGACCGTGATACCGTTACGATTTTGAAATTCGACGATAAGGTTATCGGTAAGCCCGGTCAGTTCGACTTCCCCTTTCATATTATCATTGAGCGAAAATACGCCTTCCGAACCGGGTACAAGCACCGACCTGCCGACTAAGCTGGCAGCCTGTAGCGCTTGATTCGAACTGATCGAACCGGCAAATTCGGCGAACGATTTTTGCAAGTCTTGAATCCCGCTGACGGTACTGAACTGCGCCATTTGTCCTAAAAAATCACCATTTTCCATCGGCTTGGTGGGATCCTGATGAGTCAATTGGGTGGTCATCAATTTCAAGAATTGCTCCTGCTCTAACGATTGCTTTTTTACAGGGGCATCTTCGAACGTTCTAACGCCCAGATTTTTTAATGCGTCAAAATTGATGGACATTGGTTTCTCCTTTTACTGGCCTATTCGTAAAGTCTGCAATACCAGCTCCTTCGCGGTATTGAGCACTTCGACATTATTTTGATAAGAGCGTGAAGCCGACATCATATTGGCCATCTCTTCGACGATATTGACATTGGGCTTATAGATATAGCCGGACTGATCGGCCATAGGATGATTCGGTGCATATTCCATGACCGCTGGCGCCTGACTCTCGACCACGCCCAATACATTGACCTTACTCGCGGCATTTTGCTTATCCATGATATTTTTCAATTCCGCCGCAAATACCGGTTGCCGCGATTTATAGGTTTGATCGATGCTGCTGCTAACGCTGTTGGCGTTGGAAATATTACTAGCGACTAGATTCAATCTCAGCGACTGGGCATTCATGCCACTACCGGAGATATCGAAAATACTGAATGAGCTCATGATTATTCTCCTTTAATGGCCGACGTTAAACCCGAAAATTTACCGTTCAGAAAACGCAAACTGGCTTGGTATTGCACTGCATTCTCGGCATACTTGGCCTGCTCGATATGACCTTCTACGGTATTACCGTCCAATGAAGCTTGATTTGGAGTGCGATACATCATAGAAGCACCCAAGAGCGTGTTGTTTGCCGAGATATGTCCGGTCCGCGTGCGCTCCATCGGCAACGCATCCGGCATCGCGGTTTTTAAAACCGATTGAAAATTAAGGTCTCGTGCCTTATAGCCTGGAGTATCGGCATTGGCTAAATTGGAGGCAAGTACCTCCCCGCGCTTTTCGCGCAGTGCCAATGCCTGGGAATGAATGCCTAATGCTTTATCGAAATTAATTGTCATGGTAGTAGCCTCTCACACTTGTTACTTAGTAAATAAGCACATCGCATGCCACTGGCCATTTTTATTTACCTATCATGATCTTATAAAAAAGCACGTCAAATTTTTCACGCCACCAACAAATCCGACCGGCAATATCTAACCGCCGGCCTTATAAGAGGACAATGTTGCGGAAGTGGTGAAAGAGGAAAGAGGAAAGAGGAAAGAGGAAAGAGGAAAGAGGAAAGAGGAAAGAGGAAAGAGGAAAGAGGAAAGAGGAAAGAGGAAAGAGGAAAGAGGAAAGAGGAAAGAGGAAAGAGGAAAGCATGCCAACCCCTTGAGTGTATTGTCAAGCTATTTTTCAGTTAGTCAAGCCCTGCCATTAACCTTAAACCTGACAAAGCAGAAAACTAAACGCAAGTAAGGATTTGGGCGTAAATAACTTCCCTATTTTTGGAGGGTTCGGTTGCTCGATTGGCAGGTGTCGGCGGCAGGGCAGATTTTTGCTCCTGCAAAATCTGCATTCATGCCATCCTTGGCAATCAGTCGCCGCCGCCAACCCTACACGGACGTATTCACCCAGCACCTAAATTCCATAGCCTTTGGTTATGATTAATTGTCTTGGATAATTTAGGTGCTGGGTTCACGGCGTCCTGCCAAGCGAGTTACCGAACTCTCAACAGAACTCATAGTTCCAGGACGTTATTTATCACGAAATCCTAAGTAAGTAATAAAATATCCGACTGCCAATTTTTCACCGGCGCATCAGCCGATTTTTCGATAATACCGGCCGCGTTCGCCGCGCACCGTTTCAAAACCGGACACCGAGGCAGGCAACACTTCGCTGCTACTCAAAAAAAGAAATCCGCCCGGTTCGATAGCTTGCGACATGCGCGTTAGAATATCCTGCTTCATCGCGTCGGAAAAATAAATTAATACATTCCTGCAAAAAATCACATCGAAGCGCCCCAATACCGAAAAAGACTTAAGCAGGTTAAATTGCTGAAATTTTACTCGGGCGCTAATTTCCGGCTTAACGCGAAACCCCTCATCAATCGGTACAAAAAAACGCTTTTGCCGCATAGCATCGATACCCCTAGACAACGCCGCTTTGGAATACACGCCCTGTCTAGCTTGTCTAAGCACGGTTTCCGAAATATCGGTTCCAACAATACTTACCGACAATGATTTGCCTTGGTTTTTGATCATATCATCGACGCACATGCTGATTGAATAAGGCTCCTGGCCCGAAGAACAAGCCGCCGACCAAATTTTAATCGTGCCCCGTTTAGTCGCAAGGGACGGCAAAACGGCTCCAGTCAATTCGGCAAAATGACTTTCATCACGAAACCAAAACGTTTCGTTGGTCGTCATCGCCTCAATGACTGCTACCTTGATTTTTGAAGATGCATGAGACTCGCTGTGCAATACGGCAAGCAGATCGGAAAACGAACTCAAGCCGAATCGCGGTAACAGTCCGGACAAGCGATTTTTTACTAAATATTGCTTACTATTGGATAAAACAATACCGCATGCTTGAACGAGAAACTGCTGAAAATATTTAAATTCCTGTTGCGTCATTTCCATGGGTTACTTTCCGAATAAGCACTCATCCCTCATTAGAAAAGGGCCTTATAAAATCTAAAGATACTTAATATCCCTATTTTCCCAGTCGCTGGCAGACGCTTTCTAGGTGGAATTTGAACGCTTACACCCAAATTTTGCGAATCAAGCATAACGATTAAAATTCGCTAACCGACCACTTACTTACTGATCTTTTAAGGCATGAAAAACCTGCAAACGTTTTTGAATGGTTTTGACCAGTTCATCCGGCTCGAATTTCGCCAAAAATTCGTCGGCACCAACCTTCTGCACCATCGACGAATTAAACACTCCGCTCAGCGAAGTATGCAATACCAAATAGATTTGCTTCAATTTAGGGTCTTTTTTGATCTTGGTGGCCAACGTATAACCATCCATACGCGGCATTTCCACGTCGGAAATAATCATCGCATAATAGTTTTCCAAATCAACATCATTCTGAATCAACTCCGACAAATGCTCCCACGCTTCCAAGCCGTCTTTCAACACATCGTATTGAAGATTGAGCTGATCGCAAACTTTTTTGATTTGATTTCTGGCCACCATCGAATCGTCAACGATTAATACTCGATCACCGGCACCCGACACATCTTTATCGATGACCTCATCACTGGCTCGTTCGCGTAAACCAATGACTTCCTTCATAACTTTTTCAACATCAATTACCTCTATCAAGTCGCCATCGACCTCGGTAACCGCCGTTAAATAACCCTCCCGACCCAAGCCCGAAGGGGGTGCTTTTACCGAGCCCCAACCGATATTAATAATTCTATCTACCGACCCCACTAAAAAGCCTTGTATGGTTCTGTTGTATTCAGTAACAATGACATAAGATTTCTCGTCACGGTCTATCGGTCTCATACCGATCGCCATTGACAAGTCCAAAACCGGAATCGTCTTTCCTCGCAAATGCGCGACGCCGCAAATCACCGAATGCGATTTCGGAATTTGCGTCAAAGATGGACATTGAATCACTTCTTGAACTTTAAACACATTGATGCCGAATCGCTGTCGTCCGCCAAGTTTAAACAGCAATAACTCAAAGCGATTATGCCCTGCCAGCTGAGTACGCTGATCGACCCCATCTAAAATTCCAGCCATTGACATCACTCCGATAATTATTGGTTTCTATATCATCGTAGATCAAAATTCGGCACCAGCGTGCCTCCTTAGGCACTGCCGAAATTTGAAGTACGAAAGGTATAATCGAAAACAGTTTGCATTGAAATATAGGTCAATACCAAATTGCGCGCGCAATTATACCTTTTTTCAGCGCCAATTATGGGGCCGAAGCCAGATTTAATTTGAGTGCGCTCAAAACCTTAGACAGTACCAGGCTCGGCGAGAAACAAGCTTATTGGTAAATATCATCGCAACGAATGCCGAAGCCAAGGCGAGACATGAGCGAGGTATATAACCTCAGCCAGTATTCACCGTTTCCTGCCTACCAGAACGGATTATAATCAATTTCAATCAAACTTCTTATAGATAAATGACTGGCATTATTCCTGCTTGCCTTATAACAACGCCATAAAACCGACAGAACACCATGATCATCAAACTATTCGTTGCTCTAATCGCCATGCTCGTGGCGAGCCATAGCGGGTTCGCCGCACCGCGTTATCAAACGCATGCATCGATCTATCAAACAGTGACTCATTTTGTTACAGGTAAACTTGGAGAGTCCGCCAACTACGACATTCAGATATCGCCGCTGGATAACCGTTTGAAATTACCGAAATGCGCAGACCAATTAACCGCCTTCACCGCACATAACGAACCGCTTCGAGCTGGACGCTTCTCGGTCGGCGTTCGCTGTAGCGAGGGACCGAAACCCTGGTCGATTTACACCACCGGCTCATTAAAAATCATGCAAGACGTATTAGTCCTGACTCGGCCGGTCAGCCGCGGTCAGATTTTGACGCGTCAAATGCTAGCCATCGAAAAACGCAACCAAGCCCGCCTTAGAGGCGGCTATTTCAGCCGAATCGAATCCGTCGAAAACAAACAATCGTTACGCAATCTGTCGGCAGGATCAGTCATTACTCTTAACAATGTTACAGATGCTGTCTTGATAAAACGCGGAGAAAGAATAACCATTAGCGCCTCGTCACCCGGTTATAATGTACGCATGCAAGGTAAGGCCATGATGGATGGCATTAAAGGTCAATCGATTCGAGTAAAAAACGTTTCATCCGGTCGCACGATTACCGCTACAGTGATCAAGCCCGGCTTAGTTTCCATTATTCAATAATTTAAAGCCATGAAGCTAAATAAATTGGTAACATTGCCGATAATAATACTGAAACCAATTATTTGAGGAATTTGTCATGGCTATCGAACCCATTGCAAGTCGTATACCCAACGCAGCAACAACCAAAAGCCCGGCAAAGCCCGGCATTGAAACCGGCGCCGCAAAAGTTCAATCGGAACCAAATAACGACCGCATTGAAATTACCGCCAATTCCGGTCAAATAAAAAGAGCATTAGACACAGCTGCAAATCTTCCGGTGGTCGATAACGAACGCGTCGCTTCAATCAAACAAGCACTGGCTGAAGGCACCTATGCCATCGATCCGGAACGTATCGCGCAAAAAATCAGTCAATTCGAATTATTGAGCACCGAGGACAGCCCATGAGCCTTATTAGCCAAACATTTCCAATCGCTGAAAAACTCATTGTGAATGGTTTATCATTAACGGAACAACTTTATCAAGCACTGCAACAGGAGGCGATTACGCTAAAGCAGTCTGCGCTTACCGAAACGCTCGATGAAATAACCCGCCAAAAACAACCCCTCGCTCAAGAACTTAACCTGTTTGCCAAGCAACTTGCGCAAATACTCGAAACAGAAAAATTACCCAACACCCGAGCAGGCCTAAGCGAATATTTAGAGCGGGCCTTACAGGCAGGTTCCGATACGTCCCAAACAACCGAAAACTGGACAACGCTCATTAAAACGACCGAAAAATGCCAATTACTCAACGAGCAAAACGGGGCATCAGTTGAAATCTTACTACGTCATACTCGACAATCGTTGAATATCCTTAAAGGAAAGCCGCAAACGACCAATACCTACGGACCTGACGGCAATACCAAGTCGGACTTATTTTCCGGCACATTATTTTCAGTATAATCCGGCGTTTTAATTCAACTGAAACGGGCCATGCTGGATACGTTACGTCAACTATTTGTACAACACAAAACCAAGCACCCCCAAGAAATTGTAATATCAAACAACGACGACAATCCCAATTTTCTAACCGATCCGGATCAGATTATAAAGCTAATCAATGCAATAGCTGCATCACCGCATTTATGCACGATTACCTTTAGCGGATCGAAAAAGCCTTTCACCACCTCGATTATCGCACTTCAACCCGACAAGGGCTACCTTGTTCTCGACGAACTTAGACCACACAAGGGAAACGAACTTCTTCACAAAAAACGGGTTCTAAAATTATCGACGTTTCTGAATGGCGTTCATCTCGCCTTTCTATTACACATTATCGACTCAGCACCTTTTCACTATAAAGCAAGCATTCCGAAGCGGATTTACTACCCGCAGAGGCGAACAGCGCCTAGAATATTTATTCGTTCAACCGCTTTAAAATTTCGGACTACTTCATGCCTTAGCAGCACATCTTTATCTGGAACCGTGTTCGATATTTCGAGAAACGGTGCCTGTATCAATATTACCGACAATCGGAAACTTGCCATCGCACGCGGCGATGTCATTAAAGATTGCTTTATCGAGTTACCGAATGAATTAACACTTCGTTTCGACCTATCGATCCGCTTTACCAAAACTAATCGAAAAAATAAGACTCGAATTGGAGGTTATTTTGTTAACCTACCACCCCAAAACCAAAAAAAGCTCGACAATTTCATTGCCAAACTCGAACGGGAAATCATTAGAAATCAACGAAACTTAATTAGAAAGTTATGATAAAATTTGTCGTCAAAGCCCCGGTAGCTCAGCTGGATAGAGCGTCCCCCTCCTAAGGGGAAGGTCACACGTTCGAATCGTGTTCGGGGCACCAATTAAAGTAAAAACTTACTGTGAAAGTATGCGAACCAAAGCGGGTGCAATTGCCCGATCGACAGGCGTCGCCGGCAGGGATCAGCCGTCGAGCCTACATGGACGTATTCACGGCGACCTGTCGGGCGAGTGACCGCACCCAGCCGCTCCTCGCACTTTCATTTGCCGGGACGATGGCTAGGTCTTCATGAACGTTACGATAAAACAAAATATCGATAAATCTAAATTTCCCATTTTTACCACATTTCTAAAAAAAATCCCATTCATACCTTCGATCTTTCAAAGCCAAAGCCTAGTCGTCACCAAATATTAAAACACTAAGATCGAGAGAGGACGCACTCATGTCCGATTTATCCCCGAAACATATTTCACACACCGGATGTCATAGCATTTCCTTCTAAGATCTGCAGACACCAATTAAGAACTTGCTCGATCTCTTCATACCGATACCGGGAGCCTCAGTTTCACGTTACAACGAATCAAGTGCTTTAACGAGTGGCATTATACCTTTCGCACTTCAAATTTAGGCGATGCTTAAGGAGGCACCGGAATGATCGCCCCCTCACCTAACGCTAGGTGAGGGGCCGCTTGGATGCCGACATAGAGCCTATATGGACGCATTCACCCAGCACTTAATTACATAACCCTTGGCCCATGGTTAATTGTCTTGGATAATTTAGGCGCTGGGACTTCCAAGCAAGTCATCAAACCGTCACAATGCGTAATGCTTGAAGAAGTTATTTTGTGCATATTCCTAACTGCCAAACAGAAACTACCGCTTATCCCGCTCGATCAAGGCATACGCCGAATGATTATGAATCGATTCGAAGTTTTCCGATTCGACAATATAGGCGCTGATCCTCGATTCCGCTCCCAACCGGGCGGCGACATCCCGCACCATGTCTTCGACGAATTTGGGATTGTCGTAAGCGTATTCGGTGACATATTTTTCGTCGGGGCGTTTCAGCAATCCGTATATTTGGCAGGACGCTTCTTGTTCGACCAGATCGATCAATTCTTCGATCCAGATGAAATCATTGATCAGTACCGTCAAGGTCACATGAGACCGTTGATTGTGCGCGCCCCGGTCCGAAATAGTCTTGGAACATGGGCATAGACTGGTGACCGGGACGACGACTTTGATGCGCGTTTGCACTTCGCCGCCGGCAATTTCGCCGATCAAGCTCACTTGATAATCGAGCAAGCTGCGCACGCCGCTGACCGGCGCGGCTTTGTCGATAAAAAACGGAAATTGCATTTCGATATAGCCCGACTGTGCATCCAGGCGCTGCACCATTTCTTCGAGCATCGAGCCGAACGATTCGACGCTGATTTCGCGGTCGTGTTGATTCAAAATCTCGACGAAGCGCGACATATGCGTGCCTTTGAAGTCGTGCGGCAAATTGACATACATATCGAATAAACCGATCGTATGCTGTTCGCCGACCGACCGATCTTTAACCCGTATCGGATGGCGAATCGCCTTAATGCCGACCTTGTCGATCGCGATACGCCGCGAGTCGGCAATGCCTTGCACGTCGACGATGGCATTTTCCGAAGTTGGTGTGTTTGATTGATTGTTCATCGATGAATTCCTTGAAATAAATATTGATAGCCCGGATCGGTTAAACTTTCGACACCTCATTGCCGCAACGCGTTCATTACGGTTTCGGCCAGGATCTTGATATCGCCGCCGGCGATAAAGACCAGGCGCCCTCGGTTATCGATATTCTCCCGCAGCGGCATCGGCGACGGCGGAAACAATTTACCGGCAATGCCATGTACCGCCATCGGGCCGTCGTGTTCTTCGGTAAAGATCACACCCTTCAGTCTGACGATAGTACTTTGCGGACCACTCAGCAGCTCTTCGAGCACCGCTTGCAAGCGCGCCCAAGCAACCGGCTGTTCCAGTTGCAACGACACGCTATTGAAACCGTGCTCGGGTAAATCACCCGCCCGAGGTTGAGCAATCGGGCGAAATAAGCTACCGAAATCGAGTAGCGCCTCCGCCAAACCTGCGTCTTGTGCCGATTCGAGATGCGCAATCGATGGCGCCAATTCGTTCAGGCGATTTTGCACCCGTTCGACTTGCGCAGCCGCGGCCAAATCGGTCTGGGTCATTACGAGCTTATCGGCCCAGGCGATTTGCGCTTGCGCTTCTGGAAAGCGCGCTAGATAGGTTTCGGCGGCCAGCGCCGAGACGGTCGTGATCATGCCTTGATAATGATAGCGCTGTGCCAACCAGCGCTCGTTCAACAGCGTATCGAGAATCGGTTCGGGACTGGCCACGCCGCTGGTTTCGATAAAAATACGGCTGAACGGTTTATCCGGTTTGGCATCGTAAGCCATGCGCAGATTTTTCAACATCGGCGCCAACGAGCCGCGCACTTGGCAGCACAAACAACCGCCGGACAGCGTCGTCAACGGAATCTTATGCTCCGCGAGCAATTCTTGATCGATCGGCGTCGAGCCGAATTCGTTGATGATCACGGCCGAATGGGGTTCGGCGCGGAGTAAACGATTCAATAGCGTCGTTTTGCCGCTGCCGAGAAAACCGCTCAGCACGATCACCGGTATCCGTTGAATCGTTTTCGAAGAAACCATGATCAACCGGCACTCTCTGCTAAATAAGGACGTCCGCAGGCATGCGCACGGAAACGTTCGCTATCGGTCTGCCCTGCACCGACGTCACCAACCATAAAATTGGCTAGGCCAAGGTTGTAGAAGCGGTCGTAATAATTTTGCAAATCGCGTTCGATGCGGTGATCGAAAAGCGGCTGAACAACTTGTGCCGTTCCGTTGTACCGCTCGACGACCGTCCCGTTTTGCACGGCCAACCGGCCGTTTTTGAACAACAGTTCGGCATCGGCAAACATCGCCGCCTTATCGGCTTGTTCGCGGTATACGGCAATGTCGGCCACGGCGCCGGGCCGCAAATGCCCCCGGTCCGGCAAGCCTAGCAAACGGGCGGCGGCGGTTCGGGTCATCACGGCAATGTCATAGAGTGTAAATTCTTTGTCGAGATCCTTCAGCAGACTCATCGATACCGCGTCCCTGTTCAGTTGCTCGAGGCATTGCAAGCGGTAATCGCGGTCCATCAACAGGCGGATCAGGTAAGGATACATCGTAAACGGTGCGCCGTTCGGATGGTCTGTTGTAAAAAATAGGCGCCACGGATCCTCGGCCAATAAGAAGATTTCCAGGCCGATCAACCATTGCAAACTGTTGACGAAACTCGTTTCTTTGTAACGGTAAGGCACGACGCCGCCGCTGCCTTCGCACTCGGCATCCCAGGCGATCCATTTATTCGGCGAAGCATCATGACGTCGGCTGTATTGCGCGATAACATCGCCGGAAATCGTGACGGTTTGTCCGAACAAAACCTGGCCGACGTCCATCGTGATGTTCGTGTGTTTTTTGAAGCCGTCGATCAGTTTTGCGGCCGCCGACGAAAAACCGCGATCGCCTTCGCTACCGTAGCCGTAGAATTGAATGTGCGCCAAATGCATCGGCAAACCCTGCGCGGCTTCCATTGTTGCCAACGCAGTATCGACATTGCCGGGTATGCCCAGATTGTTGCAATGCACATGCACCGGATGCGGAATTTCGACCTCGCAAGCGGCACGCTGTAAGGTTTGCAAAATATGACGCGAGCTGACGCCGTATTCGGGAACGACGTCGTCCAGATCGAAACTGCGGGCATTGGACTTAAACGCATTCGCTCCGCCGGCATTGATGACTTTCAAGCCGAGGCAACGCGTCGAGTGTAAGGTCCAGGCGACGTAATCGTTGATTTGCGCCTGAGACGCGCCGCTCCGCATCAAGCGCAACAAATAATCGTCGTTACCGAGAATCGCGAGTCCCGCCGTGTCGATTATCGGAATGTCGGCCATCTGCAAATGCGCATCCAAAGCATTGATCGGCAGTATGGCCGGTTCGACGACGGTGGTATAACCCATGCGGGCATAACGGTAACCGGTTTCGGTCGCCGACCAGCGGGAGGTGCTGAACCGGTGACCGAGTTTGCGTGCAACGAAATTGCGGTGCTGTTCCGGCAGGAGCAAACGCGCGGTATTGACGTTTCCGCCGGCGATATGGCTGTGAATATCGATCGCGCCGGCCATGACCACGCAGCCGGCGATGTCGTAATCGGCATCGATCACGACTCCGGCTTCCGGGGTATCGACGATGACACCGTCTCTGAAATAAATATCCCGAATCTCGCCATCTAGCGCTTGCGCAGGATCGTAAACCTTCCCGCCTTTGAGTCGAATCAGCATGGTGTGAATTCCTTAAATGATTGCTGAAGAAGAAATCAAGGTTTGAGACATTGGGTCAAGCATCATTATACTGTGCATTATTTTGTACGTTTTATTCATAAGGGTAACCATGAAACAAGCCAACTTCACCGAAATTCGAAACCACGCAAAAATGTATTTCGATATCGTCGAAGCCGGCGAAACGGTTCGGGTCCTTCGTAACGGCAAACCCATCGCCGACATCGTCCCGATCACAGCGGATTTACCTTCTTGGCAACGTCGAAAAGCCCAACCCTTAGTACTCGATGGCGTTTCGATCAGCCGGATGATTATTGAAGAGCGCGTAAAATATTTCGCATCCTGATTGCTTAGAACATTCAATCATTTCGACTTGGTTCAAAGTGCCCGCCTAGGTCCCGTTAGGCCGCGCCGAGCACTGGCGATTTTGCCGAGAATAGCCCGCTAGGGGAGCGGCAGGGATGCCACTCGTTTTCGGAGGGCTAGGGATAGCCCTTCCGAAAACCCTCGGCAAAATCGTCAGCGCGCAGGATGCAGCGGCCTCCGGGTGTCTGCTGACTCGCGCCATCCGGGCGCTCGCACTTCGTGCGCCTTTGGCGTCCCAATCCGCTCCCGGCGGATTGGTCTTTTGGATACTTTTCTTTGGACAAGCA
>JAHJSQ010000134.1 GCA_018830325.1 Gammaproteobacteria bacterium
AAAATGTTCTTTGCGATATCTAAACCAATTACGCTAGTATTCATCTCGGACTCCTCTTGTTTTGTGTTTTTACCAAGGTGCTATTTGACACCAACACAGTGAGAGGAGTCCATATCATCATCGTAGATGAAAATTCGGCCTTGGGGTGCCCGCCAAAGGACGCCGTAAACCCAGCACCTAAATTCCATAGCCTATTGGCCATGATTGATTACATAGATAATTTAGGTGCTGGGTAAATACGTCCATGTAGGCTCTATACCAGCTCCATGCTGGCAAAGCCTTTACCGAGCACCCCAAGGCCTCCTGCGATAATGCCGAAATTTGAAGTGCGAAAGGTATAACTTCCCTGTTTTATGGAGGGCTCGGTAACTCGATTGGCAGGTGTCGGCGGCAGGACAGATTTTTTGCTCCTCGGCAATTGCTGAGTAACTCACAAAACCCTTAAGCCAATTCTTTACATTTAAGCTTTTCCGGGTCCTTGCTATCTAACCGAGACATACGCTTTTTTCGCCGACGCGCATTATTCGCTCTTTTCTTGTTTGAATTAGCGTTTATTTTTTTGATATCCAGCTTTTGCCGTTGAATCTCAATCGTTTTCAAATGTTGAAAAATATCCTCCGGCATGCCTTCCGGTAATTCCACAATAGTGAATTCGTTTCGTATATCGACAAGGCGAATCATTTTCCTTTCGACACCGGATTCATCGACCAACACATCTTTGATTATCTCTTTCGACGCGCCATGTTTATGACCGACCGACAACCGATAACGAACCATTTTGGGTATAACGGAAACTATGTCCGAAATAGACGAATCCAAAACATTCGTTTCCGGCATCATTCGCATGCCGCCTTCAAGCTGTTGCAGATGCAACAAAGCAGCTGCGCAATCCAATAACCCCAGGTTTAATTCATCCAGTATTTGCTGAAGCATTTGTCGCTCTTCGTGCAATGCTTGCGTTTCGATAACCCGCCTTAAACACTGTATTATCCTGTCTTCCTTAAGTCTCATTGAGGTCTCGATGCCAATCGTGCGATTATCGTGCTAAACGTGAATTTAAAGCAAACCTCATCGAATCAAAGCCTATCATGAAATACCTCAACATAAGCTTCATCGCGCAAACGCCGCAGCCATAATTCGGTTTCTTCTTCAATCTTACGTTTACGAATCGCTTCTCTTACTTGTTCCTTTTTGTAGTCCTCACTATCGTCTTGCTGCTTTCTACCGAGCACCTGTATCAGATGCCAACCGAATTGCGTTTGAACCGGTTTACTAATTTCGTCGATCGCCAATGCATTCATCGCCTTTTCGAACTCGGGAACCAACGCACCGGGCGCCACCCAATCCAAACTTCCACCATTAAGTGCGGACCCTTTATCATCGGAATGTGCTCTGGCCAGCGCATCGAAACTATCGCCATCGGCAATTCTGCGCTTTAAGTTATTCAGTCTTTTTTTCGCTTCGTCGTCGTCAATCAGCTCATTGGTTTTGATCAATATGTGACGAACATGCGTCTTAGTCACAATATGCTGCTGATCGCCGCCTTTGCGCTCTAGCATTTTTATGACATGGAAGCCGCTGGGACTTCGAATCGGGTCCGAAACATCGCCCTGCTTCAGGTCGCCGACCTCATCGACAAATAAAGTGGGCACCTGATTAATCGAGCGCCAACCTAAATCGCCTCCGGTCAAGGCTTCGCTGCTGTCGGATCGACTCATCGCCACCTGCACGAAATCCCGCCCGCCCCGTAAATCCTGAATAATTTCCTCGGCTTTTTGTTTGGCTTTCTGTATCACTGACGACGAAGCGCCTTCCGGAATCGCCACCAGAATATGCCCTAAATGGTATTGAGTGGCTTCGCCGCCGAGTTTACTTTCGGTTTCGAGAAAATGCTCGACTTCCCGATCGCTAACATTAACGCGACTGCCGATTTCTCTGCCCCGCAACTGATTGATGATGACTTCGTTACGCAGGTTTTCCAAAAAACTGCGATATGAAATCGACTGTTTTTCCAGTTCGACACGAAATTCTGCCGGCGTCATATTATTTCTGCGCGCGATGTCTGCCGCGGCACTAGCCAACATTTCATCATTCAAGGCGATGCCGGACCTTTCTGCCAGCTGCCGCTGCAGCTTTTCGATAATCAATTTTTCAAGCACTTGCTTGCGCAAAATATACGACGGCGGCACTACCGCGTTACTGGCTTTGATGCGTTGCGCAATGACATCGACTTCCGCTTGCAACTCGCCATCGAGAATCACATCATCTTCGACAATTGCAACGATACGATCCAGCGTCTGCGAAAAAACCGGTACGGAAATACTGATTAATGCGATCAAAACGCCGCTGATAAAATGCTTTTTCATGGTTAACAATCAGTCAGTTTATTGCGGTCTGACATAGCCGTAGATATTTCGTTCGAAAAATTCATCCAACCGGTCGCCGAATGCCGTTAAGCCTTTCAATTCCAACTGAACAAATACGCCGGTTTGCGCTTCACCGGTCGGTTCTTGTCCGGCAAACACATTAATACTATTAATATAACGCCGTCCGATGACTCTAAAACGCCAGCAGCAACTTTCTTTTTCAAATCCTGCGAAACTTTCCACCGTTCTATCAAACAACATTGAATACTGCCATCGCCCAACCGCATACCAATTATCATAGATCGGCCAGCGAAAAGAGAAATCCGCCACTTCCGTTAAATCCTGGCGAAAACGATAGCCTAAATTAACCAACTGCTCGGGCCTATTCGTATACCGCAACGCCACCTCGCCTCGGGTTAGGTCGTTTTGCGCATGATCCCACTGTCCGGCTGTCCTCAACGACAAATGCTCGGTCAATTGCGCACTGAATTCGGCAATCAAATTAGCGAAACTATTGGTCGTCGATTGTTGATTTACTAAACGCGGATTGCCGAAACTATCTACATTTCCTCTTGGGTCATCAAGTTGCACCAAACGATCTCGAAAATAAAAAATTTCGCCTATTGTAAGCCTCATGTTTTCGCGACCCGTTCGCGGATCGATGATTCGGTTAGTCAAAGCCGTCGTCACTTGATTGGCATCCTGGACCCTGTCGGAGCCGCTGAAACGGTTTTCCCGGAATATACTATAGAAGTTATAGTCGTATTCTCCGGTATCGAACAACGGAATATCGCGCTGATCTTCATACGGAATATAGAGATAAAACAAACGCGGCTCAATCGTGTGAACATAAGACGATTCGCCTGCGCCGAATTCCCGTTCCAGCGTAAACCCGGTATCAGCCGAAAATATCGGCAAGGTCCGAGTAATGCTACCGGGCTTGCCTGCCTCCTGATTTTCCAGCATATATTGAGTGTGTTTGAGCGACAATTTTGGCGTTAAATAAACACCTGCCACTTCTAGCGGAACGGCGACAGCCGGCTCTATATTGAAACGCTGACCGCTAACGCGCTGGTCTTGTTGAAAATAGACATATTCCGACCCCATAGAGACATCGACTGGCATAAAGTCGAACGAATGATTTAAATCCAACCTCGCTTGGGGCAGACGGCGATAGGGTTGATCCTCTTTAGGAATGGTTCTATCCGTCGTCTGATAGTTTTCAAGCTGCGAAAAGAACGATACGCCCGGCATGCTGTAACGAATATCGGCATGGCTTCTTAAAAAACGAGTATCGTTAATCGTAATACTGTTGCCCATATCGTCGAAATAATCGTCGTCGGAGACATAACTTGCATCGATCGTTGAAATTAAATTCGGCAAAAATGTCGTGGTATTTTGAACACCGGCGAGATATCGCGTTTTATTACGTATTTGATCATCCGGCAACACTTCAAATTGCAAGCGACTGTTTGTCATTTCGGACAAATGTCTAAAGTCGCCGCCCCACTGCATTCCTCTATTTGTCATGTATCTAGGACGAAAGGTCAAGTCGTAATTAGGTGCGATATTCCAATAATAAGGCAGGGCGACATCGTAGCCGTTTCTATCATTGACGGATAAATTCGGCGCTAAAAACCCGGATTTGCGGCGATCATCGAGCGGAAAACTGATATAAGGCGTATAGATCACCGGCACGCCTTTAAACTCGAGCCAAGCATGTTTAGCCGAACCTTCGCCGCTTTCCTTGTTCAGCTTTAAGTCCGATGCATGCAAAACCCAATCGGTATTGCCGGGCTTACAGCTTGTGAAGGCGACTTCATTGTAACGTGACAAAACCTTGCTATCCCGGTAGACGGTTCGCGCGCTGCCTCTCAACGGCGTCGTCGGCGAAATGAACAGAGTATTACGCAACCGGGCTTCATCGCTTGCCAGTTTCAACATCATCGTATCGCTGTATAAAGACAGCGCGTCTTCACTGTAATAAACGTGTCCTTGCGCATCGAGAGTTTGCGATACGGTATCGTAATGCATGGTGTCTGCGGCCATACGTTGATCAGCCCGAACAATATCGACATTACCGAAAAAACCGGTAATTTCATTATCGAAAATTTCCGAATAATCGGCCCGAACATCTATAGGTGTCTCGTCCCGTAGATCTTTGGTCGATAAAAATCCAGGCGGAGCACCTAATGATGTTGTGCAGTTTTCCCAAGGATCGTAAGGCAATTGCGAATGCATAATATCGAAATTCAGTTCCTGCTCATGATCGAAAGCAGGCGACAATAAGCTGAAGCTCCGCCGCTCATCCGGCATCACACGCGGCTTGCCTTTCGGATCGGTACCGGTCAGACTACAATTCCAGGTTTCATCTCCTTCTCCGGCAGCGCAATCCCATCCTGCGGCTCTTGCGATTTTGCGCGGCGGCTCTAACTGAACAATCTCCTGCTGCGGCTGATTTTGCTTATTCGCTTCCAGAGGATTTTTCGCAACCTTGTCGAGACTAGGAACGTTTTTTTGCGTAACGACAGAACTGCCTGCTGCCTCAGTGCTCTCCGAAACCGTAACAGACTTTGAGCTTTCAACAATCGGCACATCGGCCCCGCAAACCCATTCTCCGCTGCCGTTTTGTTCACAATCCCACGCCGGCTCATTCGCCTGAGAACAAGTCGAGCTAACCAATAAGAAAAACAATAAAATGATGCGGCAGTGCATAGGTAAGTATGGGAGTAAGTATGGCTTGATTAGGCTTAAATAGAATAAAATGCCGAACGGACATTCTACCTCAATTTACTCCAGCAATATAACTTAAAGAATCCCATTCCACTATGACCAACGAAGACCCTCGAGCCGCTTTAATGCTCGATTGGCTATCGAACGATCTGTCGCTAGCCATTGACCGTTTTGAACCGGCATCGAGTGATGCCAGTTTTCGCCGCTATTTCAGAATATACTCGCAAGGAACGACTTACATTGTCATGGACGCGCCACCCGACAAAGAAAATCTAGAGGCGTTTATCAAGGTCGCCAAGCTTTTATCCGTTCCCGGTATTCATGTGCCGACAATTTTTCAATCGAACCTCACACACGGCTTTTTATTACTCGAAGACTTCGGTAAAGTTTGCTATTTGGACTGTCTTAAGCCATCGAACGCAGAACGCCTGTATCAATACGCCCTCGACAGTTTGTTTCAACAACAAACACTAATTGCGATCAATAACCTCGAAATTCCTCATTACGATCGATCGCTGCTAATTCGGGAACTAGGCATTTTCGAGGAATGGTTTACTTCGCGCTTCCTGAACACCCCCATCCCCGAACCGCTCGGAACCGATGTCAATGAATTTCTGATTACTTCAGCCTTGGAACAACCCTTAACCTTCGTACATCGTGACTATCATTCACGCAACCTAATGGACCTTGGCGACGACAAACCTGGAATAATCGATTTCCAAGATGCGGTAATAGGCCCGATCACCTACGATTTGGTATCGCTGCTGAAAGATTGCTATATCAGTTGGCCGAAAGCGCAAATCGATCTTTGGAGAAACGGTTATTTTCAGCGCCTTCTTCAACAGGGAACGATCGACTGCAGTCAAGCGCAATTCAAACGTTGGTTCGACCTGATGGGTTTACAGCGTCACTTAAAAGCTATCGGCATTTTCGCGAGATTACACTTACGAGACGGAAAGTCCGCTTATCTTAATGATATCCCTCGAACAATAAATTATGTTATCGAAACCAGCATCCACTATCCCGAGCTATCGGAATTTGCAGGCTTTCTAAACCGGCAAATTCTGCCGGCTTTCAGGAGAAAAACATGAAAGCGATGCTTCTGGCCGCGGGCCGCGGCGAAAGAATGCGCCCTTTAACCAACCGCCAGCCTAAACCTTTATTGATGGTAGGCGGTGAACCGCTTATCGTGCATTTGCTGGAGAATTTGCGCGATGCGGGTTTTAGCGATATTGTAATCAATGTGGCGCATCTGGGAAGCCAAATCATCGACTACCTGGGCGATGGCCGCCGATTTGGCGTGAGCATCGCTTATTCGGACGAGGGCGAAACACCACTGGAAACAGCCGGAGGCATTATCCGCGCTTTGCCTTTGCTGGATAACAAACCCTTTCTGGTCGTAAACGGCGATATCGCAACGAATTTTCCATTTAAAACGCTCGAACAACGCGAAATCGATCTTGCGCATTTGGTTTTAGTCAACAACCCCGAACATCACCCATCAGGCGATTTCGGATTTAACGGCGATCTATTAAGCGATAGTGTTGCCGAAAAATATACTTTCAGCGGTATTGGGCTTTATCATCCGGATTTATTTGCCGAGAGCCGACAAGGCACCCTCAAACTTGCACCGATTTTACGCGAAGCCATGCGTCTAAATAGGGTGTCGGGGGAAATATTTAACGGTTTCTGGATGGATATCGGAACGCCGCAAAGGCTAAAAGAATTAGACCACCTTTATCAACAGCGAGGAACACACCATGTCTGACCATATTTACAAAAAAATCGAATTGACCGGCTCATCATCCGTCAGCATTCAAGACGCCATCGAAAAGGCCGTCGCAAAAGCGGCTAATACGTTGCACGATTTGCGCTGGCTGGAAGTCGTCGAAACCCGCGGCCATATCGACCAAGGCAAAGTGGCGCACTGGCAAGTCACTATTAAAGTCGGGTTTACGCTGAAAGATTAGTCCCATATCTTGATCAGTCAACCGGCGGAACAAACCATAAAATGAACCTACTCCTTTCGTAATGAAAAATCGAGCGACATCATTTTAGTAATGTGAAGGTCTTAGATTTTAGCTCTTTATCTAATTTTTCGATATACGGCGCTCGACAGAGAAAATGCCGGTTCCGGAGAGGGTGCGGTTGCTCGATCGACAGGTGTCGGCGGCAGGGCAGATTTTTGCTCCTGCAAAATCTGCATTTGCGCCATCCTTGGCGCTCGAGCCGCCGTCGAGCCTACATGGATGTATTTACCCAGCACCTAAATTATCTATGTAATCAATCATGGTCAATAGGCCATGGAATTGAGGTGCTGGGTTTACGGCGTCCTGTCGGGCGAGTGACCGCACCCTCCGCCACCAGAGAACTTTCATTTACCGGGGCGATGGCCGGGCCTTCATGATCGCTATAGAGTGTGTCTATCGAGGACCGACGTAAAACCTGCACCTAAACTCCATAGTTCATTGGTCATGGTTAATTGTCTTGGATAATTTGAGTGCTGCGCCTTTGACAGCCACCCGGGTGCCGAATTTTGATCTACGATTGGCATATAAGGGTACAAGTCGAATTAGCCGAGTCCATCATTTTGAAAAAGCAATAAACTTTCGGTAAGGCGAATCGTTCTTCCAGGTAAACGCCTCGGTATAGTAATGCAGCAACGCTAAATAGCCGATCACACCTAAACTGACCGCTTTACGAATTTCCACGCCGAATAAGAACTCGGTCAGGAACTCAACAGCGGCGTCTCCGTATTGATGCAGAAGGAGAGCTGCCCCAAAAGACAACAGAGGTAAGACCAAAAGCACAGGTATATTGCATACTTGCGCCCAACGATAGATAAAGTTTCGGGCTTGCCTACCATGACGATTATAATCGTGGGTCACATAAAAAGAATAAGCCGTCGCATCATGAACCAATCGAGGCACCAAAATCGCCAGAAAAAAGTATTGCTGAACGAACAAATAGTAAGTGCTCACTATAAGCATGGTATTCGCCCAAAGAAACAGCTTGCCGAGCCCTGTCGTTACATAGCGCTGACACAAAATAGTAGCCAATAAAAGAGCTAAAGTTAAGGTACCGGCGATATGACTAAGCCAATCAGCTTGCTCAGGCTCCAAGCTATTCTTGAGAAAAATACCGAGATAAATCAATAAACCGGCGGCAACACTCAATCCCAACAACAAACGATAAGGCCATGTCGGAAGCTTACAAACGCCTCGCGCAATACCGTGCTGCTGCTTAAGTACATGGTAGACCGTCCAAGCCGCAACCATAATATAAAATACGCGATAAGGAATAAATAGACCGCCGATACCGAAAAATACCGCAAGCACCAACGTCATCATCATGATTCGGTGTCGGTAATACCCGAAGTATTCGCGATTAGTGGTCAAAATCAACGCGCTGGCAATGATATGCGGTGTTCCGAACAACAACTGGAATAACAGGAAATGCTCCGGACGGCTCGGCAACATCTCTCGCAAACTACCTTGCCAAAGTAGAATATCGAACCATTCCACTAATAAACAAATAGGGATAATTGCATAGAAGCCTAATATAAACCGAAAAGAAACTTTAAGCCGATCATCGCTTACCCGCTCTTGGCTTGAAAATAACTGCGCCGACATAATCTTATCCTTTTCTTATAGTTATAGTTAGAATAGCAAGTCAACATACATCGTTTTATACTTTTATTTCAAGTCTAATCTTATGACCTTTCAGTTACATCCACAACTACAAAAAGATTGCATCCGGCTCGGACGCTTGGAATTATGCCAACTACTGCTAATGAACGACAGCCAATTCCCTTGGTTCATTTTAGTTCCTGAAATTGGCGATATCCGTGAAATTTATCAATTGGCGCCTACTGATCGCTCGTTATTACAAGAGGAGTCGTGCCAACTAGCAGAACGACTAGCCGGGCTTTTCAAAGCCGACAAAATGAATGTGGCCGCAATCGGCAATCTGGTACCACAACTGCATATCCATCACATTGTGCGCTATCGCTTGGATAAAGCATGGCCGGCCCCGGTCTGGGGGAAATTCGACGCCGTTCCTTACACGGAACACCAACTGGAAGAGCTGCTTCCAAAGATTAAATCCACATTTGACGACCTTTTAACAAGGGAGCTCTAAACTAATTAACCAAAAACTCGGAAAAAAACACATCTCTAAGGCCGTCGCTATTATCATATTTATTGAGCGCATTCCTAACGGCTTCGACACTTTCCAGGCGCAAGGCTTCCCTTTGCTCCTTGGTTCCCAATTCGTTGGCATTCCGACCGCTATATAACATAATCAATTCGTGCCTTAGCGCCGGCAAATGTTTTTTTATTTTTTCCATATTATCCTTACCCTCTACCATCAATTGCACATTGATCAATAAATATTTTCGAGGTACGTCCAAATTCACGGTAAACTTAGGCGACATTTCCAAATATTCTATGGCCGGCTGTGCATCGTCGGCGGCATCCTGGGCCAAAACCCAACCGGAAAAAATCAACCCTAAAAATAGCAACAAAAAACGCACGCTTAACTCCTGATTAAACAATAATCGCTTAAGTATAAGCCAGTTTTACTTATTTAATTAACAATGTTAACTCGGAAATATGACCACTAATTCCGCAATCGGCCCCATCATGATCGATGTTGAAGGCCTGACTTTAACTGCTCATGAGCAAGAAAAGATCTATCACCCCAACACCGGCGCGGTGATTCTTTTTTCCCGCAATTACGAATCACCCGAACAACTTATCGCTTTGATCGACAGCATTCGCAACGCCCGCAAAGGCCCTATACTCATCGCTATCGACCAGGAAGGCGGGCGCGTACAACGATTCAAGCAAGGCTTTACGCGCTTACCGCCGGCCAACTGTTATCGTGAACGGCCCGAACTCGCCGAAGCGGCTGGTTGGCTGATGGCATCAGAAATGCTGTCCGTCGGCATTGATTTTAGCTTCGCTCCCGTACTTGATGTCGATTGCGGCATCAGCGAAGTCATCGGCGACCGATCGTTCTCGCCCGATCCACAACTCACAGCCCAATTAGCGGCCAGCTTTCGCAAAGGCATGCGATCGGCCGGCATGGCCGCAACGGGCAAGCATTTCCCTGGACACGGCGCGGTAGCCGCCGATTCGCATATGGCATTACCGATCGACGAACGGGAACTAAACGAAATCCGAGCCAAGGACTTAGTTCCGTTTAAATTATTAATCGAACAAGGTTTGGAAGCCGTCATGCCCGCGCATGTCGTCTACCCTGCCGTAGACAACATGCCGGCCGGATTCTCCGAAAAATGGCTGCAAAACATCTTACGGCGCGAACTTAATTTCAACGGTGCCATATTTAGCGACGACCTAAACATGGAAGGTGCCGCGATGGCCGGCGATTTTTCCGAACGCGCGAAATTGGCTCAACATGCCGGTTGCGACATGCTATTAGTTTGCAACAATCCCAAAGCGGCCGAACAAGTGCTCGACAGCGTACCGATCAAGAGCGATCCACTCAGAGCACAACGACTTGATGCGATGCGCGGCAAACCCAAAATGACCAGAGCAATTCTCCAAACATCTAGCCAATGGCAACTAATATCACAACAAATCGCACAACTTTCCAATGAATATGCTTGAAGAAATCGACCACGTCCAATCAACCGCCGACCTACTACACAACAAGCAGGAAGTCGACGAGGCTATTGACACCATGGCTCATAAAATCAACCTACTTCTGGCGGATAGAAATCCTATTTTTCTATGCGTCATGAACGGCGGCTTGGTCATCGGCGGCGAACTCCTTACTCGTTTGACCATTCCCTTGACCGTCGACGCGATAAATGCCAGTCGCTATCAAAACCAAACATCCGGCAGTACTGTTGAATGGGTCTTAAAACCGAGAACACCGCTGCAAGGCAGAACGGTTCTAATCGTCGACGACATTTTAGACGAAGGCATCACGTTGGAGGCGATCTACCGATATTGTTTATCGGAAGGCGCGACTTCGGTCTACAGCGCGGTATTGGTAGATAAGGTTTTAGACCGCGAAAAACCGGTCCAAGCCGATTTTGTCGGACTCTCGGTCGAAGATCGCTACTTGTTTGGCTATGGGATGGATTACAAAGGCTATCTACGCAACATGCCGGGTATTTACGCTTGTCAGGATAACTTAATCGACTAGGACAATGACTATGACACAGTTAGCAATCATCGGCGGAACCGGATTGACTCGTCTTGAAGGCTTGAAAATCATCGAACGAAAATATATCGAAACGCCTTTCGGCATACCTTCGGCCGATTACGTCATCGGCGAGATTGATGAAAAAACCGTCGTCTTTCTAGCCAGGCATGGCGACCCGCATACAATCCCGCCTCATAAAATCAATTACCGCGCAAATATTTGGGGACTCAAAGAGATTGGCGTCCAAAAAATAGTCGCCGTGGCCGCGGTTGGAGGTATTACGTCAAAAATGGCTCCCGCTCATATCGCGGTTCCCGATCAAACCATTGACTATAGCTATGGACGTAAGCACACTTTTTTCGAAGAAGATCTCGAAGAAGTCACGCATATCGACTTCACTAGCCCTTATTCGACAAAACTACGGGAAAAACTGATCTCTGCTGCAGAAAGTGCAAAGATTTCTGTTACGCCAACTGGCACATACGGCTGCACACAAGGCCCACGACTTGAAACCGCCGCTGAAATCCAACGTATGGAACGTGACGGCTGCGACTTAGTCGGCATGACCGGCATGCCGGAAGCCGCTCTAGCCAGAGAGCAACACATTGACTACGCAGCGCTTGCGGTCGTCGCAAATTGGGCGGCAGGAAAAACAGAAGGCGAAATCACTATGACTGAAATCGAACAAAATCTACACAAAGGAATGGCCGATACCGCCAAACTATTAAAAGCGTTTATAGCCCGGTTATAACGCCAACGATTTCTTATATCTTTCACACTTCAAATTTCGGTAGTGCTTGAGGAAGCGCCGGGGTATCCGATCCCTCACCTAACGCTAGGTGAGGGACCAGCATGGATGTATTCACCCAGCACCTAAATTCCATAGCCCATTGGCTATGGTTAATAGTCTTAGATAATTCATCCAGCACCTAAATAAGCCATGATTTTGATTCATTGCCAAAGACCTATGGAATTTAGGTGCTGGATTTAGGTGCTGGGTTCACGGCGTCCTTTGACGGGCACCCCGGTGCCGAATTTTGATATCCGATGGGTATAAATAGAATTTCGAGATAGGTACTATACTTTTCGCTCTTCAAACTTCGGTTCGCGCAACGAACACTACAATTCACTTTGGATTTATAAGTGCTGGTGGGTGTTTTCAACTATTACCGTACACATAGCCTTAAGGAAGCGCAGAGGCGTTGGTCGGATTTTTTCTCAACAAGAAATAACCTCTTGAAAAGTTACTCACAGAAGCTGTGGATAAGTCTGTGAGCAACTTGATGACTTGTTTCTTAAAGCCGCATATTTGTTACAACTTTTGTAAATTGACTACTTTTTACACAAAATCCTTTCGAATTAATATATCAATCACTTACATTGAAAATCTAACACTGAAAGAGCATCGTCTGACTTGCCCTTCATTGACAACACGCCAAAAACGAGCGTGTGTATAAAAGGGTATACCGCCCTCCCTGGCATGCTGAATCCTCGTTCTTAAAACGCACCCCCCGATTTCACGCCGAATTTTTTCAATACCATCGCCAACGGGCAAAAACCGGTAAACGACGCTTGAAATAAATTCACACCGACAAATGCGGTAAACCATAACCAGTTCGGTGAATGAAAATGCGCCAAAAGCAGACTTAGCAATATAAAACTGCCGGCAAATGCCATCACTAAACGATCGATACTCATGATTTGTCTCCTCGTGATTTAAGACGCATAGCTTTATTTAAGACGTACAACACCCATAAACTTCAGCATCATTTTTTCATAAAACGGCTCGCTGATGCCCTTTCTGACTTTGCGCATGAAATATTTCTCGAATATGATTTTGGACAGGTGAACCCATTTCCCTTTTTTCGACCAGGTCGTATTTCTCGGCGGTATTTGCGGCACCGCCAGAAATGCAACTCCGGTATCGCCCAAATCGGCCAGACACAATGCACTCAGACTCGGCTTGTCGGAGGGCTCTTTTCCGGCCAATTCATCACGGATATTATGCGCGGTCGCCGTTACCATAGACTCGATCATGTAACCGGTTTTAGGAGTACCTGTGGCGACCGGTGTTTTTTCAACCGGTGGAATCGCCACACAAACACCGACCGAGTAAATATTTTTAAAAGTCGGATTGCGCTGATATTCATCGACGACGACAAAGCCCCGCGGATTCATCAAGCCTTCGACGCCACAATTACGCACCGCATCAACCCCGGTAAACGCCGGTAACATCATGGAATGCTTGAATGGCAATTCATGCTTTTTCTTCTCGTTGCCGTCGTCATCGACTTCTGTCACATACATCATGCCTTGTTCGATACGATCAACTTTCGCGTTAGTCACCCACTTGACCGTTCTATCTCTCAGCACGCTTTCTAACATGCTTTTGGTGTCACCGACACCACCTAAGCCTAAATGTCCGATGTAGGGTTCCGATGTAACGAAAGTCATCGGCACCTTGTCGCGTATTTTGCGTTTACGCAGCTCGGTCTCTAGGATCATCAAATATTCATAAGCGGGACCGAAACAAGATGCGCCCTGCACAGCGCCGACGATGATCGGGCCTGGGTCTTCCATAAACTTATCCCAATCCTGAGCAGCCACGGCTGCATGATCGACATGACAAACCGAAGTCGTATAACCTTCCGGACCTAGTCCCGGCACCTCATCGAAGGCAAGGCGGGGTCCTGTTGCAATCACTAAATAATCGTAATCGACCGCAGTACCGTCGTTTAAATGAATTTGATTGTTGGGAGGATCGACCTTCACGGCCGCTTTTTGAATGAATTCGATCCCTTTTTTCTGCATAATCGGAGCTAATTCGATTTTCAGATCTTCCGGTTTACGCCATTTCGGCGGCACCCAAGGATTCGAAGGTACGAAATGGAACGTCGGAGAATCGGATATCACGGTGACTGTGTGATTATTTTTAACCAACTCTTTCATTTCATAGGCCATCGGAACACCACCGATACCGGCACCTAATATTACAATTCTAGCCATAAATTTCTCCTCGTGATGAATCAAAATGCACTATTATTCTTTTTGAAGACTTCGCACGACCACATTTGCTGGTAAGCTGACACGATCTTTTGCCCGGTAGCTGCTGCGTTACCTACATAAATGTAGGCAAGGGGCGTAGCAGGAACGGAAGCTTTGCGAAAACAATTGCATAGCTTATCGCCTGTTTTGGCGCCTTGCTCGCGAACAAAATAACATTGTCATAAAAGCCGAAAACATGACCTTGCAAAGTTATACATTTCGATCGATTTGGTTTAATTCAGAAAACGTTGACGTTTCCGTTTTTGGACTTGGAAAACAAATTCCCAATCAATAACATTTTCAATAACCGCATGTCACTGAAAATGTCGGCACCTCATTGTGCCGATTCAAAGATACACCGGCTTGGAACGAAACTTAACCCTACTTAACATTTGTCGTTCATAAAATATTGAAAAACAAAAAACAACAAATATTACGACACTACATTGATTAAAACCGGGTTAGGATCGTCATCATTCAAACGCAAACATTCAACAATGAAAACATAAATGTTTGGAACCAGCGTTACCCAAAGAATATTAGCATTTACTAAAATACGCAAATTTATTTTTACTCTTGGCCTTCCCGCAGTGAAAAAATCCTTCTTACTAAAACACCTCCTCATCATAGCGCTTTTACCGACGCTGATGAGCAACCTCGCACAAACCGGTGTGCTGTTAGCAGAATATCAAGCGATACGGAACAGTCAGGCGCAACAAGCATTCATTGAACCGGCCCAAGAAATCTCGATGACACCATTGCTTAAACGGATCAAGATCAGCGCTCTCATCGGTTTTGTCTCGGTTTTAGCTGCAGGATTAGTCGCCCTAGCGGCTTACCGGCGCCTTAAACAGAACAGCCCCAACGATAACGAAGCCTCCGGCCCAACCACCACTCGTAACCATCCATTGGATATGACGAATCCTGGCGATCAAAAGAAACCTTCCCTATCGCCCCGTAAATTTTCAATATTAATCGCCGACGACAATTCCATTAACCGCTTACTGTTCGTCAATCAATTGCAAGATCATTGCGATCAAATTACCGCGACAGAAGATGGAATAGAAGCTTTGAATTATCTAAAGAGCAAACAATTTAACCTGGTTTTTTTAGACCTACAAATGCCGGGCCATAACGGCTTTGAATTAATTGAAACCCTCCGACATACCGAAAATCCGAATAGGGATACTCCCGTTATCGCCGTAACGGCGCATGCTTTACCAAACCAACGCAAAGACATCATCGCCCTTGGCTTCGACGAATGTCTTATTAAACCGATTTTATCCGAGCAACTAGAGGAAATCGTCGCCCTCTGGCGCCCCACCGAACCTCGGGAGGCTTTAAGCGACTCTCCAAAGCAGGCCGGTTATGCGCAGCAACTCCTGGCTAAAACCGCTTACGACCGAGACTTGGCATTAACCATCTTAAACAAACTATACGAGGAGCTTCCTCAACAACTTGACTCAATTCAAAAAGCACTACGCCATCGACAATGGCAACAAGCCTTATCTATTACCCATAAGCTGCACGGTTCGGTCAGTTTCTGCGGTTTAACGGATATCCGTCAACAGGCCTTAACATTAGAACAAAATTTAATTTCGAAAGACTTCCTCGAAACAGACCGGCATTTCGATAAATTACAAGCTTTGATTCAACAATTCATTACAAAAAAAACCGAACTTATCGAGGAATTGTCGGATAAAAATAGCGCCTGAAAAACAGAGACGCGCCTCTAACGTTTATAAACCTGATTTCGACAGTTTATACCTTTCGCGCTTCAAATTTCAGCTGTGACTAAAAAGGCTCCGAGGTACTCGGTCCTCACCTAGCATTAAGATCAAGCGCGCCAAGATTTTTCGCGAAAGCTGAAATGGGGTCCGTCCGATTTCAGCAGCGAAAAATGACTTGGCGATTATTGCCTTCGGCGGCCCCGATTCGCCCTGCGTCCGTGCCACTACGCCACATCATCGTAAACT
>JAHJSQ010000135.1 GCA_018830325.1 Gammaproteobacteria bacterium
GCGATTTTGTCTTTGCTTGTCCAAAGAAAAGTATCCAAAAGAAAAGACACCCGGAGGCCGCTGCATCCTGCGCGCTGACGATTTTGCCGAGGGTTTTCGGAAGGGCTATCCCTAGCCCTCCGAAAACGAGCGGCATCCCTGCCGCCCCCCTGGCGGGCTATTCTCGGCAAAATCGTCAGTGCTCGGCGCGGCCTAACGGGGCCCGGGCGGGAGCTCTAAGCCAAAGTAAATTGGCTGAAGGTTCTAAGTAATCAGGAAACTCTTTGCCAACGACAAGAAAAAATCTAACGTCTATGTAAAGGCATCACCTCCCTCTGCGAAGGACCGACATATAATTGCCTCGGCCGCCCAATAACATTGCCGGCATCTCCAGTCATTTCCAGCCAATGCGCGACCCATCCGGCAGTGCGTGCTATCGTAAACATTACAGTAAACATATCAACTGGAATACCTAGGGCTTTGTAGATAATACCGGAATAAAAATCGACATTGGGATAGAGTTTTTTCTCGATGAAATAATCGTCTTGCAAGGCATATTCTTCCAATGCCATCGCCAAATCGAAAAGCGGGTCGGGCTGGCAAGATTGTCTCAACACCTCATGACAGGTTTGACGAATAATCGTCGCGCGTGGATCGAAATTTTTATAAACACGGTGACCGAAGCCCATCAAGCGAAACGGATCATCCTTATCCTTTGCTTTGGCGATGTATTCCGGTATCCGCTCCACCGTACCGATTTCCTTAAGCATGCTCAACACCGCTTCATTCGCGCCACCATGCGCGGGGCCCCACAACGCGGCAATACCGGCCGCTATGCAGGCATAAGGATTAGCTCCTGTACTTCCGGCCAGTCGAACCGTCGACGTGCTCGCATTTTGCTCGTGATCGGCATGTAAAATAAACAATAGATTCAATGCCTTGACCGCAGTTTCATCAATAGAACGCGCTTGTTCTATAAAACGTTTTTCGGGGCGCGAGAACATCATATTCAAAAAATTCTCACAATAATCTAAATCGACACGAGGATAAACGAACGGAGCGCCAATTGAATGCCTGTAACAAGCAGCAGCAATGGCAGGAATCTTTGCAATCATTCGGGTCGCGCAAATATAGCGATTATCCGGATCGGAAATATCCAAATCGCTATGATAGAACGCCGATAACGAACCGACGACACCGACCATCATCGCCATAGGATGGGCATCGTAATGAAATCCGTCGAAAAAAACGCGCAGAGATTCGTGTAATACGGTTCTGTCGTCAATTTCGAATTTAAAATGATTGAGTTCTTGCTCGTTCGGCAATTCGCCATGAATCAATAGATAAGCCACTTCCAAAAAGCTGCAGTTTTCAGCCAATTCCTCGATAGGATACCCGCGATACAACAAAATGCCTTGCTCTCCATCGATGTAAGTGATTGCACTTTTACAACTTGCAGTCGACACAAAACCTGGGTCGAACGTAAAATAACCCAGATCGTTTTTCAATGCTCTAACATCGACGGTAGGGTTTCCGAGGGTACCTTTCAGCAATGGATATTCGACTTCGTTTCCGGTCGAATTGTCAGTAATTGTTAAGGTATCTTTTGACATGATGATCGCCTGTTAATTTTCCTTGTCGGGTTTAACAAAGAATCTGTGAGGATAAAAGCTCGACATAAATGTCGAGCCAAGGAGAACCAGTGCACTGACATCGCAGAGCGATTCGGGACGCCAGTGCGTCCCTACCCGAATTCCCACGCGGGGCGTGAAAACCATTTAGAGGAAGTAATTTTAGACCAAATCCTAATCAAAAATTAATCGCTCAATTCAACCGTTTCAGCTTTTTCCCGGTAGCTGTCAAGCCGATCGAAATTCAAATAGCGGTAAGTGTCGCTCGCAGTTTCATCGATCGTTTGCGCGTATTGCATGTATTCTTCGATAGTCGGAATTCGTCCGAGTATCGAACAGACGGCCGCCAGTTCCGCTGAAGCCAAAAACACATTCGCGCCGTTACCTAAACGATTAGGAAAATTTCGTGTCGATGTCGATACGACGGTTGCGTTATCGGCGACTCGCGCCTGATTACCCATGCATAGCGAACAGCCTGGCATTTCCATACGCGCACCGGAACGGCCGAAAATGCCGTAATAGCCTTCCTCGGTCAGTTGCGACTGATCCATTTTGGTTGGCGGCGACATCCAGAGCTTGGTTGGTAATTGCTCCTTATGCTTATCGAGTAATTTACCAGCCGCACGGAAATGGCCGATATTGGTCATGCAGGAACCAACAAACACCTCGTCGATCTTTGTCCCGGCGACTTCCGATAACGGCTTAACATCGTCAGGATCGTTCGGACATGCGAGCAGCGGTTCCTTGATTTCGGTCATATCGATTTCGATCGTTTCGAAATATTCGGCATCGGCATCGGGTTCGAGCAACACGGGATTTGCCAGCCACTCTTCCATCGTCTTGATGCGGCGACTAATTGTACGCGCATCGCCGTAGCCTTCCGACAACATCCATTTAAGCAGCGTGATATTCGAATTCAGATATTCGCGGATCGGCGCTTCGCTCAGACGAATCGTACAGCCACCGGCCGAACGCTCGGCCGACGCATCCGACAATTCGAAGGCTTGCTCGACCTTCAAATCAGGCAAACCTTCGATTTCGAGAATCCGGCCCGAAAAGACGTTTTTCTTGCCTTTCTTTTCAACCGTTAACAAACCTTTTTGTATCGCCGCATACGGAATCGCATTGACAAGATCTCGTAACGTAATACCTGGCTGCATTTCGCCGGTAAAACGCACCAGCACCGACTCCGGCATATCGAGCGGCATCACGCCGGTCGCTGCAGCGAAAGCGACCAGCCCGGAGCCGGCCGGGAATGAAATACCGATTGGGAAACGCGTATGCGAATCGCCGCCGGTTCCGACCGTATCGGGCAGCAGCATGCGGTTCAACCACGAATGAATGATGCCGTCGCCGGGCCGCAATGACACGCCGCCGCGATTCATGATGAAATCGGGCAAGGTATGCTGCATTTCGACATCGACCGGTTTCGGATAGGCCGCGGTATGACAAAACGATTGCAGAACCAGATCGGCCGAAAATCCGAGACAAGCTAAATCTTTCAATTCGTCTCGCGTCATAGGCCCGGTGGTATCCTGCGAACCTACCGTCGTCA
This sequence comes from Gammaproteobacteria bacterium, assembly GCA_018830325.1. Taxonomy (GTDB): domain Bacteria; phylum Pseudomonadota; class Gammaproteobacteria; order Methylococcales; family Methylomonadaceae; genus Methylotuvimicrobium. Next base: position 3,166 of record JAHJSQ010000135.1, read on the forward strand.
TGTGTGGCTCGCAGTAATTATCCGGTCTAATACCCTTAACGCCGCAAGCTTTGCCGACGATTTTTTGCGCGAGCGTAAAGCCTTTGCCCGAATCGGCAGGATCGACCGGGCGTTTGAATACAGTCGATGGCGGCAAATTCAAAGCCTTACGCGCACGATCGGTCAAGCCGCGACCAATAATCAAAGGAATCCGCCCGCCCGCCCGAACTTCGTCGAGTATCACTTCGGTTTTCAATGAAAACTCGGCGATGACTTCGTCATTATTATACCGTTTAACCACTCCTTGATAAGGATAGATGTCGATCACATCGCCCATGTTCATGTTGCTGACATCGCACTCGAAGGGTAGCGCTCCCGAATCTTCCATCGTGTTGAAGAAGATCGGAGCGATTTTGCCGCCTATACAGACGCCGCCTTCACGCTTGTTCGGTACGTAAGGAATGTCTCGGCCGGTAAACCATAACACCGAGTTCGTCGCCGATTTGCGCGACGATCCGGTACCCACGACATCGCCGACATAGGCGACCGGAAAGCCTTTTTGCTTCAGCTCCTCGATTTGCCGTTCGGCATTGGTGATGCCTTCGCGCGGCATTTTCAGCATTGCCTTGGCATGCAGAGGAATGTCCGGACGCGACCAAGCATCGGGCGCCGGCGACAAATCGTCGGTATTGGTTTCTCCGACGACCTTGAACACGGTCACGGTCAGTTTTTCGGGGACTTCGGGTTTGCTCGTGAACCATTCGGCTTCTGCCCAAGAATTCAAGACCTGTTTCGCGAAGGCATTACCGACATCGGCTTTTTCCTTAACATCGTGGAAGGCATCGAAAACCAATAGGGTATGCGAAAGCCCTTTTGCGGCAATCGGCGCCAGCTCGGCGTTATCAAGCAATTCGATCAACGGCGCGACATTGTAGCCGCCGAGCATCGTGCCTAACAACTCGACCGCTTGTTCCCGCGTCAATATGGGCGACACGACTTCTGCCTTTGCGATAGCCGTTAAAAATCCGGCCTTGACATAGGCGGCTTCATCGACGCCGGCCGGAATACGGTTTGCCAACAAATCCAGCAAAAATGCTTCCTCGCCGGCCGGCGGATTTTTGATCAATTCGACGAGGCTCGCAACTTGCTCGGCATTCAACGGTTTGGGAACGACGCCTTCGGCAGATCGTTCCTCGACATGTTTACGGTATTCTTGCAACATAGTGAAACCTTAAAATCAGTTAATATTGGGTAAACGGCAGGGCGATTGGTAAAAGTAATCGATTGAATAAGAATTGGGTTAGAGCGGGAGAGTCATGCAACCCAACACCGACCATAATCTTGACTCAAAATCCCTCGGCATCATCCTTCAACGATCCCTGCTTCAGGATTGTTCCGGCTCGAAATATACCTACTCCCTTTTGATCGAAAAACCGTCTAAGAATAAAAGGTATGGGATGTGTCTATCGAGGACCGCAGTCCACCCAGCACCTAAATAAGCCATGATTTTGATTAATTGCCAAAGACCTATGGAATTTAGGTGCTGGATTTAGGTGCAGGGTAAACCCATCCATGGAGGCTTGACGGCAGCGATCGAACGCCAAGGATGGCGTAAATGCAGATTTTGCAGAAGCAAAATCTGCCCTGCTGCCGACATACTCGCTAGCCACACCTCATACATTCATAAAGTTAGCCATTTTTTGAATATAAAGGGAGTAAGAAGGTTTAGGCCATCGCGTCGATGATCGCCTGACCCATGACATCGGTGCCGACACCGGCATTGGGATTCAGGTCAGGTGTCACATATTTGCCTTCGGCAATGACTTTCTCCAAAGCCGTTTTAACTTTGTTAGCCGCCTCATGTTCATGCAAGTGATCCAGCATCATGACTCCTGCCATGATCACGGCCGTCGGATTGGCAATATTCTTATCGGCAATATCCGGCGCGCTGCCGTGAACCGCTTCGAACAAGGCTGCATCGGCACCAATGTTCGCACCCGGAATCAAACCAAGACCGCCTACCAAGCCGGCGGTCAAATCGGACAAAATGTCGCCGAACATATTCGTAGTGACGACGACATCGAATTGCTGGGGATTCATGACCATGTGCATGCAAGTTGCATCGATGATCTTGCTATCGAATTCGATATCGGGATAACGCGTGGCGACTTCCTTTGCCGTTTCCAAGAATAGGCCTTGCGTGTATTTCAAAATATTGGCCTTATGGCAGACCGTAACTTTCTTGCGGTTATTGTCCCGCGCGTATTTGAATGCGTATTCGACGATACGCTCGGAACCCTGACGGGTTACCACGGCCAGACTTTCGGCTATGTCTCTTTTGCTGGTGAGATAATGCTCGAGTCCGGCATACAATCCTTCGGTATTTTCCCTAACGATCACGATATCGATATCGTTGTAACGGGTCTGTACGCCGGCCCAGCTTTTCGCCGGACGCACATTCGCATAAAGATCGTATTTCTTACGTAATTCGACATTGATGCTTCTAAAGCCTTCGCTGACCGCTGTTGTCAGAGGGCCCTTAAAAGCCACTCGGTTCCTATCGATCGACTCAAGTGTCGCATCGGGAATCGGTGTTCCGAATTTATTAAACGCGGCCATGCCGGCATCGGCTTCTTCCCAATGAATTTTGGCGCCCGAAGCATCGATGATTTTAACCGCTTGGTCCATAATGGAAGGACCGATACCATCACCTTTGATCAAAGTGACATTATGCATTTGTTATCTCCATTTAAAAAAATCACAGTAATGAGAAGATTTTGAGGTATAACTATACATCAAGCCGGGTACTTACTAAAAACGGATATTCCGAAATCCGGCATTTACGCTACGAAAGACCATATAATCGACAGCCGGACTCAACCAGCCTTCAACAGAAAGCCGATGAATTTAGCAATAAAGAAATCCGATTATTTTATACCTTTCGCACTTCAAATTTCGGCAGTGCCAGAGGAGGCGCCTGGGTGTCCGGTCGATTTTCGCTCCTGCAAAATCGACATTCACGCCATCCATGGCGCTCATAAAGGCTTTGCCAGCATGGAGCTGGCATAGAGCCTACATGGACGTATTCACGGCGTCCTTTGACGGACACCCCGACGCCGAAACATGACTAGCAATAGTTATAGTTATGCCGATTATGTCAATTGGCAAACGGAGCAACGCTACGAGTTAATCGACGGCGAGGCGTTTATGATGGCTCCTGCGCCGGACCTTGCCCATCAGGATATTGCCGGAGAGCTATATTTTCAACTTCGCTTGGCGTTAAAAGGTAAACATTGCCGCCCCTTCATCGCGCCGGTCGATGTGCGTATGCCGAAACATGACGAAGCCGACGAGCGTATCGACACTGTCGTGCAACCGGACGTGTTCGTCGTGTGCGATACTGCCAAATTGGATCGCCGCGGCGTACTCGGGGCGCCGGACTGGATCATCGAAGTCTTGTCGCCGTCCACTGCCGGCCACGACCAAATCCGAAAATTAAGCCTATACGAACGCTCTGGCGTCAAAGAATATTGGCTAGTTCACCCGATCGACCGGATATTGACCGTTTACCGTTTATGCGACGGTAAATATGGAAAACCGGAAATATTCGAATTGCAAGGCGCTACATCATCGAGGAGTTTGCCGGAAGTCGTCATAGAATGGGACGAACTGGCGGCACGCTTACCGACCGAATATTGACTCAGGCGTCAAAACACATCTTTTCTCGACCTCAATTCCGTAAATACCGCCAGGGGCGGTCGTGTTTCCATTGCCATAGCTGTCTTCAAAGCTTCGACATCCGCTCTAAAAAAAGGATTGGTCGCCACTTCGTCTTCGATCGAAAAAGGAACGGTTGGTTGATCCAACTCTCTCATACGACGAACGTCGGCCATTCTTTGTTGCAACGCGGCATTATCGGGTTCGACCGTCAATGCAAAACGGCCGTTATTCAACGTATATTCATGCGCACAATAAACGCGTGTCGTAGAAGGCAATGCTCTTAGCTTTTGCAAAGAACGCCACATTTGTTCGGCTGTGCCTTCGAACAAACGCCCGCAGCCCATCGCAAACAAGGTATCGCCGCAAAACAAAATGCCGTCCTCGGCCGAATAATAAACGATATGACCTAAAGTATGTCCCGGCGTTTCGATTATTTGGAAAACGGTGTTTCCTAAACGAAAATAGCCGCCGTCGGATAATTCGATATCGATTTCCGGAATGCGGTGTTTATCCGCTTTGGCACCGACAATCCGGCACCCGGTCTGCTTCTTGAGCTCGCGGTTCCCACCTACATGATCGCCATGATGATGTGTATTTAAGATAAAATCGAGCCGCCAACCCTGTTCGGCTATGGCATCCAGCACTGGTCCTGCAACAGCGGGATCGACCGCTGCCGTTAATCCGGACGCAACGTCTTTTGCCAGGTAGATATAATTGTCTTTCAAGACCGGGATTTGAATAACCTTCAACATGGACCCACCTCTAAGTTAATCAGAATTTCGCGATAAATATGAGCTTTGAGCGATGTCGAGGGCTCTATTACCCCACACCAAAATAGGAAAATTATTGGCAACCAAATTCTAAGAGAAACCTTGTTCGGCTATAAAACGCGGGATGCGCCGCTCAAGCCAATACTTAGGTTTTAGAGGGTTACGACCTTCCACAAAGCCCACATGCCCTCCTCCGGGCGTGACTTCCAAGATCACGTTCGGAGATAATTCTTCAGGAGTAGGCAATACAGCCGGCGTCATGAAAGGATCGTCGAATGCTTGAATCAATAAGGTCGGCACCCGGATAGCTTTAAGATATTGCCTCGAACTCGAGCGCCGGTAATAATCATGAACGTCCTCGAATCCATGCAGCCTGGCCACAACCCGGTCGTCATATTGCCAAAACGATTTTACCGAGGATAAATCGCCCAAGCGTTGAATTTTGTCGGCCTCTTCATGACGCCCAATGCCCACTAAATAGTTGAGCTTAGTGTCGAGATATTCCTTCAACTCCAATAATAAGCGGTCGCGATAAATTTTAGAAAATCCGCTATCTAATTTTGTCGCGCAAATATTCAATACCAAAGGCACCGATACGGCAACCGCTGCCGAGAGCGTCACGTTACTACCCTGTTCGCCCAACCATTTTAGCAAAACATTACCGCCCAACGAGAATCCGACTGCAGCCAAAGGCGTCTCCGGCTCACGTTGGCGAAGGATTCGATAGAGGAAATCGATGTCCTCGGTATCGCCTGAATGATAACAACGAGCCAATTGATTCGGCTCGCCGCTACAACCGCGAAAATTAAGCGCGGCACTTCGCCAACCTTGTTGCCGAAAAACGGTCTGCAATCCCTTTATATAACCGGATTGAGAACTTCCGGTCAGTCCGTGTAATAGTATGACTAAAGGCCTACGGCCTTCTCCGCAAAAATCGATATCGATGAAATCGTTGTCCGGCGTCCTAAGCCTCTCACGTCTAATTTTTAAATTTATTGCGGGCTTTCTGCACAAAGCCGGATATACGGTTTGCAAATGGGCGGTCTTTAGCCACCACGGAGATTGGTAGATCATGAAAACAGGAGTATAAAACAATCAAATACCGAATTCGGTTGCGATAATCATATCATCGATTTTCGCAAAATTATCCCGAAGCATGAAAACCTAATTTTGACTTAGCTCCAATCCATGACTATGTTTTCTCATCGTAAACGGAAAACTCAACAAAACAAGGTTATACCATGATTAAAAAAACACTAATTTATCTTGCGGCATTCGCATTAATGCCGATATCGAGCCATGCTCAATTGGGTAATATGACCGAAGCGCAAATGCAGCAGATGATGCAACAAGGCCTTAAGATGCAAGAATGTTTCGGTCAGATTGATTCTTCAGCGATGAAACGGCTTTCCGAACGCGGCCAATCGATCGATGCCGAAATAACGGCACTGTGCCGCGCCGGCAATCGCGACCAAGCGCAAAGCAAAGCAATGGCCTTTGCTCTTGAGATGGCAAACGACTCGGCAATTCAAGCGATGAAAAAATGCGGAGAAGGCATGGCCGATATGTTGCCTAAAATAGTCACCGAATCTGAAGATTATGGAAACTCGGAAACTTCAAGCCGTCACGTTTGCGACAATCGTTAAGGGCCGGGTATGGAATAAGTTAGCCAAGTAACTCATGCGGGACGGGGTTGCAAACCCTGCCCCGCATGAGTGGGGCATTCCTGTCGAGTAACCGAACCCTCTACCGCGCCATTTTATTGGAAAGTCATTATTAGCTCCGTCCTAAATGCCTTGCTTAGAAGCAAGGGCGTCGCTTCAACTATTAACGCGAACATAGCCATAAATAACCACACCAGCTTAGGAGTATGCACAAAATAACTGCTACAAGTAGTAGGCTTTGTGGCGATTCGGTGACTCGCTTGACAGGACGCCGTGAACCCAGCACCTAAAAAATTCCATAGGTCTTTGGCAATGATTCAAATTCATGGCTTATTTAGGTGCTGGATGAATTATCCAAGATGATTAACCATAGCCAATGGACTATGGAATTTAGGTGCTGGGTGAATACTTCCATGTAGGCTTGACGGCGGCTTTCCCTGCCGCCGACACCTGTCAATCGAGCTACCGAACCCCCTCCCAGAAGTTGTCGAAGTTATCTCATGCTCGCTCCTTAATATCACTTTGCATCGCGAAGCTAGAGCTTCGTGTGCATGTTTCCCAAGCTGAAGCTTAGGAAACAGCGGGCAGCGGATTCCTTATTCAATTGGCTGTGATTGACTATCTTGGATAATCTAACCGCCGATAGTTTCATTAATATAGTCAAAATCAAAAAAACGTCGTTCTTGTCAATCTATTTTTACCGGTTTGATTAATATGAGGTATAATTGCAGCCTTAACTCCCCTCCGCGCCACGCGTCTTAAATTTACCCACAGGCTTTGCATGTCCAACGATGTTTCCTCTTTTCCAACTTTTCGTGAATTAACTCTAATCGAACCGGTGCTTAAAGCATTGGATGATGTCGGTTACGAATCCCCCTCCCCGATTCAAGCTCAAACCATTCCGCACTTAATGCAAGGCAAGGATGTTCTAGGCCAGGCGCAAACAGGCACCGGTAAGACCGCAGCTTTTGCTCTTCCGATATTATCTCGCCTCGACCTAAAAAAAACCGAACCGCAAGTTTTGGTTCTAGCCCCTACCCGCGAATTAGCCATACAAGTTGCCGAGGCCTTTCAGCGCTATGCCGCGCATTTAAAAGGTTTTCATGTATTGCCGATCTACGGCGGGCAAGACTACACGACACAACTTCGCCAGCTCAAACGCGGCCCGCATGTTATTGTCGGCACACCGGGACGGGTCATGGATCATATGCGTAAAGGCACGCTAAGGCTGGGTGAATTAAGCTGCTTGGTGCTCGACGAAGCCGACGAAATGCTACGAATGGGCTTTATAGACGATGTCGAATGGATTTTGGAACAAACCCCTAAACAACGCCAAATCGCGCTGTTTTCGGCAACGATGCCGGCACCCATACGCAAAATCGCGCAAACCTACTTACATGACCCCGAGGAAATCACGGTCAAGGTCCGCACGTCGACCGCCGAAACGATACGTCAACGCTACTGGCTAGTCAGCGGAGTCCATAAACTCGACGCACTTACCCGCATTTTGGAATCGGAAACCTTCGACGGCATCATTATTTTTGTCCGCACTAAAACCGCGACGGTCGAACTGGCCGAAAAACTCGAAGCACGCGGCTATTCGGCAGCGGCAATCAATGGCGATATGTCGCAAGTACTGCGCGAAAGAACAATCGCGCATTTGAAAAACGGTAAATTAGATATTCTAATTGCAACCGACGTGGCGGCGCGGGGCCTCGATGTCGAACGGATCAGCCACGTCATCAATTACGATATTCCCTACGATACCGAGGCCTATATTCACCGCATCGGCAGAACCGGCCGTGCCGGTCGAACCGGCGATGCGATATTGTTTGTCGCACCGCGTGAAAGAAGGCTGCTCAGTAATATCGAGAAAGCAACTCGTCAAAAAGTCGAAGAAATGGGACTGCCTTCGACTGAAATTATTAACAATAAAAGGATTGCCCGATTCAAACAACGTATAACCGATACACTGGCCGCGGAAGAATTGAGTTTTTTTATTCAATTAATGGAACAATACCAAAACGAACATAATGTATCGGCGATCGAAATTGCTGCAGCCCTGGCAAAGCAAGTCCAGGGCGAAACGCCGTTGCTGATGAAAAACCCACCAAAAAAAGAAACCGAACGCCGCGAACGAAAAGACTCGATAGACCGAGAATCCGGGACGGAACGCAAGAGCAAGCGTAAGGCAAATCCCGACATAGAAATGGAAACCTACCGTATCGAAGTCGGCAAAGCACATGGCGTAAAGCCCGGCAACATCGTCGGCGCTATCGCTAATGAGACAGGACTTGATGGGGATCATATCGCACGAATCAAAATCGAGGAAAACTACAGCACCGTTGAGCTTCCTGCCGGCATGCCCAAGGATATTTTTCAAGAATTGAAAAAAGTAAGGGTTGCCGGTCAGCAATTGAATATTTCCAGAATGGGCGAAACCTTGAAAAAAACTTTCAAGGCTAAAAAACGTGACGGTTCGGATAGCAAACGAAAAAAAGCCAAGGTTGGCAATTAACTCATTTGTCGGATAATCACTATCCGCATTATCCTAAAAAATCATTTGGTGCGCTTGGAATCCGTTCGTACTGAACCCTTCGACTAGGCTCAGGGCGAATGGAATTTAGAATACCAACTGATTTTTTTAGGCTTACCCGATATCAGCCAGCAATTTGAGTAATTTCGACGATCTTATGCCGTGGGATAGACTGTTCGAGGAACGCCGTAAAAAGTCCCGGTCAATTCTTCCAAAGACAAACTCCGCCCGCTTTTTCAATGGCCGCCAAGCGACGCTGATGTTCGGCAACCTCTTCGGCATCGCATTGGATCACTTTTAGCCTGGGACGATTGGAAGGCAGGCGAACAATGACCGACTCGACACCCCCTTCCTCTTCCGACGGGATTTCTTCATCCAACAATGAAGCCTGTCCGCCGGTCATCAATAGGTAGACATCCGCCAGAATTTCCGCATCCAAAAGCGCGCCATGCAAATCGCGATGACTGTTATCGATGCCATAACGCTTGCATAAAGCATCCAAACTATTGCGCTGTCCGGGATGTTTTTTTCTGGCAAACGTCAAGGTATCGAATACCGAGCTGTAATTCTCGACAACTCCGGTCTCATTATTCAATAAACCGAATTCATGATTTAAAAAACCGACATCGAATGGGGCGTTGTGAATGACCAATTCGGCATCGCGAATAAAATTAATGAAGTCTTCGACTATCGAGGAAAAAACCGGTTTATCGGCCAAAAACTCATTAGTAATTCCATGAACCTCGACCGCACCGGCATCGATTTCCCGTTCCGGATTGATGTAGACATGAAAATGACGACCGCTTAGGCGACGATTCAATAATTCAACACAACCTATCTCAATGACACGATGCCCTTCTTGTGGATTAAGCCCTGTCGTTTCGGTATCCAGCACGATTTGCCGTATGGTCGGCTTACTCATCACACATAGCCCTCTAGATGAAAACATTGCCGAATGAAGTCCGCGATATCCTGAACTTCTTCAAGGCAGACCGAATGCGCCATCGGGTATTCTTTCCAGTCCACTGAATAGCCCATTGACGTCAATGCCTCGAAAGCCGCTCTGCCCGCTTCACGGGCAACGACATTATCGGACAAGCCGTGCGCCATCATTATCGGAAGCGATCGATTCGCCTCGGAAAGCACCGGAACGATTTCAGGCCATGTCGGTAAATAGCAAGAAAGCGCTAGGATACCCGCCAATCGATGCGGACATTTCAAACCGGCATCGAGCGCAATTACGCCACCTTGCGAAAACCCGGCCAGCAAGATATTTTCGGAAGACACGCCTCCTTCAATTTCCCTGTCTATCAATTTCAAGATCGACGCCGACGACTCGGCAATACCGGCCTTGTCAACTTGCCGTTCCAATGACATATCCATAATGTCATACCAAGCCCGCATGGCCATTCCTCCATTGATCGTCACCGGGCGAACAGGCGCATTAGGAAAGCAATAACGAATACCTAAGTCATCGGACAACCTCAATTCCGGTACAATGCTCTCGAAGTCATGCCCATCGGCCCCCAAGCCATGCATCCAGATAATCGTATACCGATGCGGCGCTCTAGGAGCAATTTCAACCCAATCAATCTCATCCGTCATTTTTTAGATTCCTCGCCCATTCACCTTGCACCATTCACCTTGCACCATTCATCTTTCATCTTTCCTAACCCAAGCCTCAAAATCCGCACTCGTCATCGGCCGAGAAAAATAATACCCTTGAAACACTCGACATCCCTTATTATACAGAAAGTCTCTTTGCTCCTCGGTTTCGACCCCTTCGGCAATGACATCGATTCCGAGATTATGAGCCATATTGATGATGGTCTCGATAATAATGGCATCGTTGAAATCGGTAGCAATATCTCTGACAAAACTCTTGTCGATTTTTAATTCGTCCAGCGGCAGTTGCTTGAGATAGGTCAATGACGAATACCCTGTCCCAAAATCGTCTATCGAGATTTTTACACCCAATTGTTTCAAGGCTCGCATTTTTTCGACCGTGTCATCGATATTATCGATCACAACGCCCTCGGTTAATTCGATAACGAAACGCGAAGCCGGAACCTCATATTGCCTTATCGCGTCAGCAATTTGATCGACAAAGTCTTGCTGACGAAATTGCTTGGAGCTGACATTGATCGAGATATGCTGGATGTCCAAGCCGTTATCGAGCCACTTTCGCATTTGCGCGCAAGACTCGCGAAAGACCCATATACCCAAAGGCACAATCAAACCCGCTTCTTCGGCAACCGGTATAAATTGGTCGGGAGCGATTAAACCTTTTTGCCCATGCTCCCAGCGAATCAAGGCTTCCGAACCGGAAACCCGCCCTAAACGATCGGTTTGCGGCTGGTAATACAAAATAAAATCCTGATTTTCGATAGCCGATCGCAACTCTTTCTCTAAAAACATTCGGGCATCGGCTGCTTCTTGAATGCTTTGATGAAAAAAGCTTATCGTATTTCGCCCTTTAGCCTTGGATTGATACATAGCCTTGTCGGCCTGTTGCAGAATCTGATTGGCCGTTTGACCACTATCCGGAAACAAAGCGATACCAATACTCGGCGAACAATGGTGTTCGAAATCTCCAAAAAAATATGGCCGATTTAGTACACACCTTATTTTTTCGGCAACATGTAATGCCTCATCGCTGGCCGCTTCGAGACTGCTTTTATTGGCATGAATTAATATAACGAATTCGTCTCCGCCCAGTCTTGACGGGATATCTTGTTCTCTGAGTGAATCCTTCAGACGACCCGCAACTTGAATCAACAATTCATCCCCGACATGATGACCCAATGAATCATTCAACACTTTGAATCGATCCAAATCGAGAAAAATAATAGACCCGAAAGTTCCTTGGCGTTTGCTCACAGCCAATTCGTTGGAAAGCTGATTGACCAGTAAACGGCGATTAGCCAGAGCTGTCAGCGGGTCATAAAAAGCAAGATCATGAATCTCGTTTTCCGCTTTCTTTTTCTCGGTAATATCATAAAAAATAGCGACAAAATGCGTCGTATCGCCTGTTTCATTCTTAACAGCCGTGATCGTTTGCCATGTCGGAACATTTTCTCCATTCTTGCGCCGATTCCAAATTTCGCCTTCGAATTTGCCAACCGTCAGCAAATTCCGCCAAAGCTCGTCATAAAAATCATCATAATGACGGTCGGATTGTAAAATCCGTGGAGTCCGCCCCACCACTTCATCGGCGCTAAAACCGGTAATTTCAGAAAAAGCATGGTTGACGCGTAAGATATTGCCGGCATTATCCGTAATTAAAATTCTCTCATGGGTTTCAAATGTCGTCGCGGCCAACCGTAACTGGCTTTCACTTTCCGCGAGGCTAGCATTGCTCCGCTTCAGTTCCAACGTTCGGTTTTTAACTTCTTCCTCCATCCTTAAGGTCCGCCCGGTCAACATCAATAAACCGATGCCGGTCAACCCTGTAAACAAAAAACCTCCTAACAACAACCACCAGACGCTCCACGATAAATGGTTATGAAAAAATTGCCCGGAAGGTTCGTAAAGTATATTCCAGACGCGATCCCCGACTTCAATTCTCTCCGCAATCTTTAAAGGCAAATCGATGACTTTATGAGTCGGCCTTTCTGGAAAATTGCTAAATAACATCGAGTCATGATCGGAGATTCGAATCAACAACTGCATATCCGGGAGGTTACTCAACACTATCGATACAAGATCGTCGATGCGAAACACCGTCGCGGCAACGCCCTTAAAATGCAGCCGCCTGGACTCGATGGTATCCACCGGTTGAAAGCGCTCATAAACCGGGGAATAAATAACGATACCGCTTTTGTCGGCATGACCGTCCTGCACCAATTTGAGCTTACCGGTAACCGCGGGAACCCCGCGATCTCTTGCGTTCTCGACCGCGCTTGATGCTATGGGGTTAACAAAAATATCGTAACCCAAAGCCTTCTCGTTGCCTTCTAACGGCTCAAGAAAAGTAATCGGCAAATAGCTCATGCGGGGGCCGGCTGAAACCATCCGCCCGAATTCGTCAGGCTCTCGTATTGCAAAGCCTTCATTTTGGGAATTTTCGAATCTATCCCGCTCTGATGCTGGCACATGAGCCATCCACTCCAACGCCACTAGACCGGGGTGCTTATCTAAAAGCGGAGCGGTAAAGATTTTAAAACCTTCTTTGGAAATGGGGTCGGCGCTATCGAATAAACCTTTTAGGATCTCATTGGTACCAATGTGGTCTTGAACCAAGACGCTGAAAGCATTATGGAACAACATCGCCTGTCGCTCGAAGACCGACTCGATTCTTAGAGACTCCTGCCGATTGGCATATTGAAAAACGCCAATGACCAACAGAACCAGTAAAACCAACGGATAGGCCACATAGTTGCGACGCACCCTCCATGAAGATCTTGGCTCGCCGATAAATGTCAGAACAAATGGTGTAAAAATCAACACGCCTATCGTATCGCCAATCCACCAAGTCCCCCAGCTCAACAAAATATCATCGCCGGTAATCACGCCGCGAATCCACAGCGCTGTAACTCCAACTGCCGGTGCTACCAAGCAGGCCAACGGTCCGCCTAGTAACATGAAGCGCAAGATGCGTCGATCTTCCGTTAATGAATCGCCGCTACCGACCCACCGCTCGATTAACGTAGCTCCGACCAATGCTTGAACACAGCAAGCCACACTGACGGCACTCCCGATCACCATGGAGCCAACAATCATTTCGACTGAAGAATGATCGAGAAAGGCATACACCTGTACAAACAAAGCGCCGAAAAAAACACCCGCCAGCACCCGAACCCGATAAACCAATATCAATGCTAGTGCGATACCCGAAGCGGGCCAAACCGGGCTCACGCCGCTCGGCGGAATTGCCAATAATGTGCCGAGACAACCGCCAACTATATAACTGAGCGAGGCAACTACATTGAGCACGACCGTGCTTCCATTAAAAAAACTTCCACCGGGAACAGTTTGAGAAGAGTCGGCGCGCTGAAACAAACTCATGCTCTCTTTAAAGAATCGATGCCTTGATTAGCCAGTCGGTCTGCCGTCTCATTACCTTGATCGCCGGAGTGTCCTTTAACCCAGACCCACTCGACCCGATGCCTAGCCATCGATGTGTCGAGACGCCGCCATAAATCGTCATTTTTTACCGGTTTTTTGGCAGCGGTCAACCAACCTCTTATTTTCCAATTCGGCATCCATTCGGTGATGCCTTGCAGTACATATTTCGAATCGGTAAATATCTTGACGGAACACGGACGGTTCAGTGCTTCAAACGCTTGAATCGCAGCCATTAGCTCCATTCGGTTATTCGTCGTTTGTGCTTCGCCGCCGAATAACTCCCTGGTCGACCCTTTATAACTTAGAAAGGCCCCCCAACCGCCAGGCCCGGGATTACCGCGACACGCACCATCGGTATAAATAATAACGGGCTCAGTCATCTTTCGTTAAACGCTGTGACGATTCAAAACCGTTCAAAATAGCCATACGTGGCTGTTTTACGGCTTTGGAATCCAAAGGAATAAGTGTGTATCGACGCTTGATGGCCCTGATTGCGTAGGCAGTGGCACGCAACGAGGATCTTTCAGACTTGGCATTCGCAGGATTTGAACGAACCGAATCGATACTTAAATCGGCAACCGATTTTGCTTCGAAATTAAGCAGCTTTAACCAATCCAGCACTCTTCTCTTACTGATAAAATGTCCGGTCCACGAATCCGCCATTTTTTTTTCCCAAAGATATTGATAGCGAACCCAAAAACTCCACGGATTAAAATTGATAATCAACACATGGCCTTCCGCTTTTAGTACCCGTTCGATTTCACGCATCGTTTGAAAACGGTTCGCATCGAATTCCAGCAAGTGAGGCAATAAAATCAGATCGACACTATCGCTAAGTATAGGCAAGCAATAAGCTTTAGCCTTAATTTTAAGCGCACCATCGCATCCTAGATTATTGGCATCTAAAATCGTAAACCCGTTATAAAGCGTGCAGTCAATAAATTGATCCTCCCAACCCAAACCGCCTATTTGCAGCACTTTTTGTTTACAACTGACCGTAATCGAACGCCGAATATATTCGGCTTCAACCTCTTGCAGCATTTTTCCTCTCGGCGTTTCATACCAGGAGAATAAAAAATCGCGCTTCATAAAAATAAGCTCAAAAAATTTAAATTACAGTGAATTATGATAAAAACGGGCTATACTACTCATTTCGTGCAATGAATTTAAAGATATAGATATGCCTAAGACTAATTCTAACAGGTCATTGACGCTTTTTTCGTTTTTGATTTTGACGCTCTCAGCTGGTTGTACTCAACAACCTACCAAAAGTTCACTTAGTATTAGCCAAAAACCACCGCTCGTTAAAAAAGATGATTACAAACCACGCCTAAATAAACTGAAATTCGCCAAGTCCAAAAAAAGCTTATTCAAATCTGGCAACCATACCATTTGGGAACGTTTGGTCTCGCTTTACGCACTGCCCGAAATCGAGAATGAAAGGATTGACAAGGAAATCAACTGGTTTCTTAAAAACCCGGAATACTTAGTACGCGTGCAAAAACGCGCCGAACCTTACCTGCATTTGATTTTAGAAGAAATTGAATCAAAAAATATCCCTGGTGAATTGGCCCTGTTACCGGTAGTCGAAAGCGCATTCCGGCCCGACGCCTACTCTCCAGCACATGCCTCAGGGCTTTGGCAATTCATTCCGGAAACCGGCCGCTTGTATGGCCTCAAACAAAATAATTGGTATGACGGACGCCGCGATGTTTATGCTTCTACTCAGGCGGCAACCAAATTCTTAAAAGACCTCGGCGATAATTTCGAGGGCGATTGGTTGCTCGCGCTGGCTTCTTATAACTGGGGCCGAGGCAATGTGCAAAAATCGATAGACAGAAATCTAGCCCAGGATTTACCTACCGATTACTGGTCATTGAAAATGCCCAACGAAACGTTTAACTATGTGCCGCGATTGTTGGCTGTTGCGAAAATTTTCGCTAACCCGGATCAATACAACATCCCGTTGTATGAGATCCCCGACCAGCCTTATTTCGAAGTCGTCGACTTGGACACGCAACTCGACTTACAAAAAGCCGCCGAACTCGCCCAAACCAGCGTCGACGAAATTAAACGCTTGAACCCGGCCTTCAAACGCAACGCTACCGCACCAAACGGCCCACACCGTTTATTGATACCAGTTGATCAAGTATCAATTTTCAAAGAAAACCTAGCCAAGCTTCCGGTTGCGCAACGCTATACTCAAGCATCCGTAAAGGTAGTACCGGACAAAAGTCGCGTCAAAGCCGCCGCGAGTCGCAAAATTAAACATAAAATCCGCCCTGGTGAATCCTTGGGCTTAATCGCCCGGAAATACAAGACTTCAGTCGGCGCTATTCGCACAGCTAACCGCCTTGGCAAAACAGACCACATTCAATCGGGAAAATCACTGATCATTCCCGCAAGCGGAAAATCGTCCATTGCCGCCAAATCAGCGCCGACCACTGCAAAACCAATCATTTACACGGTCAAACCCGGCGATACTTTCTGGAAAATCTCCCGGCAATTTTCGGTTAGCACTCAAAAAATTTATCAGTGGAATAAGTTGAACGCAAATTCGAACTTAAGAGCCGGACAAAAGTTGACGATCCATAAAGGCTCACAAATCGTTGCTAAAGCTAACTCCTCTTCACAACCGATTAACTATACTGTCCAACCGGGTGATTCTCTGATGCAAATCTCGCGAAAATTTAAAGTCCCAGTTAGCGATTTGTTGAAATGGAACTCGACCAGCGTCGACAAGATTTTGAAGCCGGGTCAACAACTGAAAGTATTAGCCGACAAATCGACTTAAGATTTGGCCCCATTTAGCGAATAAAGGCAAGAGCAATTATATTGCCCTTGCCTTTTTTTATACATCCTTGTTTTGCAAGCGCGGAACCGCCGCCAATAATTCGCGGGTATAGGTATTTTTCGGATTCAGCAGTACCTGTTCGACTTCACCGTGCTCGACGATCTTGCCGCGATACATCACCGCCACCTCGTCGGCAATTTCCGCAACGACACCAAGATCATGCGTAATAAATAAATAACTCACGCCTTGTTCTTTCTGCAAATCCTTCAACAACTCGATTATTTGCGCCTGAACCGAAACATCCAACGCGCTAGTCGGTTCGTCGCAAACAATCATTTTTGGTTGCACCGCCAAGGCTCTGGCAATACAAATTCGCTGCCGTTGACCGCCTGAAAATTCATGCGGATAACGATGCGCACTATCAGGCGGCAAATCAACCCGTTCGAGCAACTCGACAACTCTCGCATATCTATCGACTGCACCAACCTTGGGATACAAGGCTCTAATTCCTTCATCGATAATCTCGCTAACCAACATTCTAGGATTCATCGACGAAAACGGATCTTGAAACACGATTTGAATATCGGCACGCTTGCGCCGCAAAGCTTCACCGGTCAGTTTATGTAATTCGATGCCGTCCATAACAACCCTTCCGGAATAAGCCGGAATCAAATTCAATAGCGCCTTGCCAAGCGTCGTCTTGCCGCAACCCGACTCGCCGACCAAGGCCAATGTCTTACCATGTTCAATTTCGAAGCCAACGCCATCGACTGCCCGAACATGGCCGACGACTCGCTTAAAGATCCCTTTTCTAATGGGATAATAGACCTTGAAATCATCGATCTTCAGTAGCGGGGGCTTTTGCTCTCTCTTATGACCGAGACAACTATCCATCGACGGCAAGGCATCAAGCAATTTTCGCGTATAAGGATGCGTGGGATTTTGAAATATCGAAGCGCTCCGACCAGTCTCGACGATTTTGCCATTTTGCATCACGGCAATGCGATCGGCCATCGTCGAAACCAATGCCAAATCATGACTGATCAACCATAACGCCATGCCGGTCTTATTTTGAATCGCCTTAAGGAGCGCCAAGATTTGCGCCTGAATCGTCACATCCAGCGCGGTCGTCGGTTCGTCGGCGATCAATAAATCGGGTTCGCCGGCTAAGGCAATCGCGATCATGACCCGCTGCCGCTGTCCCCCCGATAATTGATGCGGATATTCACCGACCCGCTTTTCAGGCTCCGGAATCTCAACCCGCGTCAATAATTCGATGACGCGTTGCCGAATCGCTTGTTTCGTCATCGAGAAATGTAATTTAAGCACTTCAGCAATTTGTTCACCGACCGTCATCACCGGATTAAGCGACGACATCGGATCCTGAAAGATCAGTGCAACACGCCGACCGCGAATTTTGCACAACTCATATTCGGCCTTGCGCAATAGATCGACGCCATTCAGGTTGATTTCATCAGCATTGACGCTTGCATTGACCGGCAATAACCGCAATACCGATAACGCAGTAATCGACTTGCCGGAACCCGATTCGCCAACGATTGCAAACGTTTCACCGGCATGCACCTCGAAGCCAATGGTATCGACCACCGGATTATCGGGGCCGAATTTGACTGTTAGATTTTTAACTTCAAGAACGGGGCTTCGGTTCATCCCATGCGCCTCGGATCGAATGCGTCCCTGACCGAATCGGCGAACAGATTCGCGGCAAGTACCAGCGTAAACATAAATAGGAACGATGCCGCCAACGACCACCAAACCACCGGTTCGCGCGCCATTTCAAGCCGGGCACCGTTAATCATATTACCCCAACTATGCGTGGTCGGATCGACACCGATATTGATATACGACAAGACCGCCTCAGCCAACACCAAAGAACTAAAATCGAGCACGACCGAAATCAATACGATATGCATCACGTTCGGCAGAATATGCCGGAATAATATAATTCTTCGTCTGACACCAAGCGCCGAAGCCGCCTGCACATACTCCATCTCGCGAAGTTTCAGCGTTTCGGCGCGCAGCATACGGCATAGCCCCGTCCAATTGGTCACACCCAAAATTATGCATAAAAACAGTAGCCTCATATCGGCGCGAACGATCAAGCTCGTGAACTGTTCTTCATTTTTCGCCATATAGACTTGCACGACCAGAATCGAGGCGGCAATCAACAATACACTCGGAATCGAATTGAGGGTCGTGTACAAATATTGAATCGTATCATCGACCCATCCTCGGAAAAAACCCGCGAGAATACCAAACACGATTGCCAGCGGCAGCATAATCAGCGTCGTCAGCGTCCCGATAACAAGCCCGGTTCTAATGCTTTTAATCGCCTGGTATAACACATCCTCACCAACTTTATCGGTGCCTAAAACGTGATAATAGGAAGACAACTCAAGCAATGTACCGCACACCGTCACGATCCAAAAGACGGTCCAAGCAACAGCCTTGACTGAAGCTTGACTTATTAAAGCATTTTGCCGACGCCGAAGCCTTTGCACCAATAAGACAAGCACGATAGCCGCAGGAATTGCGCTTTTAATGAATCCGATAGAGGCCTTCATTAAAACATCGTAGAACAACTCGGATTCCGGATCATCCAAATGAGCCCCGCCGTATTGCAACCGCGGGTAAGCCCATACCGGACTGCCATCTTCGAGCACCATTAACTCCTTGCCGAAAAGATGGGCAGCAAATGGTGCCGAATAGGTCTTTTCGCCATGCAAACGAATCGGCGACAGCCATTGATCCAAAACACTGACGATTTCATTGGAATCCTTCGAATGAAAATGCATCGAGTCGAGCAAACCCACCGCCACGAAAAATAGCAGCACCGTCAGCGATACCATGCCGGTCTTACTCGTGCCTATTTGCCTTAACGGCCGGCTCATTCGAGGGTTGCGCAGCATATAAACCGACAATACGATCATGCCGAGCAGCAACACAAAAATAAGCGCATCGGTCCATAAAACAACCATTATGACAACCTGACTCTAGGGTCTACTAAAGTATAAGAAATATCGGTCAATAACAGCCCAACGATATAAAGCACCGAGCCAAGAAAGACCATTGACCGGACAATCGCGAAATCCTGACTGTTAATCGCATCGATCGTATAACTACCCAGGCCAGGAATACTGAAAAACGACTCCATGATCAAGCTTCCCATAAATAACAACGGCAGCACCACGACCACGCCGGTCAAAATAGGTATCATTGCGTTTTTTAACACATGCCGGAATAACACTTGGGTCTCGGACAAGCCTTTGGCCCTAGCGGTTCGCACATAGTCCTTTTCGACCTCCTCCAAAAACAGCGTTCTGTACCATCTCGCCCCGGAACCGATGCCGGAGATCACACCGATGACTATCGGTAGCACTATGAACTTCAACGCTTGAAAGCCCCCATCGTAGCCGGAAATCGGCACCAGCTTCAGCACCTTGCCGATAAAAAATTGTCCGCCGATGATATAAAACAATGACGATACCGACATCAACACGACACAAAGCACAATACCGCCGAATTCAAGATAAGATCGGCGAAACAAAACCATCAGCAAAGCGACGCAAATATTCGTGATCAGACCCAGCAATAAAGTCGGCAATGCCACTGCCAAACTGGGCCACATCCGCTGCTTGATATCGGCACCGATATTACGCCGATCACTGTCGGAAATTCCGAAATCGAACCAAAACAAACCGGCCGATTTTTGAAAAAAAATCGTTTCGGTGATCTTGCTTGTACCGCTAGCCTCAGCGTTCCACAACAACGGCAAATGATAACCTCGCTGCTGCTTCCAGTTCTCGACGGCTTGCTCGGTGACGTGCTTGTGCCCGAGTTGCATACGCGCCATATCTTCGGGGCTGTTTACGACGAAAAACAACACAAACGTCAGAATGTTTACGCCCAGCAATAGCGGAAATGCATATAAAATTCGTCGGATGATATATTGAATCATCGCTAGGTCTCCAAAACCTTGTAAATCAATAAAGACTAATGAGCAATCGCTCTAATTTTCCGGCGATAAGCGAGTACTGCCGGAACAATCAAGACCGCTAACAACAATAAAACGAGCACAATAGGCCAGAAAACCGGCTGATTCCACTGCTGTCTTTTTTCGGTACGGATGGCTGTATCGATGCGAACGTACTTTAGACGATTATTCGCCATTAAATTCGGCTTCACATTTTTATACCACTGGTGATAAAGAATGAAATCTTTCGGGTAAAAGCCGAATAACCACGGCACATCATAACGAACTTGTTCTTGTAATTTCTGAATCAAGCGAAAACGCTCATCCGTGTTATCCATATTACGCATTTTTTCGAATATGCGATCGAACTCCGGATTTTGGTAATTGCCGGTATTTTCGCCGCCGAATTGCACTTTTCCGTTTGGTCCATAAAGCAGAAAAAAGAAATTCTCCGGATCTGGGTAATCGGCATTCCAACCCCACATATAAATTTGCGCATTGCCGGCACGCATTTTTTGTTGAAAACGATTGTAATCGGTCCCACGTATGACCAACTTAATCCCTAATTGTCTAAATTGCTTGCGAAACCAGTTCAATCTAGACCGATCATCGATACCCGACGAGGTCGTGTCGAAATACAGAATCAAGGGTTGGCCGGTTTTGGGGTCTATCCCCCCGGGGTATCCGGCCTCAACCATTAATTGACGAGCCGCCTCAATACTCTTTCGCTTTGGCCTGCCGTCCACCCAATCGTAAACATAGCGATTGAGCCCTTCCTGCCCTTCTGCGTAGCCGAATATACCCGGCGGCAAAACGCCCTGTGCGGCTTCGCCGCGACCATTCATGAATATCGAAATAAATTCCTCATAGTCGACCGCGATAGCGATCGCTTGGCGTAACTTTCTAGCCTCATCGGACAAACCACCGACTAGGCTATCCAGCATATTGAAGCCCATATAATAAATTGCGGTCACCGTCGATGTTTTCAATTGAATGCCTTTTTCTTCCATCGAGCGGGTCAAACCCACTTCGCCGCTGCCGGAAAATTGCACGGCTTGGTCGAAACTATCGGAGGCGATGCCGGATGCATCATAGTAACCTTGCAGGAATTTTTGCCAGTAGGGAATCGTTTCCTTTTCCAGCGTAAACACGACTTTATCGATAAAAGGCAAGGCCTTGCCGGCATCTTCGAGCAAGCCTTGCTCTCGGTCTTCCGGTTCACCTTCGTCGGGATAGGCTTCGAAACGAAAATTGGGGTTTTTTTCCAGCACCATGCGCCGATTCGGATTATTTTCCGCCAATAAAAAAGGTCCGGTACCGATCGGATACCAATCGAGCGTGATGTTTTTTTCGATCAAACCATTCTGATGATAAAAAACATCGGCTTCCCAAGGCATCGGCGCGAAAAACGGCATTGCCAACCAATAACTGAATTGCGGATACTTTCCGTTGATTCGAATTTTGTAACGGTACTTGCCCAACGCTTCCACACCGGATAGTTTCCGCTGCATTAATTCACCGATTTCGACGTCTCGGGTAGCCTCATAAAACTCATCGAACCCGACAATATACTGCTTCATTAATTCAGCGATCGGAGATTGAATCTTCGAATAAGCCAGGCGTTTGATTTGATAAACATAATCTTCAGCCACCAACTCCCGGGTCTCTAACTGATCGAAATCAGCCAACGCGGTTATGTGCGCTATCTCCGAATCACTCAATGCATGATATCGATACGTTCCGTCACTGTTTTTGGCAAACGCCGGATGCGGCTGATAACGAATTCCCGGCTTGATTTCAATCAGATAATCGGTAAAGGAAATATGCGCTTCCGCAGCGTTTTCAGGTAACGGGTTGCCTTCGACATCAAGATAGACGACTTCCGGCATTTGCATCGCGGTCAACGGTACCAATTCATAAGGCCTTTTGAGGTAGTGATATTGAAATGGCGGCTCATAAATCTGTCCGAGAAACGTATATTCGTTGGCGCTATAGGAAATCGCCGGATCCAGATGCTTCGGCCGCTCGGTAAATGCAGAATAAAGCACGGCCAAATCAGCGTCTTTTTTGGAATAAGGATTATTTAATTGCGAGATATCGCAAGCACTTAAGAATATGGCAGCAATTCCCAGTTTGAGCATTTTCGCCGATCTTAGGGTGAGGGGTATGCCTGACGAGGAACGCCGTAAACCCATCCATGGGGGCTTGGCGGCAGCTAAGCGCCAAGGATGGCGTGAATGCAGATTTTGCAGGAGCAAAAATCTGTCCCGCTGCCGACATCCTCGCCAAGCACACCCCACACCCTTTTTGATCCCTAAATTGGGAGTTGCTGAGAATATGGCAAACGCCGACAAAACTGCTTTTACACCGATAGTTTTAGATTTTATGTTCATCAGCAGCGTATTCATCCACAAAAGGCTGGACATCAAATTAACGGTTAGAGATACTTTGCGTTATTCTAACAATAAACCAATGGAGAGATCATATGGGTTTCATGCAAGGCAAACGTGTCTTGATTGTCGGCTTGGCCAGCAACCGCTCAATCGCTTGGGGTATTGCCAAGGCAATGCACCGTGAAGGTGCCGAACTGGCATTTACGTTCCAAAACGACAAATTGCAAGAACGTGTCGTCAAAATGGCCGCCGAGTGCGGCTCCAATATCACTGTCGAATGCGATGTCAGCAATGACGACCATATTGAAGGCGTATTCAAGGAACTGGGCAAGCATTGGGATGGATTGGACTGCATCGTGCATTCGGTGGCTTATGCGCCTAGAGAAGCGCTGGACGGCGATTATGTCGAAGCCACGACCCGAGAGAATTTTCAAATCGCTCACGATATCAGCTCTTACAGCTTTACCGCACTGGCTAAAGCGGGCCGACCGATGATGAAAGGACGCAACGGCGCCTTGTTAACGCTAAGCTATCTAGGCGCCGAACGCGCGATCCCGAATTACAATGTCATGGGTGTCGCCAAAGCCAGCCTGGAAGCCAATGTCCGATATATGGCCGTAGCCTTAGGCGCCGAAGGCACCCGTGTCAACGCGGTTTCAGCCGGCCCCATTAGAACACTAGCCGCTTCCGGCATCAACAATTTTAAGGCGATGCTGAGTAAAGCGGCCGATACGTCTCCTTTGAAAAAGAATGTCACCATTGAAGAAGTCGGCAACGCAGCGGCATTTTTATGTTCGGACCTGGCTTCCGGCATCACCGGAGAAATCACCTATGTTGACGCAGGCTATAACATAGCGGGCTTAGCTGCATCCTAATTCTTTCCAAGAATAACGCAGTCAAAAAAGGGAGCTTTAAGCTCCCTTTTTTGACTGTGAAAGTATGCGAACCGAAGCGGGTGCGGTTGCTCGATCGACAGGCGTCGGCGGCAGGGCAGATTTTTGCTCCTGCAAAATCTGCATTCATGCCATCCACGGCAATCAGTCGCCGCCGTCGAGCCTACATGGACGTATTTACCCAGCACCTAAATTATCAATGTAATCAATCATGGCCAATAGGCTATGGAATTTAGGTGCTGGGTTTACGGCGTCCTGTCGGGCGAGTAACCGTACCCAGCCATTCCTCGCACTTTCATTTGCCGGGGCGATGGCCGGGCCTTCATGAACGTTATGCCGTTTTAAATCCGATAAGGCAACGCTTTTGCTAAAACGCTGCCCCAAGATCCGAACTCAATCATTTTGATCGGACAATTACATCGGCCTTTTCTTGCAAATTAGCCATTACTGCACTAAATAACGACTGACCTAAAGCATTGGCAATATTTTTGGTTGCCAATTCCATGCGTTTTTTGTCTTCTTCAGTCATCTTGCCATCGGTAACATTCTGCAAGCTAACCAACACTTGCTCACCGCTGCTCAAAGGCGCGACAAAAAGATTCGGCTGATCAGCGACAGGTTTGGCGGCTTTAAAAACAGCCTGCAAAAGTTCGCCAGGAACTTCCGCACTGGTGCGCGACAAGCCTGTTATCGATTTGTGACTAACATCGTTTGCTTCTTCGGCTAATTTCTTCAAGCTCTCGCCGGCTATTGCCCGGCTTTTAAGATCGAAGACGCGCTCTTCAGCCTGCCGTCTAGATTTCGATACCAACAACGCTTCGATGACGTCATTCTTGACTTCAGCCAGTTCGCGTACGGCAGCAGGCTGATGATCCTTGACATGCAATACGATCAATCGATCGCCCTCCAACTCGAGCGGCTCGCTGTTATTGCCTTTCAAGACATCTTCAGAAAATGCCGCATTACGAACCAACTGTTCCGCAGCGATTCCTTCGCCTTGGTCACGGGTAAAGAGTTTCGTCGTTTTAATAGTCAACCCTAATGCGTCCGCTACTTCGAGCAAGTCTTCGGAATGCTCATAGCTGAACTCCGTCAGCGTTTGCCCAAGCTCGTAATATTTATTTTCGGCTTCCGTTTTTTGATAGGATCGTATTACTTCATCCTTAACGTCCTCGAAAGACTTAGTTTCTCGGGGAACCAGTTCGGTCACTTTAATCAGGTGATAACCGAAAGCCGATCTAACCGGATCGGAAACCTCACCCAATTGCAACGCACTCGCAGCATCCTCGAAAGCTTTTTCCATCACGCCGGCTTCGAACAGTCCTAAATCACCGCCGGATTTTGCCGTTAATTTATCATCGGACAAAGCTTCCGCAACTTTAGCAAACGATTCGGTTTGCAATTGCTGTTTCGCTGCCTGAGCCTTTGCCAACGCCGCCGCATCATCGGTTTCACTAGTCACTGCAAACAGTATGTGGCTGATTTTTCGGCGCTCTTTAGTGCTGAAAAAATCCTTTTGCTCTTCATAAAATGCACGCAATTTATCGTCGACAACTTCGACCGCGTCGGCAAGCTCAATTAGCGATAACTCGATATAATCGACCGAAACTTGCTCGGGGGTACGATAATTATCTTGATATTGCCGGTAAAAAGCTTCAATTTCTTCTTCACCGGGCTGCTCGTCAATCGTCTTGACCGAAACGGTCAAATATTCAATATCCCGCAGCTGATTTTGAATTTTAAAAAAACTTTCAACATCGTATGGTGTAGCAAAACTGCTTTTAACGACCGCATGTTGAAATTGCTCCATCATCAATGCATTCTTGATTCTGCCTACAAACTCCATCGAAGACATGCCTTGAGAACCCAGTAATGCTTGGTATTGGTTTTTATCAAACCGGCCATCTACCTGAAAATAATCCAAGGACTGGATAAAATCCCTAGCCGTTTTATCGGTTATCACTAAGCCTTGCGATTGCACATGCTGCAAAAGCACCTCATCTTGAATCAATTTTTGCAGCGCTTGCTGCTTAAGCGTTTCCTCTTCAATATCCAAACCTTGCAAACTTTGACTGAATTGAGCGTAAGCTTTAGATACATCGCGTTGAAAAAAATCTCTATCGCCGACCGATGCAACCGGAGTTTCTTTCCCGACATCGACATAGTTTTGAATTCCCCATAAAGCAAAAGGCACTGTGATTGCAATCAGAATGACCCACGAGAACACGCCCTGCGCTTTTTCTCTTATCTTTGTCAGCATATGCTAGATCCTTAAATAAAAGTAACTTGATTTGTAAGAACACTCATGTGCATTGATTCTTAGGCTACCGCCAAATTTCCATTCGACCCTTGTTATACTTTTCGTAGATCAAAATTCGGCCCCGCCCTCCCCGTCAAAGATCCAGCACCTAAATGATCCAGGATAGTTAACCATAGCCAATGAGCTATTGGAATTTAGGTGCCGGGCCTGTCAAGCGAGTTGCCGAATCCTCAACAAGCTCATAGCCCAAATACGTTATTTATCACGAAATCCTTAGGTGCTGGGAGAACACATCCACGCAGACCCTGCGGTCTCAACAGCAGTAATTAAAACGCTTGGATTTAGAGTCTGGATGATCCTTTCCATGCGAGTTTGGCGGCAATCTTAACGCCATAACCCAGCTCCTCCAGAAATTAGGATGCTCTTCCGATCAGATTGGAGTAATAGCTACCTTTAATCGACGCAAAAAAAAACCCCGAACCGTGTAACGGCCCGGGGTTTTATATTTGGCGGAGCGGACGGGGCTCGAACCCGCGACCCCCGGCGTGACAGGCCGGTATTCTAACCAACTGAACTACCGCTCCTAAGTCTGTGGTGGGTGCTGAGGGGATCGAACCCCCGACCCTCGCCTTGTAAGGGCGATGCTCTCCCAGCTGAGCTAAGCACCCGACTAAAGAAGCACTAGTTTACAGCATCTTTTAAAGATTTACCAGCTTTAAATGTAGGAATTTTTGCTGCACTAATGGTGATTTCTTCACCTGTTTGCGGATTACGTCCTTTGCGCTCTGCTCTTTCTTTGACAGAAAACGTACCGAAACCAACCAACGCTAAAGAATCGCCTTTGCTTAAAGCTGTTGTTACCGCAGTTAAAAAACCATCTAAAGCACGACCGGCATCCGCTTTCGTTAATCCTGATGAATCCGCGATAGCATCAATAAGTTCAGATTTATTCATTATTCCCCCTAGGAAATTATTAAAGTTAATTGTATAAGCAAAGCGCTTATTCTCTTATGTCGCCCCCCGCTACATAAGAAAGCGGACATTTATATCAACACGACTCCTTAAGTGTCAAGCTTTAAACTCTCCAGACCAGGCATTTTCCGGTTTTACCCACACTTTAACAAAAAAAGGTCGATTAATGCGCGGTTACATTCTGTTTTTTTGCTTTAGCAGCCGCTTCGGTTTTTTTTGCATGTTCAATCGATTTTTTCTTATTGCCGGGAACCGGCATGTACTGCAACGCTTCAACCAAGACCTCATCGATCCAGTGTACACATTTAATCGTCAGCTTTTCTTTTATATTTACCGGAATCTCGGCTAAATCTTTTTCATTTTCCGCCGGAATCAATACCGTAGTAATGCCTCCGCGATGAGCGGCCAGCAGCTTTTCTTTCAGACCGCCGATAGGCAATACTTCGCCTCTTAATGTGATTTCCCCCGTCATTGCTACACTAGCCTTAACCGGTATTTTGGTCAATGCGGAAATAATCGCGGTACACATCCCGATACCGGCACTAGGCCCATCTTTCGGTGTCGCCCCTTCAGGGACATGAATGTGAATATCGTTTTTTTGAAAAACTTCATTATCGATATCGAGCACAGCCGCACGACTTCGCACCACCGTCATTGCCGCCTCGATAGACTCTTTCATCACATCACCGAGTTTTCCGGTTGCGGTTTGCTTGCCTTTACCTGGAATAACAGCTGTCTCAATCGTCAGCAATTCGCCGCCAACCTCGGTCCACGCCAAACCGGTCACTTGGCCGATTTGATCATGCTCTTCCGCCAATCCGTAATTGAAACGCCTAACGCCCAAATATTTACCCAGATTAGTCGAATCAACTAGTACCTTAGCGTCTTTTTGTTGAAGCAACAAATCCTTAACGACTTTACGGCAAATTTTAGAAATCTCACGCTCCAAGCTTCTGACACCGGCCTCTCGCGTATAGTAACGAATAATATCCCTGACCGCCGATTCATCAATATCGATTTCTTTTTCTTTCAAACCGTTATTTTTGATTTGCTTGGGAATCAAATAACGCATCGCGATGTTGATTTTTTCATCTTCAGTGTAGCCGGCGAGACGAATAACCTCCATGCGATCAAGTAATGCCGCCGGAATATTCATCGTATTGGCCGTCGCTACAAACATCACATCGGACAGATCGAAATCCACTTCTAGATAATGATCCGAAAAGGTGTGATTTTGCTCGGGATCGAGGACCTCTAACAATGCCGATGCGGGATCGCCACGAAAATCGGCAGCCATTTTGTCGATTTCGTCCAATAGAAACATCGGGTTTCGCGTTTTCACCTTAGCCAAATTCTGCAGAATCTTGCCGGGCATAGAACCGATATAAGTACGCCGATGCCCGCGAATTTCGGCCTCATCCCTAACACCGCCTAATGCCATACGTACATATTTACGATTAGTTGCACGCGCAATCGATTCGCCCAACGAAGTCTTGCCGACACCAGGAGGACCCACTAAGCATAAGATAGGCCCCTTCAAGCGTTTAACTCTTTGTTGCACGGCCAAATACTCAAGAATCCTTTCTTTCACTTTTTCAAGCCCGTAATGCTCGGCTTCCAATACCTCTTCCGCCACTTTTAAATCATGCCTAACTTTGGTCTTCTTTTTCCATGGCACATTAACCATCCAATCGATATAGTTACGCACCACAGTCGCTTCTGCCGACATCGGCGACATCATTTTCAACTTATTGAGCTCAGCGGTCGCCTTCTCTTTCGCTTCCGCCGTCATGCCCGCCGAATTGATTTTCTTTTCGAGCTCTTCGATTTCGTAAGGCGCATCGTCCATTTCTCCCAACTCCTTTTGTATCGCCTTCATCTGTTCATTCAGATAATACTCCCTTTGGTTTTTCTCCATTTGCTGCTTGACGCGCCCGCGAATACTCTTCTCCATTTCGAGTAAATCGACTTCGCCCTCCATCAGAGTCATCAATGCTTCCAAACGCTGCTGAATATCGGACAATTCCAAGATCGTTTGTTTATCGGAAACTTTCAGCGTCATGTGAGCCGCCACGGTATCGGCGAAACGCCCCGGATCGTCGATACCGGCCAGCGCATTCAACACCTCGGGAGGGATCTTGTTGTTCAGCTTGACATATTGATCGAAAGATCCCATTGCAGTACGTTGCAAAACTTCCTGCTCTTGCTCAGACATCGTAATAATGTCATTAATCTCGGAGACCAGGGCCGAAAAATAACCGTCGGAAAACTCATATTTATCTACCTGGCAGCGTTTACCACCCTCGACTAGCACTTTTACGGTTCCGTCAGGCAATTTAAGCAATTGGAGGATATTCGCCAATGTTCCCACCTGATATAAATCAGTAAAATCCGGATCATCGACTTCGGCTTCCTTTTGTGCGACTAAAAGCACTTGCTTGTTATCCTTCATTGCCGAATCGAGCGCGACAATCGATTTTTCCCTTCCCACAAATAATGGAATCACCATGTGCGGATAAACCACGACATCTCTTAACGGCAAAACCGGCACGATCATTTTTGTTTGATGTATAACTGTCATTTCAATAAGCTTCCACAAAAGGGGTCATTTATTATTTCTTAATAACTTTAATATAAGGCCACTTATTAAAATAGCAAGTTTTGAACGAATAACCATCGCAATTAAGCATAAAAAAGGGCTTTATATGTTACATATAAAGCCCTTTTTTATGCTAAGAAATATAGTAATTATTCACACCCACTATCGTTCCCACGCTCCGGCGTGGAAATGAAGACCGAGACGCTCTAGCGTCTCGTACCGCTGGAGCGGTACTCAGGCGTTCCCACGCAGAGCGTCAATGCCATTAAGTTAAGATCCTTGGAGTTTTACACCCCTCTTTGAAAAAGAGTGGCTGGGGGAGATTTTTCCTCGTTCCCATCGCTCCAGCGTGGGAACGCATACCGATCTGGTTTCGACAGCCAAGGTACGGATTCCCACGGAGGACCGTGGGAACCAGAAAAACGATACGTTTTGGTAGTGGCCTGTGACTCGCCTGACTAGCACCTAAATAACCAAGATAGTTACTTAGCCAATGAGCTATGCCATAGCAGATTTGTATAACGCCATGGATAACGGAAGTCTTGCACCGAAGTATAACTAGCAAAAGGGATATCAGGAATCCGAAGCCGCTTTTTTTATCTCGGATTCATAAACCAAAATCGGCTTAGACTCGCCCGATATCACGCCCTCATCCACGACCACCTTTGTAATATTTTCCGCTGAAGGCAGCTCATACATTGTATCCAACAGGACATTTTCAACGATGGTCCTCAACCCTCTTGCTCCGGTTT
This sequence comes from Gammaproteobacteria bacterium, assembly GCA_018830325.1. Taxonomy (GTDB): domain Bacteria; phylum Pseudomonadota; class Gammaproteobacteria; order Methylococcales; family Methylomonadaceae; genus Methylotuvimicrobium. The sequence continues at coordinate 33,559 of JAHJSQ010000135.1, forward strand.
TTCTTTCCATAGACTTGCGAGCAATGGCATGCAAAGAATCTTCTCTAAATTCCAATTCAGCCCCTTCCATTTCAAATAAGTGCTGATATTGCTTGACGAGGGCGTTCTTAGGTTCGGTTAAGATCTTGACTAACGCTTCCTCATCCAATTCCTCAAGCGTTGCAACAACCGGCAGACGACCGACAAACTCGGGAATCAAGCCATACTTGATCAAATCCTCCGCTTCGACCTGGGCAAAAATTTCTCCGACATTCTTGTCGTTATCCTTGGCCTTGACCTCGGCGGAAAAACCGATACCGCCTTTCTCGGAACGGGCCTTGATCACACGATCCAATCCCGCGAACGCACCACCTACGATAAAAAGAATATTCGCCGTATTGACTTGCAAAAATTCTTGCTGAGGATGCTTACGTCCGCCTTGCGGAGGCACTGAAGCTACGGTACCTTCGATCAGTTTCAATAACGCTTGCTGCACACCCTCACCGGAAACATCACGCGTTATCGACGGATTGTCGGCCTTCCTGGATATCTTATCGATTTCATCGATATATACGATACCCGACTCCGCCTTTTCGACATCGTAATCGCACTTTTGCAGAATTTTTTGAATGATGTTTTCGACATCTTCGCCGACATAACCGGCTTCGGTTAATGTAGTCGCATCGGCGATTGTGAAAGGAACATCCAGCAATCTTGCCAATGTTTCAGCCAACAGGGTTTTACCCGAACCGGTCGGACCGATAAGCAAAATATTACTCTTCGCCAGTTCGACCTCATCTTTCCTGGATTTGCTGCGTAATCGTTTATAGTGATTATAAACCGCAACAGCCAAAGTTTTTTTAGCACGTTCCTGCCCGATGACATATTCATCCAGCACGTTTTTAATTTCTAACGGTTTCGGCAGAGAGCCATCGCCTTCTGAAGACTCATCCAACAATTCATCCCTGATAATATCGTTACACAACTCGACGCACTCGTCGCATATGTATACCGAGGGACCTGCAATCAGTTTTCTGACTTCATGCTGGCTTTTACCGCAAAAAGAACAATAAAGAAGCTTGTCGTCATCTTTACCGCTTTTGTCATTACTCATAAATAGACTCCCACACACCCCAAGACTGAAGTATTCGCATCAATCGATTCAGTAAAAAAGGATATCCCGAACATTAGCAAATTGTTATTTGACAGTTTCGCCGACACGGCTGGTCAAGACCTTATCGATCAAGCCATATTCGACCGCATCGTGCGCACTCAAGAAGTTATCCCTATCGGTATCCAAACGAATCTTTTCAATCGGCTGGCCGGTATGTAAAGCCAAAACATTATTGAGCTTTTCTCTTATTGATAATATTTCACGAGCATGAATATCAATATCGGAAGCTTGCCCCTGAAAACCGCCCAAAGGTTGATGAATCATCATGCGCGAGTGAGGCAAACAAAAACGTTTACCTTTAGCGCCGCCAGTTAACAACAACGCCCCCATACTAGCGGCTTGACCGATACACATCGTACTGACATCGGGCTTAATGAACTGCATTGTATCGTATATCGACATACCTGCGGTCACCGAACCGCCCGGAGAGTTAATATAAAGATGAATGTCTTTATCCGGATTTTCCGATTCGAGAAACAATAACTGCGCAACAACCAGATTGGCCATGTAATCTTCGACTTGCCCTACCAAAAAAATTACGCGCTCTTTGAGCAATCGGGAATAAATATCGAACGAACGCTCGCCCCGAGCTGTCTGTTCAATAACGATTGGGACCAAACCGCCGGCTGCCTGTGGCTGCATGTTATTATTTAACTCATTTCGATAGTGCATTTGCATTCCTAAGATCTGTTACTTCTTGCCCATGATAGCATCGAAACTGACTTTTTCATCGGTGACTTTCGCTCTTTCGACAATCCACTCAACGGTTTGGTCTTCCAAAACCAGCTGTCGAATTTCATTCAGACGATTTTCATCGGAATAATACCAATTAATGACATCCTCAGAACGCTCGTAACTTTGCGCCATATCTTCAATCGTCGATCGCACTTTCGCTTCATCGACTTTAATATTGTTGGCCTGGATAACCTCGCTCAGAATCAAGCCTAAAGCAACTCTTCGACGCGCCTGCTCCTCAAAAACATCCCTAGGTAACTCAGACTCCTCTAGCTTGCGATTTTGCTTTTTGGCGTTTTCAACATAGGGCTTGATTATTTCCTCGACTTCCTGATCGACAAGCGTTTTAGGCAATGTAACCGAAATATTGGCATACAAACTATCCATTACGGCAGTTTTCAGGTTGTTACGCAGAGCTTGCCTCAATTCCCGTTCCATGTTGGCCTTGACATCCTCTTTGAAGGTCGTTAGATCGCCATCTAAAACTCCGTAATCTTTCAGAAATTCGGCGTCTATTTCAGGAACCACAGACTCTTCAACCTTGGCTACAGAAACTTCAAACTCCGCAGGCTTACCTGCCAACTTGGCGTTACCGTATTGCTCGGGGAATGTCACGGTAAAAGTTTTGACGTCGCCGGCACTCAAACCAATCAGATTGTCTTCGAATCCGGGTATCATTTTGTTGGCGCCGATTTCAACAGGATAGTCGTCGACTTTGCCATCGGTGAAATTTTCGCCTTCGCTAACACCAGAAAAGCTAATCCAAACTTGATCATTAGCTTGAGCTGGACGCTCTACAAGAGCCCAAGTTTTGTTTTGATTTCTGATTTGCTCGATCATGGCGTCAAGATCGGCTTCCTCAACAGACGCCACTTTTCGAACCACTTCGATACCGTCAATTCCTTGAAGAGATATCTCGGGATAGACTTCGAACTCCGCCGTGTATTGGAAGCCCTCCGACTCATCGATTGGCTGAATATGCGGATATCCTGCCGGTCTTAAATTTTGTTCTTGCAAGGCTTCAAAATAAGTCGACTGAATCAAATCACCGGCGATTTCTTCTCGAACCCTATCCTTGAACATTTTTTTAATGACATGCTGAGGTACTTTGCCCGGCCGAAAACCATCCAATTTGACTTCGCGCGCCAAGGATTTAAAACGGCTTTCCATTTTATCCTTAACGACCTCTTCAGGCACGCTCACGGTCATTTTTCTGCTTAATTCCGATGTTTTTTCGACAGAAACCTGCATTTTTTACCTCAGCTATTTTGATACGATTGGATTAAGACGCCTGATAAAGGCTTAAGACTTGGAAAAGTTAACGTTGGGAACACTAACTTGAAATGTATGTATATAGAATTTATTGGTGCGAATGGAGAGACTCGAACTCTCACAGGCTACCCTACTGGAACCTAAATCCAGCGCGTCTACCAGTTCCGCCACATTCGCACATTAAATGAACGCGGCATTATATTCGATATACGCTATTATACAAACCTTTTTTTTGAAACCATTTATTCGTACTTATCTCACATCAACCTGAAAAGAGCAGTTGGCATGTGGTGAGGTGAAACCTCAAACTACCGTTCACCCTTCGACAGGGCTCTCCTGAGCGCAGCCGAAGGGCTCAGGGCGAAGGTAGTTTGAGGCTCTCAACCGCTCTTTTTAGGATCAAAGTTTCGACAGCGCTTATGGCAGCACACTCCATTTGTTACAGTGACAGACATAACTAAGGAATATACACAAAATAACTTCTACAAATAGTAGGCTTTGCTGCGGTTCGATGGCTCGCTTGACAAGACGCCGTGAACCCAACTATAAACAATAAAACTAACATAGTGATTCATGAGCAATGACAGTCCACGAATCGTCATCGCCCGCTTTTCGCAACACACACTAAAGAAAAACGTATGCATGATTTAACAAAGCTCTTGTTTTCGGCGCTGCTGCTCCATGGCTGCCATAACGTACAAGTCGAAACCGTACCGTTGTTCGACGATTTGGGCGACCACCGCTATCCGATCGCCACATCATCGACTGCGGTACAACGCTATTTCGACCAAGGCTTGATTCTAACCTACGGTTTCAACCATGCCGAAGCGGCACGTTCATTCCGTCAAGCCTATCACTTGGACCCGAACTGCGCCATGTGCTATTGGGGCGAAGCGCTAGTCCTTGGACCGAATATTAATGCGCCGATGGACCCAAGCAGTGCCCCACAAGCCTATGCGTCGGTACAAAAAGCGATGACACTCGCCGATTCGGTCTCCGAAAAAGAAAAAGCCCTGATTCATGCCTTAACCAAACGTTATGTAAAAGAAGCGCCGGCAGACCGGGTATTTCTCGACGAAGCCTATGCGGCGGCTATGCGCGAAGTGGCTCAACGCTTTCCTGACGACCCCGTCATCCTCTCTCTTTTTGCCGAAGCTTTGATGGATTTGCATCCATGGGACTTTTGGACCAACCAAGGCGAGGCCAAACCGTGGACGGCGGAAATCGTATCGACTTTAGAACAGGCTCTGGCTATCGACGCCAATAATCCACTCGCCAATCATTTATATATTCACGCCCTCGAGGCTTCACCGTTCCCCGAAAAAGCACTTCCGAGCGCTCAACGTCTACCGTCCTTGGTCCCGGCTTCCGGCCATTTGGTACATATGCCGGCGCATATCTATATCCGCACCGGGCGCTACCGCGATGCGATTTTGGCCAATCAGCAAGCTGTTAAATCCGATCACGGCTATCTGAGTCACAACCATGCCGAAAGCATCTATACCCTTGCTTACGTCCCGCATAATTATCATTTTTTATGGGCTGCCGCAATCAAAACCGGACGCAAGGCATTGGCTACCCAGGCGGCCGCCGATACAGCATCCAAGGTCAAACCGGAATTGTTGCGCGAGCCCGGCTTTGACGGCACCTTGCAACATTTTTCCTTGATCCCGCTTTACACTCAAGCCCTATTCGGAGAATGGGAAGCCATCTTGAATGAACCTGCCCCGGCTCCCGATCTGCTTTATCCGAAAGGCATCTGGCATTATGCGCGCGGATTGGCTTTACTCAGAACAAATCAAGCCGAACCGGCCCGCCAGGACAATGCTGTTGACTTAAGCATCAGCGATCCGTTTTGATTTATCCTGCTGCCATTTATTGATGGGTTTACGGGATACACGAGGATAGGACTTCCTGGGCTTCTTCGGATGGTAATACTGAACGCGCGCGATTTCCACCAAAAGCTCCTGAAACACGTTGCGTGCGATCTCCGGATAAGCTGCGGTAAACACCACGACCTCACTCGCCAATGCCCGCACGGCATTTTTAAATTGAGGTGTCGATAAGCGATCGGGATTCGGGTCGGTAAGCAGGGCAATCAAGGTGCGACTGATCACGCACATGACCAAGACGGCCAACAGTTCTTGTCTGATGCCGTTTTCACTGTGACTGTGGAACATTTCGATATCGAGGTGCAATTTTTCATCACGATATTGTTCTTCAATTCGCCAGCGACGGAAATACAGTTCAACCAGTGATTCGGCGGGATA
>JAHJSQ010000136.1 GCA_018830325.1 Gammaproteobacteria bacterium
AGTTTACGATGATGTGGCGTAGTGGCACGGACGCAGGGCGAATCGGGGCCGCCGAAGGCAATAATCGCCAAGTCATTTTTCGCTGCTGAAATCGGACGGACCCCATTTCAGCTTTCGCGAAAAATCTTGGCGCGCTTGATCCTCGCTAGCCACACCCCCATACCTTCATAAAGTTAATTTTTGAGTATAAAGGGAGTAAATAACCTCTTGGATCTATGAGCTTTGTTATGTGAGTAACCGAATGCTTCATAAAATATCGCATGATTCGGCGTAAGGATATACCGAATCTTTTTATGACAAAGAAACAATACAGGATAGACGTTTTTTAAACTTAACTTATTGGAGATTGTATGGCTGAAACTGTAGATGAATTGACTGTCACCTACGAAGATGGCGGTATTGAAACCGTCAAGGAACTCGATAAAAAAGTATTGAGTAAAGGCGCTTGGGCGACGGTGATCTATCGTTATCAAGATTGGGATCGCAAGAAAGAATCTTACGGCCCGGATAAATATACAATTCGCCGTTATCAAAAACGCAACGGCGAATATCAACAAAAATCCAAATTCAATATTTCCAGTACGGATCAAGCCAAAAGTATTATTGCCGCATTGCAGGAATGGACCGGAGAATGACAAGTTTGTGAAAACTAAATTCGGCAGTTTAACCATGAAGCACATGAAGTTCATTGAGTAATTCAATAGGTTGTTTGAGCCCCTGCCAGGCTATTGGGTGAGCGAAAGTTTTATGCGAACGCGTAACAAGTTGTTGAATTAACTTGGTATTCTTCATGATCTTCAGGGTGAAATGCTTTTTCTAGGTTGAAGATTTATTTCAAGTTGTTTGAGATATCGGAATTTCCGAAGTGGCCTGATACGGCGACGCTATTTGCCCATTTGCCGGGTTTTCCACAATCGAGCGGATATGAAGGTCGCGTTGCGGAAATGGAATTTCAATATGATTTTCGCGAAAGGCATGATCGATTCGGAAATGGATGTCATGGGTAACCGGTAGTCGGTGCGCCAATTCGCTAACATAAACCCGGATCGAAAAATCTAAAGAACTGTCGCCGAAGCCAAGCATCAGCACACTGGGTTCTGGATCTTGCAAAACCAAGGGTGTAGATCGAACCGTTTCCAGCATGACTTTATGGGCTAGTTCGATATCGGAACCATAGGCTATACCGATTGGGATCACTAACCGTGTCGTCGGATCGGTCAAGGTCCAATTGATCATTTGTTCGGTGATGAATGTTTTGTTCGGTACGATTAATTCCTTTTGGTCCCAATCAATAACAGTTGTGGCACGCATTTGGATGCGGCTAACTTTGCCGCTGATATCGCCGATTGTTACGGCGTCTCCGACTCGGATAGGTCGCTCGAACAAAATAATAATGCCGGAAACCATGTTCGCGAAGATTTCCTGTAGACCGAAACCTAAACCTAAACTGAGTGCTGCGACTAGCCATTGCACTTGCGACCAGCTGCCGCCCAGTTCATTCGCGACCACGATAAAGCCGATCGAAACTAAGAAATATTTGGCCAAGTGATTGACGGCATAACGAAAGCCGGCGTCGACCGTTACGCGCCGAAAAATCAATAACTCCATGACCCCCGGAAAATTGCGGATCGCCACACCGGCTATGAAAGCATAGAGGCCGGCCAGAAACAGATTGGTTAGGGTTATCGGCTGATAGACTTCTTGATTATCTACCGTGACGAGGTGTTGCCATAACGTGATGTTGTCGAAAAACGAGAAGGCCGGCAGAATATTTCGCCATATCATCCACGAGCCGACAATAAGCGTAAAGCCGATAAAGACATTGAGTAACGCCTTGGTTTGAGCATTGATTTTAGGAATATCCAGTAGCTCTTCTTCGGCGACTACAACATTATCTTCGGAGCCTGCAGTCGTAGGTTTCGAACTTTGCGCGGCAGCGGCAGTCTTGCGTTTTTGCCGTGCGTTTTTCAGGGCCAGTTGGCGGTTAGCCAGGGTTAGCCAACGCAGCACCAACTCATAGATAATAATACTGATAAATATCATCCTCAGCATTACGATTAATTTGTTCTGCAATTCCAGTGCGCTCAAATAATAGCCGGCTGTCGCAAACCCAATGATGGTTAAGGGGGCGATGACCGCGGCCGGATACCAAATATAGCGCGATCGATAAAGCCATCCGTTCGGGTTCGCTTCAAGATAATCCTGCAACACACCTTTCGATGGCTTTAAGATATTGAATAAAAATGCGGCGAGAGACAGCATTATGATAATGACAGCCAATCGCCCGAGATTATCGCTATGCGATGCTATAGCGGAGCTTCCATTCAATTCGGTCAGAAACACGCCAGGCACAGCAACAAAGCGTACCCAAGCAATTTGTTTACGAAATATCCCGGCATTTTTCGCTTGCCATAGAAAATGTTTTTGAGCAACACCTTGCGGCGCGAAGAGTCGATAAAATACCGCAAGAGTGAGTAATGGGATGGAGGCGGCCTGTAATCCTGCTCCAATAGCTTGACTAAAATCGGTAACATGAGGATTGTCGGCCAATAACCAGCCGGCCAAAAAAATCAGGAGGGGCAGGGGCAGCGCTAAAACAAAAATGTCGCCCATCGCGATCAATGTATAGGAAAATTTGTCGGTATAGATTTTTCCGATTCGGTTTGAAATGGCTGTTAATTGATGTTTGACTTTAGCCTTGACCGTCATGAGTACAATTAAAATCATAATCGAAAAGGCACTTAACAGCGGTTTTGATATTGCGGCTTTAACGATGTCTTTTGTAAAGCTTAACCAGTTTAGAGGCGACAGCAACCATTGGAATGAACCGAATAAGTCGATGAGGTACTCGGTATCGATCGGAGCGGAACTCGGCACCCACAGCAAACGTTCATCAAGATAAGTGGCAAATTTTTCAGCTTGACTAAGCATTTGTTGTCTTGCGAAATCTAGATCGCCTAGGGTTCGCAAATAAGCCGTGTAAGCAACCGATAATCGGTTCAGTAAGTCTTTTTGGTTATTGAGCAATACGCGCAATTCGGCCTGTGTCATCATTCGTTCATTAGCCGGTAGCTTGTTGTCGACTTCCGAATTCATGATTCTATTTAGTTCCAAATCAATATCGGCTAATTCTTTAAGTCGATCCTCAATCTTGAATTGCGCAAGGCCGGTCTGAGCAGTTTCGTCCTGTATGGTCTGGGATTGCAATGAGAATTGCCCGGCGGTCGGTAAATTACGCCGTTGTTCTCTCAGTATTTTGCCAAGCGCAGGACTGAGTCCGGCTAAGCTGATTTTGCGTTCGGCGCTTTTGAAATCGGTCTCAATTTCGGCGGATTTGCTATCGATTTTGTTTTTCTGTTCGCCGCTTTGTTCAATTTTGGTTGTGATGGCCTGAAGATCCCGACTGTATTGAATGTTTTCGCGGGTAACAACCTGTATGACCGGGTGCTTATCGGCTAGCTCCTGTTCCGCTTGATCGAGGGCCTTCTGCATTTCCTTGGCTTCTTGTTGGCGGCGTTCGGACAGGGTGCTTTCTATCGCAGCGATAACAGGGGCGAGCAGATTCTTCTGCATATCCAACAATTGCAGTTCGGATTTGATGACTTCGGTCCTGAGCGGATTGCTGGCGGCCTCGATTTCCAGCTTTTTTAATTCGGCCGTGCGTGATTCGATCAAGGTTTTTAAATGAATGTGCCGGGCTTCAATTTCCAACTTCGACTCTGCTGACGTTGGCGGGATTTCGAGCTTATTTCGGGCGGCATCGAGATCTTGTTTGGCCTCAACCGTTTCTAGGCGAATTTGCTGTGGACGGCTGTTCTGTTCGGCCAATAGCGCGTCGAGTCTTTTGGTTTGTTGGTCAAGGTTGCTAATTTTGCCTTTTTCGATAATCAGGCGTTGTTCGAGCTCTTCGATAGGGATGTGACTGAAGTCCTCTATCTTTTGTTTCTCTAGTTTTTGTTGGGTTTGCTTGATTGCATTTTGTAAGTTTTTAATTCTATCGGGTGCTAGTTGCAGGGCTTTTTGGTAGTTTTCACTGCGAAAATTAAACTCTCCGGTATTGGCGAGATTGTCTAACGCGGACTGATAATATTTAAGCGTTTTGGTTTTGACGCCTTCGTCGAGACCTTCCCGGGCGGTGAGTACTTCGATTTTGTTGCGTAGGTTCTCCGGGTCATATTCGGAAGTTACAGGCTTGCCGTTTTGGCTTTGAGCCAAAACGACTTGAGGCATTAAGCTGCTTAGTAAAGTAAAAATAAGCAAGCCAAGAATTGCCGGAAAGATCGGTTGGATTGTCGAACAGATATTTTTCATCGATGATGGAACGTCTGATAATAAGAGATAGCAGGAGCAAATATCGCAAGCGCCAAGGAAGGTGCGAATGCGGATTTTGTATTACGCCATGGATGGCGTGTATTAGGGCAATGCAGGAGCAATTGCTGAGGAGCAAAAATCCGCCTAAATTTGAATAGCAAAGGTAATAATCCCAAATTCGGCAGTTTAACCTTGAAGCACATGAAGTATAAACATTCCCGATAACCTCTTGGGTGATCGAAAGCTCTATTTCTCGTTCCCACGCTGTAGCGTGGGAACGAGGGGGGAGTGAATAATTACCTTCATGATGAAATGCGTTATATAGAAGCTTGTCCGCAGTAGATCAGTCTGTTCTCGGACAGGCTCCTAGGATAATTAATCGATAAATCGTTTAATTAAATTGCCGTACTCGTCAATTCTTCTGTCGCGTAGATAAGGCCAAACTTGTCTGACGCGCTCGCTACGCCCGCGGTCCAGTTCCTGGGTTAGGATGATTTGCTCGCTGGATCCGGCTTGCGCGAGAAATTCGCCTTGCGGCCCGGTAATAAAACTGTTGCCCCAGAATTCGATACCGGTCGAGGCGTCATCGGGCGATGCTTCGAATCCGATGCGGTTGCAGGCAACGACCGGTAGTCCGTTAGCGACCGCGTGCGCGCGTTGAATTGTGATCCAGGCGTCGAGTTGGCGCTGCTTTTCCTCGTTAGTATCAGCAGGATCCCAACCGATCGCGGTCGGATAAATCAAAATATCGGCGCCTGCCAGTGCCATCAAACGCGCGCCTTCCGGATACCATTGGTCCCAGCAAACCATCACGCCTAATTTACCGATCGAGGTCTCTATCGGTTTGAAACCGATGTCGCCGGGTGTGAAGTAATATTTTTCATAATAACCGGGATCGTCGGGAATATGCATCTTGCGGTATTTGCCGGCGATGCTACCGTCTGTGTCGAAAACGACGGCAGTGTTGTGATAAAGGCCAGGAGCACGTTTTTCGAATATGGTCGATATGATGACGATTTCATGTTCCTTGGCGGCTTGAGACAGTATTTCGGTACTCGGCCCTGGAATCGGTTCGGCCGTTGCAAAGGAGTTGAAATCTTCATTCTGGCAAAAATACGGACCTAAATGTAACTCCGGCAAAACGGCTAAGTTAGCACCGGATTGTTTGGCCTCTTTGATTAAGTCGATCGAAAGATTTAAATTGCCGGCTTTGTCGGCGTTACAAGGTTGTTGAATCGCGCTGACGATAATGTTCGATTTCATAATTGTGAGATATGACTGCGGTTCTAAAAATTCAATATTATATCGCCAATCGCCGGGCCCAGTTATACCCTTTGCGGGTTAAAATTCATGGCGCTTTATTAAGCGAGTTACCGAGCCCTCAGCAAAGCTTATAGTTCCTGGACTTTATTTATCGCGAAATCCTTATTCCTTAATCTATCGCGATATTTGCCGGAAATTGCATCGTCATGCAATGCAGGCTGCCGTATTGATGCACGATTGGCCGACAGGGCGTGGCAATGATTTCGTGTTGCGGAAAACATTCGGCTAGTTTATCGACGGCGGTTCGATCCATTGGGTCATCGTAGACTGGGACCATGACAGCATCATTGATGATCAGAAAGTTCGAATAATTGGCGGGTAAACGCTTGCCGTCTTCATCTAAAATCGGCTTCGGCAAATCCAGAGCAACTAATTTGTAGGGTTCGCCGCTGGCGGTTTTTAGCGCCTTAAGCTGAGTCTCCATGTTTTTCAGGCTTTGGTAATGCTTCTCGGACGGATCGTTGCAGCTGGTATAGGCGATCGTATCGGGGCTACAGAAGCGAGCGAGCGTGTCGATATGGGCATCGGTGTCATCCCCGTCAAGATTTTCCTGATCGATCCACAACACGCGTTCGGCGCCGAAATGCTTTTGTAATTGCGCCTCGATTTGCTCCCTGCTCAAATCCGGATTTCGGTTCGGATTGAGCAGGCATTGTTTGGTCGTCAATATCGTGCCTTTGCCGTCGCTTTCGACGCTGCCGCCTTCGAGTACCATATCGATATCGAGATGTGGGGTGCTTGCGAACGGAGCGTTTTTTAGCATAGTCCGATTTAAAGCGTTGTCAGCCGCGTGCTCGTATTTTCCGCCCCAGCCGTTGAAACGGAAATTCAGGAACAGCGGCTTGCCGTCTTTTTCGACGGTCAGAAATGCGGTGTCTCGAACCCAAATGTCGTTATACTCGGCATGTATGAAGCGAATCGCGGATTTGCCGGTTTGTAATAGCGTTTCAATGAGCTGCTGGTGGACCGCATTCTTGCACACGATGATCAACGATTCATAACGACTGATCGTTTCCGCGATGAAGCGATAGCTTCGTTCGACGTCGTTGAGATTCGCCCCGAAATCGCCGGCTTGATCGGGCCATGCAATCAGTACGGCGGATTGTTTTTCCCATTCTGCTGGAAAACGGATCATTCTTTGTTTTTCCTATGTTATAAAACCGACGAAGTGTCGGAGATCGATTGAAAAAGCATTTCTCGGGCATGGGCCAAGGTGTTCTCGGTAATGTTAACGCCGCCGAGCATTCGAGCGATTTCTTCGACGCGTTCTTCGGTGTTGAGCGGCCTGACATTGGATGTCGTGATATCGCTTCGGTTATTTTTGGACACATACAAATGATGATGGGCTTGCGATGCAACTTGTGGCAGATGTGTAACGCACATAACTTGTCGATTGAGGCTCAATGCGCGTAGCTTTTGTCCGACAATTTCGGCAATACCGCCGCCGATTCCGGAGTCGACTTCGTCGAAGATCATCGTCGGCGTGGTTTTGTCGTGACTAGTCGTGACTTGAATCGCTAAACTAATGCGCGATAACTCTCCTCCGGATGCAACTTTAGCTAGGGGTTTGGCTGGAAGCCCCGGATTGGCGCTCACTAGAAATTCCACTTTATCTTGTCCATCGGTGCGCGGGAGCGAGCTATCTAGCGGCGAAATTTTCACTATAAATTCGCCTTGAGGCATGCCGAGTTCTTTGATCATCGCCGAAATTCGGGTTTGCAACTGCTGGCCGCCTTGTTGGCGTTGTCGTGTCAATTGATCCGCTATTTCACCGTATTTAGCGAGCAGTTTTTTAACTTTATCGGTCAAGCTATCGATTCGTTCGCCGCTGTGTGTCAGGTTGTTGAGTTCTTGTTCGAGATGCGTAGCTAGCTCAGGCAATTCTTCTGGCTGAACATGATGCTTACGGCAGAGACTTTGAATAATGCCGATTTGATTTTCCAGCACTTCCAGTCTTAACGGGTCGGCTTCTAGGTTGTCCAAATAACGACGCAATTGGTGAGCGGCTTCTTCAATCTGAATTTGTGCTTCGTTTAAAATGCCGTTGATAGATTCGATATCCGGCGCAAAACGCGTTAAATCATTCAAAGCATGAGTCGATTGCAGCAGCAGACGATTGAGCGATTGTTCGTCGTTTTCGTAGAGCAAATCGAGTTGCCGATGTCCGGTCGATAGAATCTCTTCCAAATGCGCTAGTTTACTGTGTTCATCCACAATTTCGGCATAATTGAAGTTGTTCAAGTCGAGTTGTTGTAATTCGTCGAGTTGGTAGCGTAATAATTCCTCGCGCTCGATACTATCGACACTGGCTTTTTTCAGAGATTGTAACTCCCGATTGTTTTGCTGCCATTGTTGAAAATAGGTATTGACCTGTTCCAAAAGGGCTTGATTGTCGGCAAACACATCTAGCAATCGGCGTTGTTCATCGCTATGAAGTAAAGTCAAATGTGCATGCTGTCCGTGTATTTCAACTAGCTTTTCGCTCAGTTCTTGTAAAGTTTGTAATGTAACTGGGCGATTGTTGATATAGGCTTTTGATCGACCGTCATGGTTGATAACTCGCCTAATCAGGCAGTGTTGATCATCATCCAGTTCGTTTTCTTCAAGCCATGTTTTCGCAAGAGGGGCATCGGATAAATCGAATTCTAAATTGATTTCAGCACGTTTACTGTTCGGCCGAATATAGCCTGAATCGGCTCGATCGCCCAGTGCTAAGCCAAGTGCGGTCAATAAAATCGACTTTCCAGCGCCGGTTTCGCCTGTCAAAACCGACATTCCGGCGTTCACATCCAGGTCTAATGTTTTGACGACAGCTAGGTCGTTAATAGAAAGATTTAATAGCATGAAAATGGGTTAAGGATAACCGCCGCTCCAGTTGAGTTTTTTTCTGAGGATTTCAAAAAAATCGTGTCCTTCGGGGTGGAGAATTCTAATCGGTTTCGGGTCTTTTTTTATCAAAATTTTATCACTGATCAATACTTCGGGTATTTCGAGATGATCGCAGGTGACTAAGGCATTGATTTGTTTAGTTTGACAGAAGCTGATTTCGATTTCGGCCGAATCGTCAATGACGATTGGGCGATTCGATAACGTATGGGGGTTAAGCGGTACCAAAACCAAGGCATTCAGAGACGGATGCAAAATAGGACCGCCCGCCGACAACGAATAAGCGGTCGAACCGGTCGGAGTCGAGACGATCATGCCGTCGGAACGCTGAGAATTTAGATAGATGCCGTTAATGCGCGTGACGATTTCTATCATACTGGGTGTTACCCATCGATGCACGACGACTTCGTTAACGGCAGTCTGCTCGCTAAAGACTCGGTGGTCGCGTATGATTTTGGTCCGTAATAAGTAACGTTTTTCCTCGCTATAATGGCCGGTTAAAATGTTATTGAGCTTAGGCAATAGTTCATAGGGCGAAATGTCGACCAAAAACCCGAGGCGTCCCAAATTGATCCCGACTAGTGGAATGTCGTATTGGGCGATTGCCCGCGCGGCAGATAAAAACGTACCGTCGCCACCAGCGGCGATAATCAGGTCGCAGCGCTGTCCGATAGTCTCGATGGCCGAGCTTTCAACGTCGGCGTCCGTTAAAAATTGAGCGCTCAAGCGGTCTACTATGACGGCATAGTCGTGCTGTTTAAGATAACGGTAAAGAATCGCTAAAGTTTCGGCAATTCCGGGGTCGCTGGCTTTACCGATAATGCCGATGGTTTTGAATGAGCTGTGCATTGTCATTAATTTAAGAAAGGATTTGATCGAATTATACTCAATAAGTCAAGGGGTGAGGTTTAAAAGGTGAAAGAAGAAAGGTCAAAGGTGCAAGCAGCAAGGGGAAAGATGAAAGGGGGTAGTCGAAAAAAGCTATTTTTAGCTAATTACTGTGTTCCCGCGTTTTAAACTCAAAAATATTTTTGAAATTGTTGGTGTTCATAGATTTTTAAGCGCCAGGCGCAGGGTGCGCGATGCGCACCCTGCGGCGCTCAAACTATCTTGGAATTTGTTGATGATCATAGGCTATAAAGCGCTAGTTATTTTCTCAAAATCCATAAAGCAGTCATTCTATCTGATATGAAAATCGGTAAATTTCGACACCCTAGGTATTTGGTCTGTGATGGGGGATGTTACGCGAGTTATGCTAAGTAGGTGTTTTTATTATATTTGCTGGTATTGACAAGCAGGGGGGGAGCTGCTAATTTGCGCCGCTGGCACTCGATGGGGTAGAGTGCTAATAAGATAGAGGGTTTAATGTGAATAATAATCAGGTGTTGAACGAAAGATCGCTGCAATTATTGAAAGCATTGGTTGAACGTTATATCCAAGACGGACAACCGGTAGGTTCGCGTGCATTATCTAAGGATACCGAATTAAAATTGAGTCCTGCAACGATTCGTAATGTCATGGCCGATCTGGAAGATATGGGATTAATTCGTTCTCCGCACACTAGTGCAGGCCGGGTGCCGACCGTGAGTGGCTATCGTTTGTTTATCGATTCGTTGCTCACGGTAAAGCCTCTGAACTCGGAAGAACTTAAACTCTTGCGCAAAAATTTAATTGCTAAAGATAACGTCAATGATGTCATCGGGATGGCATCGAGAATATTATCCGACGTCACGCGGATGGCCGGTGTCGTGACATTGCCCAAGCGCGAACTGGTCAGTTTACGCCATATCGAGTTTTTGCCGTTATCCAACACCCGCGTATTGGTCATTTTCGTGACTAATGAACAGGAAGTGCATAATAAAATCCTCCATACCTCAAAGCAATTTACGCCTGCACAATTGCAGCAAGCCGCCAATTATTTAAATTCCGTCTATTCCGGGTTAAGCCTAGCCGCAGTCAGAAAGGCCGTTCTGAAAGAGCTCAAAGACGCCCAAGAACAAATGAATAGGGAAATGTTGGATGCGGTGCAAATGGCTAAGTTGGCACTCGATCCCGAAAAGTCGGATGAAGATTATGTGTTAAGCGGCGAGACGAATCTAATGGGTTTTTCCGAATTATCGGACATGGAGAGGCTCAAGGAATTATTCGATGCTTTCAGTCAAAAGCGAGGTGTTATCCATCTACTTGATCAATGCTTAAATGCCGAAGGCGTACAAATTTTTATCGGTGAGGAGTCCGGTTATCACGCATTCGAACAATGCAGCCTGGTTACCGCACCGTACTCGATTAACGAACAAGTAGTCGGTGTTTTAGGCGTAATAGGACCCACCCGAATGGCTTATGAAAGAGTGATTCCTTTTGTCGATGTAACGGCAAAATTATTAGGCGCGGCCTTGAATCCCAAAACATAAGCCCCACATTTCTTGAAATAGAGTTTTTCCGTGGATACGGACCGTTTTTTATTTAAACCGGAGTTTAATAATGAGTAACGAGCAGGAGTTGCCGGAAAAGGCAGCGGACGAGCAAGACGAGACTATTTTGGAGCAAAGCGCTGATGCGCAGCTAGATAACAATATAGACGAAAACAATCAGCCGCAGACGGCTGAAAAGGTCGATATCGAAGAGTTGTCGAAAAAGCTCGAAGAGGCCGAACAAAAGGCTACGGAAAATTGGGATAAAGTTCTGCGCATACAAGCGGAAATGGAAAATCTGAAAAGAAGAACCCAAAAGGATTTGGAAAACGCCCATAAGTTTGCGTTGGAAAATTTTGCCAAAGAGCTGTTGACTGTTGTCGATAGTTTAGAGCTTGGTTTGCAAGCCGCTATCGGTGATAGCCCGGAAGTACAAAAGTTTCGAGAAGGCAGCGAATTGACATTAAAACAATTCGAAGCCGTTTTTTCTAAATTCAATATTGAAGTGGTTAATCCGCTTGGGCAACCGTTTGATCCTGAGTTGCATCAGGCGATGGCTATGCAGCCATCTGCAGATGCCGAACCGAACTCGGTTATTAATGTATTTCAGAAAGGCTATGTATTGAATGGGCGCTTGTTGCGTCCGGCAATGGTTGTTGTCGCCAAAGCTGAAGACAATCCTCCGCAAGAAACACCAAAAATCGATGAACAGGCTTGAACACATTAAAACTGCCCCCATATCGTAATCGACTAATTTTTTAAATACACTCTCAAGTCTGGAGCAATCAATGGCTAAAATAATCGGAATAGATTTAGGAACCACGAATTCTTGCGTGGCTGTGCTCGAAAACGGCACCGCACGCGTCATCGAAAATAGCGAAGGCGCTAGAACCACGCCTTCAGTCATCGCTTTCACCAAGGATGACGAGGTGCTCGTCGGACAATCGGCCAAGCGTCAGGCGGTAACCAATCCCGAAAACACACTGTTCGCAATCAAGCGTTTGATAGGCCGCCGCTTCAAAGACGATGTTGTGCAAAAAGATATTAAAATGGTGCCGTATAAAATCGTGCCGGCCGATAATGGTGATGCTTGGGTTGAATGTCACGGTAAAAGAATGGCGGCACCTGAAGTTTCGGCTCGGGTCTTGATGAAACTGAAAAAAGACGCCGAAGCTTATTTAGGTGAAGAAGTTAAAGAAGCGGTCATTACCGTACCGGCTTATTTTAACGATTCTCAGCGTCAGGCAACTAAAGATGCGGGCCGAATTGCGGGTCTCGATGTCAAACGCATTATCAATGAGCCGACCGCCGCTGCGTTGGCATTCGGGATGGACAAACCGAAAGGCGATATGAAAATTGCCGTGTACGACTTAGGCGGCGGTACATTCGATATTTCAATCATTGAAATCGCCGAGATCGAGGGCGAGCATCAGTTCGAAGTATTGTCGACCAATGGCGACACTTTCCTCGGTGGTGAAGACTTCGACCTGCGCATCATCGATTTTCTGGCCGACGAATTCAAACGCGACAACGGTATCGATTTGCACAGCGATCCATTAGCGCTGCAACGACTCAAAGAAGCAGCAGAAAAAGCCAAAATCGAATTGTCGTCTTCGCAACAAACCGATATCAATCTGCCTTATGTCACGGCCGATGCGACAGGACCAAAACATTTAAATGTCAAATTGACTCGGTCTAAATTGGAATCCTTGGTAGATGATCTGATTGATAAAACCAAAGCCCCATGCCTAATGGCGCTAAAAGACGCAGGCTTATCCGCGTCGGACATTGACGATGTGATTTTGGTCGGCGGTCAAACTCGAATGCCTCGCGTTCAAGAATTCGTTAAATCGATCTTCGGCAAAGAGCCGCGTAAGGATGTTAATCCGGATGAAGCAGTTGCTTTAGGTGCAGCGATTCAGGCCGGCGTATTAGGTGGCGATGTCAAAGATGTATTGTTGCTCGATGTAACGCCTCTATCGCTCGGTATCGAAACCTTGGGCGGTGTAATGACGAAATTGATCGAGAAAAATACAACGATTCCGACCAATGCTTCACAGGTTTTTTCAACGGCGGACGACAATCAAACCGCTGTAACGGTTCATGTTTTACAAGGCGAACGGGAAGTTGCCAGCGGTAATAAATCACTGGGCCGTTTCGATTTGGCCGATATTCCACCTGCGCCGCGCGGCGTTCCGCAAATCGAAGTGACTTTCGACATTGACGCAAATGGTATTTTGAATGTCTCGGCTAAAGACAAAGCGACCGGTAAAAAACAGTCAATTGTGATCAAGGCCTCTAGCGGTCTATCCGATGAAGAAGTCGATCGCATGGTCAAGGATGCCGAGGCGCATGCCGATGAAGACCGCAAAGTGACCGAATTGGTGAGTGCGCGTAATCATGCAGAAGGGATCATCAATGCCACCGAAAAATCGATGAAGGAGCTCGGCGATCAAGTTTCCGCCGATGAAAAGTCGTCGATCGAAACTGCGATCAATGAATTGAAAGAAGCTCTGAAAGGAAGCGATAAAGAGTCTATCGAAGCCAAAACCAATGCGCTGACCGAATTGTCCGGTAAACTGGCTGAACGCGTTTATGCGCAAAAAGCGGAAGCTGAAGGCGGTGCCCAAGCCGACCAGCAGTCTTCTTCAAGTACTTCGACAGCCGATGACGGCGTGGTCGATGCCGAGTTTGAAGAAGTCAAAGACGACGACAAGAAATAATTCCATGCCGGCGCCGGTCGACTTGCCGTTTACGGTATGGTTGACCTGCGCCGAATTTGATAGTACCAAAGCATGGTGTTTTATAACGCTACTCAATCGAGTCTTTATTTCTACGGGAAATAATGGGACTGTATCGAACGATAATTAATAGACATGGCAAAAGAAGATTACTATAAGCTTCTCGGCGTCGATAAAAACGCCAGCGACGCGGAAATCAAAAAAAGTTACCGCCGCATGGCAATGAAATTCCATCCGGATAGAAACAAAGATAATCCTGATGAAGCCGAAGCAAAATTTAAGCAAATAAAAGAGGCTTATGAGGTTTTATCCGACCCTAAAAAAAGATCCGCATACGATCAATTCGGCCATGCCGGCGTCGATGCATCGATGGGTGGCGGTCCGGGCGGTTTCGGAGGCTTTGGCGGGGGATTTAGCGGCGAAAGTTTTAGTGATGTCTTCGGCGATGTTTTCGGCGATATTTTTGGTGGCGGAGGACGTACTCGCGGCGGTGTTCAGCGTGGTGCCGATCTTCGTTATAACCTTGAGTTAACCCTAGAAGAAGCGGTAGGCGGAACAGAGGCAAAAATTCGCGTGCCGGTCATGGTCGTGTGTGACGAATGCCATGGATCCGGTGCAAAAAAAGGCTCTTCTCCGGTCACATGCTCGACCTGTCATGGCCATGGCCAAGTTCGGATGCAACAAGGTTTTTTCTCGGTTCAACAAACCTGTCCGACGTGCGGCGGAACCGGTAAACAAATCAAAGACCCTTGCCGGAAATGTCATGGACAGGGCCGGGTTCAGGATACTAAAACATTGTCAGTCAAAGTGCCTTCCGGCGTCGATACCGGCGATCGAATTCGTTTGTCCGGAGAAGGTGAAGCCGGTAAGGGCGGCGGACCGGCCGGCGACTTGTACGTTCAGGTTCATGTTAAGGATCATCCGATATTTACCCGCGATGGGGCTAATTTGTATTGCGAAGTACCGATCAGTTTCCCGACCGCTTGCCTTGGCGGCGAATTGCAAGTACCGACTTTAGATGGCCGGGTCAAATTGAAAATTCCCGCTGAAACTCAAACCGGTAAATTATTCCGATTGCGTGGCAAAGGGGTGAAGCCGGTTCGCGGAGGCGCTATCGGAGATTTGCTCTGCCGCGTGCAAATCGAAACGCCTGTGCATTTAACCAAGGAACAAAAAGAGATGATTGAAAAACTGGGCGAGTCTTTAACCGGCGGCGGTAAGCAGCACAGTCCTCAAGAACATTCTTGGATGGATGGTGTAAAAAGTTTTTTTGACAAATTGACTGGATAATCAAATGACAAGAATTGCCGTGGTTGGCTCTTCCGGAAGGATGGGCTTGTGCTTGATTAAAGCGGCCGCTTTTGCCGACAATGCCGAATTAACTGTTGCCGTTTCAAGGTCGGACAGCTTATCGATCGGCAAGGATGCAGGAGAATTGGCCGGTATCAGCCCGTTGGCGGTCAAAGTAGTCGATAGTTTAGCATCGGTAATAGACAGGTTCGATGTGTTGATCGATTTCACAAGGCCTGAACCGTCGATGGATTATATTGAGATTTGCCGCCGAGCGGGAAAAAGTATTGTGATTGGCACCACCGGTTATAGTGAAGAGCAAAAGCATGTCATCGCCGAGACGTCAAAAGATGTATCAATCGTAATGGCGCCTAATATGAGTATTGGCGTTAACTTGTCTCTGAAATTGCTTGAGATGACCGCGAAAGTCATGGGCGATTATACCGACATCGAAATCGTAGAAGCCCATCACAGGCATAAAATCGACGCGCCTTCCGGAACAGCATTGCGCATGGGCGAAGTGGTCGCATCGGCATTAGGCCGTGACTTAAAAGATTGTGCGATCTATGGTAGGGAAGGCGTCACCGGTGAAAGAGATCGAAAAACGATCGGTTTTTCGACGATCCGGGCAGGGGATATCGTCGGAGAGCACACAGTGATGTTTGCCGATGAGGGCGAGCGCGTCGAAATCACTCATAAAGCCAGTAATCGCTTGACCTTCGCGAACGGCGCCGTCAGAGCAGCAATTTGGTTGAAAGACAAACCGAACGGTTTGTACGATATGCAGGATGTGTTGGGTTTGAAAGATTGATCTCACAATCGTTTTAGAAAAAGCATTTACCCCCCCCTTTGCTGGCCAATTTCGGCGCCGGGGTGTCCGTCAAAGGGCGCTGTGAATACCTCCTGTAGGCTCTGTGACAGCATCTCTGCCGCTCCCCTATCGGGACCCAGGGAAGGGGGCATAAGTTAATCCAAATTGACTAAGCTTTCTAAGCAACAGGGTAACATTTTGATATATTGATTATTTTAATGCGTTTACCCTGGATGTACTCGCCAATACCTTTACAACCTCCCCTGTTTGATATACCGGTGCGCGAAGCTTATCCTTGGCATAGTTAAGCGGACGAATTCTATTTTTTCGATTGCCTGTTGTGATCACAACTCGTTTCCGGCCTCACGGTCTTCCGTGGGAGTCGGTGTATTCAAATTCCTTCTTGCTCCATTTGCTCCCTTCTTCGGTCGGCGTTTTCCTGCAGCAAAGATTCCATCTTTTTAGCATCCTCAAGTGCTTTGGTTTGCGTTTCGAGTGGCTTTGATTGTTGAGAAACATCAGTTTGCTGTTCCGAACCCGAGCAAGCCGCGAGGGCAATGGTTAAAAGTGTTGAGATCAATTTGAATTGGATTTTCATGTCGGATTCTTTGGCCATGCTCATGCTAGCCCCGGCACGAAGCCGGGGAGTTCATGAGTAATCGGAAAGGTAAGACCTTAGTTTATTCGCTTATTCGGTGTCCCGCCTGCGTAAGCCTTAACCGCGCAGAATTTGAATTCGGGAATTTTTGCGGCAGGGTCCAGAGCGTCATTGGTGACTAAATTCGAGCTGGCTTCGTTATAGCAGAATGCCATGAAAACGGTCCCTTGCTGTATGCCCAGTTCGGCACGGGCATAGGCGCTGAGTTTGCCGCGCCGCGATTCGACCGTGATGAAGCCTCCCGGTTCGACGCCAAGTTTTTCCAAGTCCAGCGGATGCACGCTGACGACTGGATCGGGTTCGATCGAGTCCAGCGTCGCCGAATGCCGTGTCATGCTGCCGGTGTGCCAGTGCTCGAGTTGACGACCGGTGATGAATATCAAAGGATATTCGTTGTCGGGCAGTTCGTCGGCATGAATGAAGTCGGCCGGAACGAATCTGCCTCGGCCGGTCGCGGTCGGGAAGCCGTCAGTGAAGATCACCGGTTGTCCCGGGTCGCCGACATTTTCGAGCGGATAAGTCAACGAGTCTTCCTGGTCGAGTCGTTCCCATGTCATGCCGGCAATGCTGGTCATCGCTTGGCGCATTTCGTTGAATACATCTTCGGGGCCTTGATAATTCCAATCGCAGCCCAAACGTTTTGCGATTTCTTGAATGATCCACAGATCTTGTTTTGCTTCGCCCGGAGGATTGACCGCTTGGCGGCCCATCTGTACGCGGCGATCGGTGTTCGAGAACGTGCCGGTCTTTTCGTAGAAAGCCGAAGCCGGCAGGATGACGTCGGCAAATCCAGCGGTTTCGGTCAGGAAGATATCTTGCACAACAAGGTGTTCTAGCGAGGCCAGGGCCTTGCGAGCATGATTTTGGTTGGGGTCTGACATCGCCGGGTTTTCGCCTTCGATGTACATACCGAACACTTCGTCGTCGAGAATCGCATGGATCATTTCGACCGTGGTCAAGCCGCGTTTCGGATCCAGCTCGGTATTCCAGAGTTTTTCGTATTTCGCTCGGAATTTCGGGTCTTCGACCGGTTCGTAATCCGGATAGACCATCGGAATCAAACCGACATCCGAAGCCCCTTGTACATTGTTTTGACCGCGTAGCGGGTGCAGGCCGGTGCCGGGTCTTCCGATTTGGCCGGTCATCAAAGCCAGCGCGATCAAGCAGCGGGCGTTGTCGGTACCGTGAATATGCTGCGATATGCCCATGCCCCAAAGGATCATCGAGCCTTTCGATGTCGCGTAAAGCCGTGCGACTTCTTTGATGGTTTCGGCGTCGATGCCGCAAACCGGCGCGACTTTTTCCGGGCTATAGTTGCGCAGATGCGTGCGCATCTGATCGAAGCCTTCGGTATATTGTTTGATATAGGCGTCGTTTTGTAGATTTTCGGCCAATATTGTATGCATGATGCCGTTCAGCAATGCGACATCGGTGTCGGGGCGGAATTGCAGCACATGTGACGCGTATTTCGCGATCGGGGTGCGGTTCGGATCCATCAGGATAATTTTGGTACCGCGTTTAGCTGCATTCTTCATGAATGTCGCGCCGACCGGATGATTGACGGTCGGATTCGAGCCGATGATGATGATCACTTCGGCTTGTGCGACATCGGAAACCGGGTTCGATACCGCGCCCGATCCCAAGCATTCTAATAGCGCGACAACAGAAGATGCGTGGCACAAACGGGTACAATGGTCGACATTGTTCGAACCGAAGCCGATGCGCACCAGTTTTTGGAACAAATAAGCCTCTTCGTTACTGCCTTTCGCCGAACCGAGGCCGGCCAGCGCTTTCTTGCCTTTTTCGTCGCGGATTTTTTTCAAGCCGTTTGCGGCGAAGTCGAGCGCTTCTTCCCAAGTTGCTTCCCTGAATTCTTTATCTAAGTCATTAGGGTCCAACAATTCAGTGCTTTTCGGAACCCCTTCGCGCCTTATCAATGGCTTGGTCAGACGCAACGGGTTGTGGATGTAATTGAAACCGTAACGACCCTTGACGCAGAGACGGAAATGATTCGTGTAACCGTCACGTCCTTCGGTATAAAGGATTTTGTCATCCTTGACATGATATTTGATCAAACAGCCGACGCCGCAGTAAGGGCAGGTCGAATCGACGGTTTTATCGGCTTCTTGCAGACCGACATTTCCGGCCGGCATTAACGCGCCGGTCGGGCAAGCCTGGACGCATTCGCCGCAAGCGACGCAACTGCTGGCGCCCATCGGATCGGCAATATCGAACACGATTTCGGAATGCGAACCGCGATTCGCATAGCCGATCACGTCATTCATTTGTTCTTCGCGGCAAGCTCTCAGGCAACGGGTACATTGAATGCAGGCATCGAGATTGACGGAGATTGCCGGGTGCGAAAGATCGGCTTGCGGTTGGCTGCGGCCTTTGAAACGAGGCGTGCCGACTTCCATTTTTTCGGCCCAAAAATCCAGTTCCGATTTCAGGGTGTAAGGAGATTGGGACTGCTTCGGCATGTCCGATTTTAGCAGTTCCAAGACCATTTTTTGCGAACGGACTGCACGCTCGCTTTCCGCCTTGATGTTCATGCCTTCTGACGGCTTGCGGCAGCATGACGGTGCTAGTACCCGTTCGCCTTCGATTTCGACGACGCAGGCCCGGCAGTTGCCGTCGGGGCGCAGATTATCCGAATAACATAGATGTGGGATTTCTTTGCCGTGTCGTTTTGCGGCCTGCAAGATAGTTTCGCCTTCAAAAGCAAAAACTTCCTCACCGTCGAGTTTGAAACCGATTTGCGGTTGATTCATAAATTCAGGATTCGCAGCCATGAGTTAACCTCTAGTGCTTGTTAATTCGTCGGGAAAATACTTGATGACGCAGCGTAGCGGATTAGGAGCGGCTTGGCCGAGACCGCAGATCGATGCGTCGACCATCACCGACGATAATTCTTCGAGCAAGTCAGTGTCCCAATTGTCTTGTATCATTAGGTCTGCGGCTTTAGCGGTGCCGACACGGCATGGCGTGCATTGGCCGCACGATTCGTCCTCGAAGAATTTCATCGCGTTCAATGCCAGCTTACGTGCACTGTCTTGGTTGGAAAAAATGATTACTGCGGCGGAGCCGATGAAGCATCCGTGCGGGTTCAAGGTATCGAAATCGAGCGGAATGTCACCCATCGAAGCCGGCAAGATTCCGCCGGAAGCGCCGCCAGGAAAGTAACCGTAAAACTCGTGACCATCGAGCATGCCGCCGCAATATTCGTCGATTAGTTCACGTACCGTGATACCGGCAGGAGCCAGGTGAACGCCCGGATATTTGACTCGGCCCGACACCGAGAACGAACGAAGGCCTTTACGGCCGTTTCTGCCGTGCGACGAGAACCAGTCGGGACCTTTTTCGACGATATCACGCACCCAATAGACCGATTCCATATTGTGTTCGAGCGTCGGCCGACCGAACAGGCCGACTTCGGCCAAAAACGGCGGTCTTAGTCGAGGCATGCCGCGTTTGCCTTCGATCGATTCAACCATTGCCGATTCTTCGCCGCAAATATAGGCGCCGGCACCGCGGCGTAAATGAATCGGAGGAAGACGGTAGACCGTCGACGGCGGGTTATTTTGCAGATTGGCGATTTCTTTGGTGAGAATTTCGCGGCAACCGGCGTATTCGTCTCGTAAATAGACGTAGATTTCATCGCAACCGACCGTCAGCGCAGCGATCAGCATGCCTTCGAGAAAACGGTGAGGGTCTTGTTCGAGATAGTGTCGGTCTTTGAAAGTACCCGGTTCGCCTTCATCGATGTTGACGGCCATCAGACGCGGGCCTTTGAAGCCTTTAACGATGCGCCATTTTCTGCCGGCCGGAAAACCTGCGCCGCCCAAACCGCGAAGGCCCGAATCTTCCATTTTTTTGATGATGCTTTCGGGATTGAGGTCGCCTTCGATGACTTTTTTCAGCGTTTGATAACCGCCATCGGATCGGTATTGTTCGAGGCTGATATATTCGGCAACCGGCGCTGTGATTTCATGTTCGGCAACTGTATTTAAGACGCTTTCCGTGGTTGCTTCATCAATCGGGTTTTGGCCAACTACGGCGACGGGTGCATGTTGGCATCGGCCCACGCAAGGGACTTTTTGGATTCTGACCTTGTCTTTGAGTACGGTTTCCAAGGCATCGATTAGTTCATGGCCGCCCGCCATTTCGCAAGAGACCGATTCGCAAACACGGATGGTTAGATCGGGGGGAGGAGTTTGGCCTTCCTTAACGATATCGAAGTGATGATAAAATGAAGCGACTTCATAGACTTCAGCGGTGGACAGGTTCATCTCATTCGCAAGCGCGACCAAGTGCTTCGAAGAAATATGGTGAAAACGGTCCTGTATCTTATGCAAATGCTCGATCAATAAATCCCTTCGGCGAGGTTCGTCGCCCAATAGAGTCTTGACTTCTTCCAGAGCCCGAAGATCCACTGCATGGCCTTTAGGGCCTTGACGCTTCTTTTTTTTGATCTGTTCGGGGCTAATATTGATCACTGCCACAGGTGTTTCCTCCAAATAGTCCGCATATAGGGCGGAATTATAGCCAATTGTTCATGCTCAAGGAACTCGCGATGTTGTCGGATGTTCTGCTTCATGCTCAGTGTGAGCACTTTAACTTAGCTATGATATAGGTTTCAACTCATCATTTATGAGTAAAATCATCAGAAATAATGATAAAGACATTGGTGAAAGCCTTATGAATCGATACAATGGTTTTTGCGATGCTATCAATTATTTTATTATTCAATTGCTTATGAACCCAACGCATTTACTGACCTTTGCTGTAGTGGCTCGTTTTAAAAGTATTACGCAAGCTGCCGAGTATCTGTATTTGGGGCAACCGGCAGTTTCCGGGCAATTAAAATTGCTACAAAATCAAATCGGAGAACCTTTGTATTTCCGTAAAGGCTATCAAATCGAGTTGACACCTGCGGGACAAGGTTTATTGGAATATGCACAGCAAATGACCGATACCTTCAATCAAGCCAGCGAGTATGTTCGTTGCTTGCAACAAGTTAATGCCGGAACTCTAAGACTCGGTTCGACGACGACGATCGCCAGTTTTTATTTGCCTCAGTATTTGGTGTTATTACAGACTTCGCATGCCGGAGTAAATGTCAGAATGAAGACCGGCGATACCGATGAAATCATTCGAAATCTCGAAGATTTGGATTTAGGCTTTATCGAAGGACCGGTCCATGATCAGGAACTGCCCGGCAATTATCAAGTTATCAATTGGCAGGAAGACGAGATTGTTTTAGTTTTGCCCGAAGATCATCAAATTGCCCGTGATTACCCGGAATTTGTGCCATTGGATGTATTCATGAAATATCAGGTGATATGGCGGGAGCCGGGCTCAGGCGCCAGGCAATCCGTGGAAATGTGGTTGGCGTCGGCGGGAATACAACCCAAAATCTGCATTGAAGTGACCGGTGTCTCGGGTATCAAAGAAGCGGTGCGCGCGGGCTTGGGAATTGGCTTTGCCTCGTCGCAAGCTTTGCGAAACGAGCGGCAGGGTTTGGTCGCGAAAAGGCTCAATGCGCCGACCGGTTTGATCTGGCAGCTTAAGATCATCGCTCCGAAAAAGGCGATACGATCCAGAGCTACACAGGCTTTTTTGGATTTGTGTTTATGAGGGTTGATACTTTGTAATGACTCGCGTAGAGGCGCAAAGATTTAGAATTTATGTTTACGACTCAAATTTTAGAGCATGAAACCAAAGTCGGAAATTGGTTTATGACCATGGAAAGCATACTCTATCCCTACTATTCTCTGCGCTTCCGCGGGTGCTATGAAATATTTATTTTACTCATTTGTGATCGAAAAACCGTCTAAGAATTAAAGGTATGGGATGTGTCTATCGAGGAACGCCGTGAACCCATCCATGGGGGCTTGACGGCAGCGATCCCTGCTGCCGACATCCTCGCTAGCCACACCCGATACCTTCATAAAGTTAACTAATTTTTGAGTATAAAAGGAGTAGGAGTTTGTTTTGCGTTATTTGATTATTGCCATTTCGTCGTTTTTTTGTATAGAGACCCATGCCGGCGTCGTGTTGAGCATTGAGCAAGTCGCTGATGGTGTTTATGTGCATCAAGGCAAACATGAGTGGCCCGACCATAAAAATCACGGTGCGATTGCGAATATCGGTTTCATCGTCGGCGAACGCTGCGTCGCGGTGATCGATACCGGCGGTAATCCGGAAGAAGGAAAATCGCTCAAGCGCGCGATTGCCAAAACGACCGGTAAACCAATTTGTTATGTGATTAATACCCATGTTCATCCCGATCATATTTTCGGCAATATCGCATTTAAGGAACCGGGCACTCAATTTGTCGGACATCATAAACTAGCCAGAGCAATGGCCGCGCGCGGACAATTCTATATCGATAAAGCCGAAGACCAGATTGGCATGGCCTTGTCCGCCGAACATATTATTCCGCCCGATATGGAGGTTGAAAAAACGTTGCTCTTAGATCTCGGAGGGCGGGAATTGCTTTTGACCGCGCATCCTACCGCGCATACCGATAACGACTTGAGCATCTACGACCAGAAGACCGATACCTTATGGCTCGGCGATTTGTTTTTTATCGGACATTTGCCGACTCTCGACGGCAGTTTAAAAGGTTGGTTGGCGGAACTTACGGAATTAGAAAAAAAGTCGTTCAAGCAGGTCATTCCCGGGCACGGGCCGGTAGTTACGGATTGGCCGAAGAGTCTCGAGCCGCAAAAACGTTATCTCGGCACTTTATTGACCGAGATTCGTAAAATGATTAAAAGCGGAAAATTTATCGAGGATGCGATCGAACAGGTCGGTTATGAATTAAAAGATCAATGGCAGTTGTTCGACGAATTTCATAAAAAAAACGTCACGGCGGCTTTTGCCGAATTGGAATGGGAAGATTGATATTTCGATTTATTATACCTTTGACACTTCAAATTTCGGCAGTGCCTAAGGAGGCACCCCGGTGCCGAATTTTGATCTACGATGATGATATGGACTCCTCTCACTGTGTTGGTGTCAAATAGCACCTTGGTAAAAACACAAAACAAGAGGAGTCCGAGATGAATACTAGCGTAATTGGTTTAGATATCGCAAAG
>JAHJSQ010000137.1 GCA_018830325.1 Gammaproteobacteria bacterium
CAAGCAAAAAGCCGAAGCCGAACGTGTCGCGGCCGAGAAACGCAAGGCCGATGAAGCGGCGAAACAAAAAGCGGCAGCGGAGAAGGCAAAGGCTGAACAATCGGCCGCAGAGAAGCGTAAAGCGGAAGACGCAGCCAAGCAAAAAGCCGAAGCCGAACGTGTCGCGGCCGAGAAACGCAAGGCCGATGAAGCGGCGAAACAAAAAGCGGCAGCGGAGAAGGCAAAGGCCGAACAATTGGCCGCGGAGAAGCGTAAAGCGGAAGAAGCCGCCAAACAAAAAGCCGAAGCCGAACGTGTCGCGGCCGAGAAACGTAAAGCCGAGGAAGCGGCGAAACAAAAAGCGGCTGCGGACAAACTAAAGGCCGAACAAGTGGCCGCAGAGAAGCGTAAAGCGGAAGAAGCAGCCAAGCGAGAGGCCGAGCGGTTATCGGAATTAGCTAGACAACAAGCAGAAAAATTGCGACAGGAAGAAGAGGCTAGAAAACAAGCTGCAGTTGCAGCCGAAGAAGCTAGAAAACAAGCCGAAGCTAAACGTCAGCAAGCACTTGCTAGTGCGAAAGACGACGCAAAGAAGGCTATTGCCTCTAAAGTTGAAAGAGGTTGGGTTAGACCATTTTCATCGCAAGGCCAACTCAAGTGCACTATCAAAGTCAAATTACTTTCAGATGGTACTGTAATGGAGGCAAGAGTTGTTTCGAGTAGTGGGGATGCTGCTTTTGATCGTTCAGCCGAGCTAGCCGTTAGAAAATCTTCACCATTACCTATACCCAGGGATAGAGAATTATTTAACAAAGAATTCAAGGAATTCAACTTTGACTTTGAGCCCCATTGATATTCAAAGAATCAATGGGGTAGGTATATAGTGTATGTAATTGTTCACGCCCCTTATCGTTTTCACGCAGAGCGCTTGCTGTTATACACAAGTATAAATAACTTAGTGTGTAAAAAAATGGTGGCCGAGTGCTAAATTGTTGTGTTGTTCGGAAAGGCTATTGGTGTTTGAGCGTTATTGGCTTTCCCTAACCTAGCGTTAGGTGAGGGACGACGAAGGCGTCGCTCCCACAGAGAGCGGCGGACGCTATGTGGGAGCGATCCCCAGATCGCGATTTCGAGGTCGGGAGTGTTAAGTAACAATAAATGGTATCGAGGTCTCATTGGTTAGGATTGCAAAAGGGTAATTTTTGACTTATGTATAACGATGTGCGCAGGGCGTGGGAACGATAATTGCCGGGGGCTGAATAGTTACTAGTACAGGATTTAAATTGTTAGAAGCCGAAGATGGGTAATATCCTACTTTATGTAGAAAAAGGGGTAAGAGTGTTTAATTTGATAAGAAAAATTGTTCTATTGAGCTTTATTGCATTGTATACGTCAGTCACCCATGCGGAGTTGACAATACAAATTACCAAAGGCACCGAAAAAGCGATGCCGATCGCGATCGTGCCGTTTGGCGGACAAGCGGGGCAGGCAGCCATTCCGGTCGATATCGCCGAGGTTGTGGATAACGATTTAAATCGTAGCGGTTATTTCGATACCTTGCCGCGCAAGGATATGTTGACGAAGCCGGCAACACCGGAGGAAGTGCGCTTCCGTAATTGGCAGGTATTGGGTCAAGACTATTTGGTGATCGGTCAAGTCATACCGGAAGGCGGAAGGTATAATATTAATTTTCAGTTGTTCGATGTTTATAAAAACGAACAAATGCTGGGTTATCGGATGACGGTTCCGAGTAACGAACTGCGTAAATCGGCACATCACATAAGCGATCTTTTATTTGAAAAGCTGATCGGTAAGAAAGGCGATTTTAGCGGACGTATTGCCTATGTTACGGTCAACAAAGAGCCGAATGGAAGAAAAAAATATAATCTGGAAGTCGCTGATTCCGATGGCTATGGGCCTAGGGCGGTAGCGGCTTCCTATGAACCGATTATGTCTCCGGCGTGGTCTCCTGATGGAAGGATGCTGGCTTATGTATCTTTTGAAAGCAAGTCGTCAGCGATTTATGTGCAAGAGCTGGCAACCGGTAAACGGACCCGAGTGGCCGATTTCCGGGGCATCAACGGCGCGCCGGCCTGGTCTCCGGATGGTTCTAAGTTGGCGTTGACGCTATCGAAGGATGGTAGTCCCGATATCTTTACATTGGATTTATCCTCGCGCTCGCTGACTAAATTGTCTACCGGTTATTCGATCGATACTGAGCCTGTATGGTCGCCTGACGGCAACCATATCGTATTTACGTCCGACCGCGGAGGTAAGCCGCAACTGTATATGATGCCGACGCGCGGCGGTCAGGTAAAACGATTGACTTTTGATGGCGCATATAATGCGGGAGCGTCGTTCTCAAGCGACGGTAGTAGTTTGGCAATGGTTCATGGCAACAAAGGCGATTATCGCATAGCGGTGATGGATATGGGGTCGAGAACAATTAACGTGTTGACTGGAGGGCCTTTGGACGATGCTCCGAGTTTTTCGCCGAACGGCACCAAAATACTCTATGCCACGAAACAGGGTGGGAGAACGGTTTTATCGGTCGTATCCATCGATGGTAGAATGCAACAAAAATTAGTACTTAACAGCGGTGAGGTGCGTGAACCGGCCTGGTCGCCTTAGCCCGGCAAATGTCGCCAACGGACAATCTGTTGGAAATTAACAAATTATTGTAATATTAGTGGCTTATATTTTTGGAGAAGCACTTAAATGAAATTGAATCAATCAGTCTTGGCGTTGGCAATTGCGGCTGCATTATTAACGGGCTGTAGTTCGGATGACGAAACGGCTACCGATTTCATGGACGGAACGCAGGGAGGTACTGCCGATGCGAGTCTATCCGGTTATGGCGATGGGTCGGGAATATCCGGCTCGGAGACCTATGGCAGTGGCAGTGGTTACGGTAGCGGAAGTGCCGAGTATCCTAACGCGTTTTTAGGATCCGAATTCAGCGACCCGTCGAATCCATTGTCGAAAAGCACGATTTATTTCATGTACGACAGCAGTCAGGTACAGCAAGATTTTATTCCGGTGATAGCAGCGCACGCACAATATTTGCTGTCGCATCCAACTAGACGATTGACTTTGGAGGGACATGCCGATGAGCGAGGTTCATCCGAATACAATATTGCATTAGGCGAGCAACGAGCCAAGTCGGTCGCTAGAATGATGAAAGTTCAAGGTGTATCGGAAAGCCAATTGCAAGTCGTTAGTTACGGCGAAGAAAAGCCGGCCGTTGACGGGCATGATGAATCAGCTCATCAACTGAATCGTCGTGTCGAATTGCTTTACCAGGGTCAATAATGAAATTACGCCTGCTGTTATTGTTATCAATTAGCGGTAGCGTATTCGCGCAAAGAATGCCGTTACCGCCGGTGGTCGATAACGCCGCTTATCCAGCCGCTGTTGCCAACGCCCCCAAACCTTCGGCCGCTAGTACGCTCTATGAAATACTGGGCCGCGTCGAACAATTGCAAGTCGAGGTTCAGCAATTGCGTGGGCAAGTGGAAGAGCAGGCGTATACGATCACCGAGTTGAAAAAGCGTCAAAATACGATTTATTCCGATTTGGATCAGCGACTTCAAGCTGTTGAGAGTGCGGGAGTTGGCGCTCAATCCATTCCGGAAACAGCGACTGAGCCGGCTGCGACACCACAATCTGCACCTGCAGTTGCGCCAGTGATACAGCAACCGCAATTAGTCCCGTCAAAACCGGAACCGGTAAAGCAGGCAAGTATCGAGTCCGAAAAGCAGCGTTATCAGCAGGCTTATGAAACTTTGAAAAATGGCCATTACAGTAACGCCATTTCCGAGTTTAAACAATTTTTGACTGATTATCCGGCGGGAGAGTATTCGGATAATGCGCAATATTGGTTAGGCGAGGCTTATAAGGTGAGCCGCGAAGTCAGTTTGTCGCGCGAAGCATTCAATAAGCTTATTTCGAATTATCCGAATAGCCCGAAGGTGAGAGACGGCTTGCTGAAGCTCGGCTATATCGAATTAGAGCAAAATAACATTGCCAAGGCGCGTGAATATTTTACTCGTATTACCGCAACCTATCCGGGCACGACAGCCGCTCATCTAGCGGCCAAAAAATTACAGCAACTAAATAACAATCAGTAAACGTGTCCTCGTTAAAAATCACTGAGATATTTTATTCGTTGCAAGGTGAGTCCAATACTGTCGGCTTGCCGACGGTTTTTGTTCGCTTGACCGGATGTCCGTTAAGGTGCGTCTATTGCGATACAGCCTATGCCTTTAGCGGCGGCGAAAGGATGTCGATCGATGAAGTCATCGATCGAGTCGGCCAATATCGCACGAAATACATTACTGTGACCGGCGGCGAGCCTTTGGCTCAATCCGCTTGTCTCGAGTTAATGAGTCGTTTGGCCGATTTGGGTTATCAGGTCTCGATTGAAACTAGCGGAGCCCTCGATGTGTCGAGTATCGACGATCGCATAGTTAAAGTGATGGACTTGAAAACGCCAAGTTCAGGCGAGCTTCACAGAAATCTATTCGATAACATTGAGTATCTGAAAGCCAACGATCAGGTGAAGTTTGTGATCGGCGATGACCATGATTACCAATGGTCGAAGGCCATCATCGATCAATATGGTTTGGACCGGCGCTGTGAATTATTATTTTCACCAACGATGGGGCAGCAGGACCCAAAAGAACTAGCCGAAAAAATACTGAACGATAATTTACCGGTCAGATTCCAGATTCAGTTACATAAACTGTTGTGGAATGACGCGCAAGGGCGTTAAGAATCATGCAAAAAAAAGCGGTCGTTTTATTATCCGGCGGATTGGACTCGATTACTGTATTAGCGCTTGCCAAAAAACAAGGTTACGCCTGTTATGCGCTGAGTTTCGATTACGGCCAAAAACATAATGCTGAATTGCATGCAGCCAAACGCATAGCGGCGGAATACGGCGTTATCGATCATAAAATTATTCATATCGGGTTAAATGATATTGGCGGTTCTGCCTTAACAGATAGTCACATCGCCGTACCCAGTTCGTTGCAGCCAGGCATACCGGTTACTTATGTTCCAGCCAGAAATACGATTTTTTTATCGTTTGCGTTGGGATGGGCGGAAGTCCTGAATTCAAGGGATATTTTTATCGGCGTGAATGCAATCGATTATTCCGGTTATCCCGATTGTCGGCCCGAGTTCATCAAAGCTTTTCAATCGCTTGCCGAATTGGCAACCAAGGCTGGTGTCGAAGGCGGGCATTTTTCGATACATGTCCCATTGATCGAAATGAGTAAAGCGGATATCATACGCACCGGTTCGGAATTAGGCGTCGATTACAGCCAGACCGTATCGTGCTATTCTGCGGATAAATTCGGTAATGCTTGCGGCGTTTGTGACGCATGCAGGCTTCGCAAGGCGGGTTTCGAGTTGGCAGGAATTGAAGATCCGACTCGATACCAAAATAAATAAAAAAAGAGTTGCACAAAGCCGAAATATCCTTATAATAGTAAATCTTTGTTGGGTCGTTAGCTCAGCTGGTAGAGCACCGCACTTTTAATGCGATGGTCGTGCGTTCGAATCGCACACGACCCACCACCAAATACTTTATAAAATAACCAGTTAGCTTCTTCCGGGCGACTGGTTTTTTTATGCCTTGCGTTTTTATGTGGCCAAAATGTGTCCCGGTGTGTCAGAAATGTTAGCTGCTAGGTGTTCTGGTGTTAATCAGCGTGCAAAACTTACCAGGGTTCTGGGGAAAACAGCGTTGAAAAGTTGCCGCCCCAGTTGTTTCAATAACCGGTTTTTAGCCGGAGAATCCTGGAGTGTTATACATGGATATCATTGCAGAAATCCAAAGGCGTCTTTTGTCAGTGGGGAATCCATCAGTTCGATCGCAAGGTCATTGAAGATTTCCTGTCCTACCGTTAGAAAACATCTCACCACAACAAGCGAGCCGGTTTATAAGCGAGAAATTCAGCCGTCACCTAAATTGGGCGACTAATGGAATTAGCCCATAATCTAATACTGGTCGGCGGCACCGGAACCGAAAAAACGCATCTCGCCACGGCCTTGGGAATAGCCGCGATCCACCGAGGCAATCGTGTCCGTTTCTTTAATGCGGTGGATCTAGTCAACAGTTTGCAGCAAGAAAAACAGTTAGAGCGAACCGGAACCTTAGCTCGCAAGCTGATTCAAGTCGATGCCGTCATTCTCGAAGAACTCGGATACCTACCGTTTCCGGAATTCGGTGGCGCACTCCTGTTTCATCTGATCAGCCAGCTCTATAAATGCACATCCTTGATCATCACAACCAATCTCAAGTTCAGTGAATGGGTTCAGGTGTTTGGTGATGCCAAAATGACAACAGCGCTCTTAGACCGCATTACGAATCATTGCGACATCCTGGAAACCGGCAATGAATCTTATCGATTCAAGCATCGAAAAACCGGTATTAAAACCCATTAACCCACTAAACCCTGTGGAAAATTTTCGACGCTGACAGGTGGAAATTTTTGAACGCTGATTGACACCGGCATTAGGTAAGCGCAGCGTACCTACAATTCACTTTGGATTTATAAGCGCTTCCGGTAGTGGTGGGTAGTTTTCAACTATTACCGCATACATAGCTTAAATTAATGGCAGTGACGCAAATCGTGAGAACGATAATTACCGGGGGCTGAATATTTACGATTAGTGTTCATTTAACTTACGACTTATCGTCATCAGAAACAACGGTGTATTCAGCGGTAATGCTATCGGGCTCGGATTGCCGAACCGATTTTTGCTGAGCGTTTTTGATCAGTCGCCACGCTTTGAAGCCCATAATACTCAACGGGATCAACAATACGGCAAAAAACACGGACAAGACCAGAGCGCCGACGACAGCTGCTGCGATCATGGCCGGAATAGCCAGGATTTTGGCAAGGCTAGAATTGGAATTTTCTTCGACGTGATATTCAAGTCGCCGTTGGGGGTCGTTTGTCGTGCCAATACGAATGGTTCGTTTGTAAATTCTAAACATGAGTCGGAGCCGAGGGAATGCCGAAAAGGTGATTGAAAGGAATAATAGCGAAAACCTGGAGCATAAAAAATGTCGGTGAATCTGCGTGATGACACAACAAACTCACCGACGTTTTACTATCTCCGTAACTTACGACTAGCGATGAAAGCCAGAGTTCCTTCAAGAGTTATACCTTTCGCACTTCAAATTTCGGCAGTGCTTAAAGAAATTCAAGGGTGATCGGTCCCTCACCTAACGCTAGGTGAGGGACCTACATGGACGTATTCACCCAGCACCTAAATTCCACAGCCCATTGGCTAGGATTAATTATCTTAGATAATTTAGGTGCTGGGTTCACGGCGTCCTTTGACGGTCACCCCGGTGCCGAATTTTGATCTACGGGTATAGCACAACCAGCCAGTCCAATGTTTAAACTGCATTCTTGCCCTGATGAATACAGGGTATTGCTCTGGCTAGTGCGCTTGCAGCATCGTGCCAGCCCTCACAGCTGTTGTGCCCCTTGCGCCCCTTAATTAAATTCAGGAGATATTTGGCCTTGGCATAAACCATGAAAAACAGAAGAATAAGCCGCTGTTGTCTCGCAGAGATGGGTTTCTGAGCGCATATCAGTTTATCTTCATAAATGCCTCCATCGATCATTCCAACGGTTCCCCATGCATAAACTGAAATCGATGCTCCTAAAGGAAGACGCGGCCCCAGCACGACCGCATCCAAAAAATCGCCGTCCGTACCGATATAAGCCGGAATTGAGCCGTAGTTGAATGGACAGGGCAACGGAGAGATAAAGTCCAGCTTTCCAGTGGAACCCCGCTTTAAAAAGCTGCCGCGAGGTGTCTCAATAATGACATTAACCAAAAGAGCTTGTTCTAGAGTGTTTAAAGATTGCATCTGAAATATATAATCCGTCGTAGATCGAAATTTGGCACCGGGGTGCCCGTTAGGGCTGGTTAAATACGTCCGTGCTTTATACCAGAAATCCTTTATCTCGCCCCGTCACTGCCGACCTTTTCCGCCGAGTCCTAACAGCGTAGCCCGGATGGAGCGTAGCGCAATCCGGGAAGCTCGGAGCAGCGCCATTCCCGTATTCCGCTGTGCTGCATACGGGCTACATGCTTTAATAGCAGCTTGGAAAAGGGCAGAAGTGGATTGGCCTATTTTAGCTTGATAAGTATGGATTAAGCCGCCGGCAAATGCAGTATCCAATTTGCTATCCAAAAATAAATCAGCACGCCGGAGGCGTCGGCGATCGTCGTGACTAAGGGCGCGCTAGCGGTGGCAGGATCCCAGCCCAATCGGTTCAAGATAAAAGGCAGACAGAGCCCCACCAGGCTTCCGATCATTACGATACAGATCATGCTCAGTGCGACCACCCAGGCAATGTCGAAGCCGCCCCGATAAACGCCGATCAATGAAACGGTAGCGGCCATGGTTAGGCCCAATCCGCTTGCGACGGCGATTTCTTTCAGTAGCAATTTTCCCCAGTCGCTGATTGCGACATCGCCGGTGGCAATGCCGCGCACGACCAATGTCGCGGCTTGCGATCCGGCGTTGCCGCCGCTGCCGATGAGTAGCGGTAAAAAGAACACCAGTACGACATAAGCGGCAATCGTATCTTCGTAATAAGCGATTCCAGCACCGGAAATTAAATTACCGAAGACCAAGAGCAGTAACCAGAGAATGCGCTTGCGGTAAAGCGTAAATAACCTCGCATCGCGAAAGTTGCCGGCCAAAGGGCCGATCGTTGCGCCTCTGTGCATGTCTTCGGTTGCCTCTGCCTCGGCAACGTCCATTGCATCGTCATAGGTAATGATGCCGACCAAACGCTCGTCATCGTCGACGACCGGCAAGCTTAGTAAATCGTAACGACTGATTAATTTAGCGGCATCTTCTTGCTTGGCGGATAGCTTTGTTTTGACCATGTCGGTAGTTATGACATCCTTAATTTGCGCTTCCGGTTTGTTCATGATCAGTTCGCGTAACGATAACGTGCCGATTAAACGATATTGAGCGTCGACGGTATATATTTGGTATATCAATTCGGCGCTAGGAGCGCTTTTGCGAATAACGTCGAGTGCTTCGCCGACTGTGATTTTGGCAGGTACGGTCATATAATCGCTGGTCATGATCGCGCCGGCTGTACCTTCTTCGTAACTCGCTAGGCGTCTGAGTGCTTCGCGTTCGGCATGAGCGATCTTACGCAGCACGCGATCGTGACGGTGTTCAGGCAAAACATGGAGCAAATCGGCACCTTCGTCGGCGTCGAGATGACGTAGCAACTGCGATACTTCCTTATCGGTCATTGCGGTGGTTAATTGTGATTGCCAGTCGACCGGTAAATGCCCGAAAACCGACGCACGTTGCACAACCGGTAAGTACATCAAAAGTTCACGTGCAGCATCGACCGGAACGGTTTGCAGCAGTTCGGCCAGGTCGACAGCTTGAAACTCTTCTAGAAATTGACGAACGGCTTGGTAATCTTTACGCTCAATCGCACGGCGCAAGTAGTCGTTCAGGATGGCGGTCGGCATATTTATGTCTCTTTTTATTTGCGAACGCGTTTGCCCGCAGCGGAAACAAACTGAATTAGGTTGTCGCTACTCCCTTTTGATCGCAAGACCGTCTAGGAATAAAAGGTATGGGATATGTCTATCGAGGACCGCCGTTCACCCGGCACCCAAATTCCATAGCCCATTGGCTATGATTAACTAGCTGGGATAATTTAGGTGCTGGGCGGTAACCCCATCCATGGAGGCTTGACGGCAGCGCTCGAACGCCAGGGATGTCGGCAGCCACACCCCATAACTTCAAAAAGTTAGCCATTTTTTGAGTATAAAGGGAGTAAAGTAGCGGGAAAGGAATGCGCGTTAGACATTATAAAGGGATTGTGTAAATCTATTATAATATTTCGACTGGAACTTTCCATAACCGGCTCGTTGGATAGCGCTGATCAATTCAGCTCACATAGCTTATTAAATAAGCCTCATAATTTTAAATATTTGATTTATAAATATTATTTATTCTCTGCGTTGTTTTAGGCTTATTATTGGGATATGAAGATGATACGGATTAGATGGCTTATCTCGAATTTTTGTTGTCTTGATAGTTCAGGTTATTACGATATTTTTATTCTTTTCGTAATGGCCCCCTCTTGTCAAAGGGCGAAGTGAGGGGCTTAAAGTCATGTCAGCCTTATTCAACTTTTCCATATCAGGAGCATAAAATGCCAAAATTCATGACTAAAAGTCTTTTGATTTTAATCGCTTCGGCTTCTTCGACATGTGTCTTTGCCGACAGCCCAAAAGAGCAAATTCATTATTTGGAACAAAGTCGTGCAACAGCCCATGAATTCATGCAGTCGCTGG
The DNA here is from genome assembly GCA_018830325.1 of Gammaproteobacteria bacterium. GTDB lineage: Bacteria > Pseudomonadota > Gammaproteobacteria > Methylococcales > Methylomonadaceae > Methylotuvimicrobium. Next base: position 10,351 of record JAHJSQ010000137.1, read on the forward strand.
GTAGAAAGCTGAAATCTTTACTGGAAACAGCCGACACGGAAAACGCGATCATTGTTTGTAAACAAATTGCGCCGGCAATGGCAGCCGATTATTCGAAAGACGGGTGGATTGTGAAACGGGTATCGCTTAAATCGCGCAATAAATCGATGGGAGTTCCTGATACCTGGGAGCGGCGGGAGTTGGAAGGTTTTGATAGGCATCACTTGTCTGGAGAACCTACCGACGAGCTCGAAATGTCCGCAATCGTAGATGAAGTGGATGGGCTTTGGTTTCGTTACCTGAAAGCCATACCGACTCAGCCGATGTGTTTGCAATGTCATGGTAAAGCGGAAGATATACCTGATGGGGTTAAAACGATATTGGCGCATGAATATCCGAATGACGACGCAATAAATTATAGTGTCGGCGAAATACGCGGTGCGATTTCGATTAAACGACAGATATTTGCTCATGAATAGAAAAAATGTTTTTGGGGGGCGACTATTCCGATATAAAGCCTTTTTTATTCTCTATAGTCGATTACGGCTTTTCTAACATCGCTGATCGTGAAGTTGTATTGTCTGCTTAATGGACCTAGTTTTGACGTTTTGTTCGTTGTTTCGGGTAAATTAAGGCTTTCAAGTATATATTCGATCGGTACGCCAGCTGTCTCCGCTGTCTCTGTTAACGTCATGCTGCCTCGTATTGTTAGAGGTCCGTTATTCCATGCACGTATTTGTTTGCCGGATGCTCCCGATATTTCAATCGGTGCGACTAGCGGCGCAGCGGCGAAAGCGATCAAAGTCAGTACGCCGACTAGGCCCAGTCCTAAGCGCAGTCCCGACCCTTCCGTAACACGTCCCGAAATGAAGCCGACAACCCAACGCCAATGCAGCAATAAGTGTAACGCCAATATCGCGAAAAAAAGTACCGATACCCAGAAATGAACGGTTCCCCATTGATGACGGTCAATCCCCCAAATTGTCGCGAAACGCCCGCTACCGGGCGGTAACAGATAGCGTATCAGCACCCCGGTCGTGGTGAGAAAAACAAAACCCGCGAAGGCTGCTATATCGATGATGAAATTTAAATGGCTACGTTTCATTGTCGGTTTATCCGCAAATGCTTGAAAGGTTACTGCTTGAGCTTTGCTCTTCAAAAAGCTTAACTTGATTCATTGTGTAGATGAAAATACGGCGCCAGCGTTTGAAGCCTGCTGTCTTCTAATGGCTTGCCGATCGTAAAATGATAAATGCTTTGTAGGCCGGTGTCGTTTATTCCCAGAACCTCGTGTACCGCGTCATCAAAAAAACAGCCGATACCGGTTCCACGCATTCCTGTGGCTTCGGCTTCAAGATATAATGCTTGGCCGACTAAGCCGCTTTCCCAAAATCGACGGCGATATTGCCACGGTTCTTTTGCCAATTCATCGCCGAACTCTGCGACCATCGCTAAACTGAAGGCGCTATCGGCGGCGATATCTTGATGGCAAGATATCGTTTTGGCTGCGCGTCGGCAATCGGCGTTAAGTAAGTTATACAGTTCTAACGTTTCAGGCGTACCTTCGACCTTTTGCCAAATGAATTCGGATCGAGTGCTTTCCTTCAGCATCTGAAGACTGGCCTGGTTCCGCGGGAGGGCGTAGAGACCCGGTTGCAACCCTTCGACGCGATGCACGAATAAAAATAAATGAATTTTCGCAGGCCAACGCCAAAGGTCGAAGGGGATTAAGTTTTCAGGCGTCGTGGCTTGCAGAATGCGATAAAAATGATTTAGCTCGATCGGAGTTTGACCGTCGAAATGTTGAGCGCTACGCCGCTGCCGAATGATTTCGAACGCGCTTGTGGAAGCGTTTGTTAATTGGGGCGATACGGCCATCGCCGGATGCTGGTGGTTTTCTTCTGTGACGGGTTTGGTAGCAGTTTGCGCTGCTGAATCGATTAACGGCCAATGAAAATGGTGGTAACGGCTCAAGCGATTGGCCTTGCCAAACCAATTGTCGATGCTAAGTTCAGCTAGGTAGCGATTAACCGATTCGTCCGGAGATATCTGAGAGCCGGCGTGAATTCGGCATAATAAGTCGGGGGCTTCGTTTTCCTCTGCAATGAACTCGTAGTGGCGGTCCAGACCTAATAGTCGCGCAATCGCTTCGTCGCCGCATTCGGCCAGTAGTTCGACCGACCAACCCAGAGTGGCGGCTGCATAGCGCAACGCGCCTAGTGCATGGCCGATGTCATGTTGGCAATAGCGAAATGCGCGTTCGCCGTATTTCCAGGCTTCCCGCCAATGGATAGAGCTCAAACCGATCAATATCCCGCTAAATGCCGGCGTCTGACGCCAATTACCGCGCATTTCCAAGACATGGTCGTGACTCAAATAATGATAAACACCGGGCGGAAGGTCTGTGTCCACTGTATTGATTAGATAGGCTTCGGTCGGATGGAGATTGCCGCTGGACGGGTTGCAGCGCAGAGCCCACCGATCCTCGCCGTATTGTTTCCATGCGGAAAGTCCGAAGCTCAATGCCATCATAAGACCCAAATTATTCCGGTTGAATGGCTGTGATGAGATTAGATCGGGATTTAGAAGCTCGTTATAGGTTGGTGAGGGGGTGTTTTTGGGTAAAGGCAGTTGAAATCGTTCGCTGCCTTCGAAACGTCTGAACGGGTCCGGTTGATCGGCCCAGTCGAGTCCGTTTGGGCCTTTGGCATAACGGTCCAAATGGTGTTTGGTTCGTTGGTGATATTCCAGTATGCTGTTGAGTTGGGGTGGTGTCATGCTTGTTTCAGAAGTGAGTGATCGACAAACCGATTTTAAAACACTCTGCATGGCTCTGCCATGACGAGGCAAAGAAATTTTAAACATATTTATACTTGATTAATCCATGGAAACGCTGATAGCTCTCATTCAAGCTCATATTGAACACGCTCATTTTATTATTTTCGGATCGCTGTTGTTGGCGGGTCTCAATATTCCGGTATCCGAGGATGCAATGCTGTTTATTTCGGGGGTATTGGCAAGGCAGTATCCGGATCAATTGCCTTATTTATTTGCCGCAGTCTATCTAGGTGCTTACGGTTCGGATTTGATCTGCTATAGTTTGGGGCGAATTGTCGGGCCTAAAATCGTACATATTAGTTTTTTTGCTAAAATGGTGCCTCCAAAAAGGGTCGAAAAGATTCATGCCTATTACGAAAGTCACGGTATTGCAACGCTGATATTAGGGCGCTTTATTCCTTTTGGGGTTAGAAACGGGCTGTTTTTGTGCGCGGGGCTAGGTAAGATGAGTTTTATCAAGTTTGCATTGGCGGACTTATTAGCCCCCTGTGTCAGGCTAGTTGTCGCCTCTAAAATTTTATAGAGGTAAAAAAATGCAAACCCGTTATAGTGAAGAATTTAAAGAGCAAGCCCTGAGCAAAGTATTGCAACGCGGTGATAAAAGTATTCAATCGATTGCCG
>JAHJSQ010000138.1 GCA_018830325.1 Gammaproteobacteria bacterium
ATCTTAGCTAATGAGGCTTCGATACCATTTTTTGTCGCCCAACGTTCCCGACTTTCCCTCACCTAGCGTTAGGTGAGGGAAAGCCACTGATGTTCAATATCCGCAGATTTATCAAACAGCACCGTTTCCAGGTATACGACGCACTCTGTTTAGCAAGTTTACCGATACTTGTGTATAACGATGAGCGCTGGAGCGTGGGAACGATAAAGGTTAGATCGAAGCGTTTAACAACAAGCTTCCCACTCCTAAAGGGTAACCCTGCCGGACTGCGGCGATTGCGGCCATTACCAAAGCGATCCCCGCAAAAATTGCCGACCCGAAGGAAATCCTTAAAACCCATTCATTAACGAACCGCAAGAAACGCGGAACAGGCGCGATCATTACGGCTAACACCGACAGCAAAGTTGCCGTGACTGTCGACAAAACTCCCGTCGCCAGCGAAGCGCACCAGGGGCATTTATGCTTAGCATGCAAATCGTGATAATTACACCCGGCATCCAAACCCAGCCCCGGCCAATCACAGCCGCATTGAAATAGAAAGCCGCACAACGGCGTAATGGCAATCAAGGCAATGAACCCCATCAGCGATGCGGCAATGAGTTTGTATTTAAATGATGGCTTCATTGTATTCATTACGACAATCCTGTTTTTACTCATCGTAGATCAAAATTCGGCACCGGAGTGTCCGTCAAAAGACGCCGTGAACCCAGCACCTAAATTATCCAAGATAATTAACCATAATCAATGGGCTATGGAATTTAGGTGCTGGGTGAATACATCCCTGTAGGCTCTATGCCAGTTCCATACTGGCCCCTCACTTAGCGTTAGGTGAGGGGCCGCACACCCCGGCGCCTCCTCAGGTACTGCTGAAATTTGAAGTACGAAAGATATAGACGGCTCTCTTGAAATGATGTTGGCTTGCATATCCCTATACGGCTTATTCCGCATCGGTTCGCATTTTTTGGACGAGCATGATCACTGCCGACGCGAACAAGGCGGCCGAGAATACGATTAAGGTTCCGGTGAGATCGTTCATCATATCCGGGGCAACGATCATGACGATCCCCAGCGCGATCATGATCATGCCGCCGATAAGTTTGAGCGTTTGACCATGCTTTTCTTCAAATTTCTGCCTTTTCAGCGTTATCAAGGCCGCCAAAAAAATGGTGATTTCGATCGAAAGATAGATTAATAAATAAATCAGCAATAAGCCTAAAAATTCTATCGTGCCGACTTGCTGCGATCTGACCAATTGACTCCATATCACCGGAAAACCTGCCGTACAAGGCAATTCGACCAATGCGATGCCCGATGCCATAACGAAGGTAGCGCCCGCGAGCGCGAGTCCTTTTCTTTCCGGATTCAACAAGCCTCTTATCGATTGATAGATACCCGGTTTATGTTTGTCCGATATCGTGAACGAAAGGCCTTTTTTAAACCAAAAATAATCTTTGACATTGACCAAACCGAATAGCAGCGCGAACAAGGCCACCAACCACTGCACCCAGATTAGATAGGCGACATAGCTCAGCACTTTAAAGACGCCGGCGACAAAGGCGCCGTAGAGGATTGCCGTGGTGAACAAAAATACCAGGCCAACCAGCAATATTCGCTTTCTGGAGCCTGAATGTATCACCATGCCTAACAGCAGCGTCAATACCCATAACGAACATGGATTAAAGCCGTCGACAAAGGCAATCAATAAGGTGCTGAATATCAGCGGTTGCCGAACCAGGTCTATGGTGCCGAGCCAGGGGACGTCGATCGTGGTTGCAGCGTTCGCTATCGATTCTCGGTCGGTTTGAGACTCCGGCGCCAAGGGTTCCTTTAACCTGTCGTCCGGCTGCTGCTTTCGGTTTAGGGAGGCTTTAACCGCATCTTCGATTTGTTTCCGGATAAACGGCGCATCGCCGAAAAAGGCTTTCCCGCCGACAAATACGGCGGGCACGCTGTCGGCTTCGACGCCGTGTTCGCGCGCGGTCAATTGAAAGAGTTCTCGGTTGAAGCGGTTGCGCCATACTTCATGCTGCCGAATTTGCAATTGCGGGTAACGGGCTGCCAATTCGCTTAGAAAAGGCTTTTGATCCAGGCAATGAGGACAGTTTTGGCCCCAAAACACGTCCATGACGAGCTCAGGGTCGGTCTTTGCCGTAACCGTTTGGCTTAGGAGTGTCAGCAAGAAAATTATTAGGAAAAATCGTGGGAGGTCGAATCGCATTGGTTTTGCCTTTTAGGGTTTGGTCGTAAATAACTTCCCTATTTTACGGAGGGTTCGGTTGCTCGATTGGCAGGTGTCGGCGGCAGGGCAGATTTTTGCTCCTGCAAAATCTGCATTCATGCCATCCATGGCAATCAGTCACCGCCGTCAAGCCTACACGGACGTATTCACCCAGCACCTAAATTCCATAGTCCATTGGCTATGGTTAACTACCGTGGATAATTTAGGTGCTGGGTTCACGGCGGCCTGCCAAGCGAGTTACCGTACCCTCAACAAAGCTCATAGTTCCAGGACGTTATTTATCACGAAATCCTTAGGGTCTTAAACTGCTAAGGTGCCGGTTGTGTGCGATGATGGGTTTCCGCTTCGCTCCTACCCATCCTACTGCTGAATGCCGGAACATGGGAACGCATTTATTCTGTTTCGATAAACGCCCTAATGCCGGCAACGCCTTGGCCGCCGGCTTCACGAACTCGCGCTAGATCGTCCTTTGCTAAGCCTCCCAAGCCGTAAACCGGAATATTCGCGGTTTCGGCGAGCGCTGTAAAGCCTTGCCATCCGAGTATTCGGGCTCCCGGATGCGTGGCGGTCGGCAATACCGGCGCCAAGACGGCAAAATCGACGCCGACGGTTTCGGCATGGCGCAGTTCCGCTTCATTATGGCAAGAGGCGGCCAGCCAGCCTTGGCTGTCCGGCCGTTCGCGTAACGCCATTAAGTCCCTGCCGGTTAAATGCATGCCGTCGACGGCACTCGCCTCGATTCCGGATACGGCCGAGTTGAGTAGAACTGATGCGCCATGACGGCGGCATATAGGAAGGATGCGCGCGATAAATTCCGCCGCTTCGCCGGCCGTTACTTTTTTCAAGCGCAATTGAATCAGTTTGATGCCGTTGGCGAGAATGGTTTTTAAGTTAGAGAATAACGCCGAGGGGGTGCTGTCGTCCAGGATGGCATAAAACGGCGGCAGGCGGAGCGCGGTCACGATCGGACGATTCGCCGCCGGAAAGGAATAGTTTTGAAGATCGGTCGAAGCGACCCACTCGACCGCTTGTCCTTCTCTGCCATGCGGGTCGCCTTCGAACCGGTCGATCCGCCAAACTTTGAGTCTTACGCTGAGGTCCGGGTAGTCGTGATGAATCGTGATCAGCGGCGTTGCGGTTTTAACGTTGATGGCCAGTTCTTCATGGAGCTCGCGGTCCAATGCTTGTCGCTGCGTTTCGCCCGGCTCGATTTTACCGCCCGGAAATTCCCATAGGCCGCCTTGATGTTTATCGTCCGGGCGCTTGGCGATCAGTACTTTGCCGTGCCGGTCGACAACCGCGCCGACGGCGACTTCTAAAATCGACTTCATAAGTTGTTGTTGATGCTGTTTCAAATGGTTTCCACGCTATGGGGACTATTTGGATGGCTCCGTAATGTTTTCCTACCGCTTATCGTGCCCCGTGATGGGTTTCCGCTTCGCTGCTACCCATCCTACTGCTGCCGGACCGTGGGAACGGTGAAAAAAACAGTAGGGTACGCTGTGCGTACCGCAGGAGACCCGCCCATAGCTTAATTTGCTCTCATGTGTTCCGTTGTGCCGACGTTAGGTACGCGCAGCGTACCCTACAATTCTACCCATCCTACGGCTTAACTGGACGCTGGAGCGTCCAGGGCTGCATTCCCACGCTGGAGCGTGGGAACGATAATATTAGCCAATGAGACCTCGATAACATTTATTGTCACTTAACATCTCGGGCTTCGAAATCGCGATCTGGGGATCGCTCCCACAGAGCACCGTGCTTACCGCTTACCCCTTTCACCTTTCACCTTTAACCTTCAACCTAAGTCCGATACTCCGCATTGATCCGCACATAGTCGTAGGAAAAATCGCAGGTCAAGACTTCTTGCGAGGCGCTGCCGCGCCCGAGCGTTACGGTTACGGTGATTTCCGGTTCGTTCATAACGCGCTGGCCGGCCGCTTCGGTATAGTCTTCGGCGCGGCCGCCGCCGCGCACGATGCACACATCGCCCAGGTGTATGTCGACCCGCTCCAGGTCCATGTTGTCGACGCCGGCCCTGCCGACCGCCGCCAGAATGCGCCCCCAATTCGGATCGCTGGCAAAAAACGCGGTCTTGACCAGCGGCGAATGGGCTATGGTCTTGGCGACGCGCACCGCTTCATCATCATCTAAGGCTTGATCTATTACAATCCGCATCAACTTGGTCGCACCTTCGCCGTCCCGAACGATCGCTTCGCTGAGTTGCTTGCAAATCTTCAACACTGCATCGGCAAAGGCTTGGTAGGCCGGGCTGTCTTCGGTCAATTCGGACACTTTCGAGCAACCGCTGGCCATCAAGACGCAGGCATCGTTGGTCGAGGTATCGCCGTCGACGGTAATGCGGTTGAACGATAATTCGGCGGCGCGCGCCAAACACGCCTGCAGCAGTTTCCGCTCGATTTTGGCGTCGGTCGCGATGAAAGACAGCATCGTCGCCATGTTCGGCTGAATCATGCCCGCACCTTTGGATATACCGGTCAACGTGATCGTCTCGCCATCGATATCAAGGATAATCGACGCGCCTTTCGGAAAGGTGTCGGTGGTCATGATCGCGCGCGCGGCCTGCTCCCAATTATCCTCGGCCAGATTGGCAAAGGCTTTCGGTAAGGCCACCTTGATTTTATCGACGGCCAACGGTTCGCCGATCACACCGGTCGAAAACGGCAGGACTTGCCGGGCATCCGCGCCGGCAAGTCCTGCCACGTCCGCGCAGGTTAACATGGCGTCGTCAAACCCACGCTTGCCGGTACCGGCATTGGCGTTACCGGAATTAATCAGCAGCCAACGCGGGGCCTGTTGTAGATGTTCCTTCGCGACAACCACCGGAGCCGCGCAAAACGCGTTCTGTGTAAACACCGCCGCACAAGTCGATCCTTCGCGCATTTGTACAAGCAACAGATCGTCGCGTTGCGTTTGCTTAATGCCCGCGCACGTCGTGCCCAATTCGATCCCGGCTACCCGGTGCATTACCGGAAACGTCACCTGCCCCACCGCCATATAGACTCCTTTAAATTTTCAATAAAACGCTTATTTTGCTAATGTTGGGAAACGCGCCTTCCATCAGCGCGCATTGTTGCTTAACTTTTTCCATCCGTTCCGGCTGACTCCCCATCAGATGCGGCAAAATCACTTCGATTTCGATTGTCCCTTCCAGATAATGAATCTTGAAATCTTCGATATCTTCGAATAATTCGGCCAGATAGTTACGCAAGTAACCCTGCACATCCGCCCGCAACACATCGACCGGCTCGTCGATGAATTCATCGTCTTCCGGGTCGACATGAACCAGCACATCGACCACGTCGTCGAATTCGGCTTTCAGATTTTGCCGGACCGCATCGCCGATCATATGTCCTTCGGAAACGCTGATTCTGGCATCGACGACGATATGCGCGTCGATATAGGCATCTTCGCCCATTTGCCGGGTTCTGAGCAGATGAATGCCGCGCACGCCGGGAGTCGTTTTGATCACTCTGCGTATCTCGCGGATCAAGGACTCGGGCAATGAGGTATCGACCAACTCCTTGACGCTTTGAATCACCAAACTTAAACCGATTTTAGCGACCATCAATGCGACGATCGCGGCAGCAACCGCATCGGCATATTCATAACCGACCCAAACGCCGGCCACGCCGATGATCACGACGATCGAAGATATCGCATCGCTACGATGATGCCAGGCATTGGCCAGTAATAATTTGGACCGGGTTTGCTTGGCAATGCGCTTGGTGTATTGATAGAGCCATTCGTTAGTCAATACCGATAAGGCGGCTATCGCCATCGCCTCGAATTCCGGAATCAACAAGCGCTCGGGCTGGCGAACTCTTTCCAGCGCATCATAGGCGATGCCGCCGGCCACGATAATTAACCCGACGCCCAGCGCGACCGTCGCGATCGTTTCGTAACGCCGATGCCCGTAGGGGTGATCGAAGTCGGCCTCGCGCGCACCCAGTTTGATCGCGGCAATGACCAGTAAATCGCTGGCTAGATCGGATAAGGAGTGTACACCGTCCGCGATCAAGGCCGCCGATTGACCCAGAATTCCGAAGCCGATTTTCAAGACCGACAAGGCCAGGTTGGTCCATGCGGCAACGACACTGACCTTCGCTTTTAGACGATCGGATTCGACTGACTGGTGCGCTTCGATCATTATTCGCCTACTTCGAGAACAATAATATATTCGCCGTCCTCAGTTTTGGTTTCAAGGACCGCGTGTCCATTGATGCGGCACCAGGCGGGGATGTCTTGCATTACGCCGGGGTCGGTGCAAATGACTTCCAATTGTTCTCCCGCCGCCATGCGTTTGACCCTGTCTTGCGTTCGTATCACCGGCAACGGGCAAAGCAGACGCCTCGCATTCAGGGTTTCCCGGCTCATACGAACCACTCCTCGGCAATTTGCTCCGGCGCGAACGGGGCCACCTGAATCGTTTGTTCCAGACCTTTTTGACTTCTAACCAAAATATCGACCTGCTCGGCATCGCGCCCTTGTCCGTAACGTGCAATGATACGTCCGGCCAAGGCCAGATCTTCATCGGTCGGTTCGCCGTCGATCAACGCCAACGGCCCGCTGTGGCTGCTACTGATCAAGCTGGTAAATTCTTTTTTATAGCCTTCGAGAAAACGGCTCTCGCCTTCCTCGCGCGCGACGATGACTTTGAAATTGGACTTGGGACGGATATGCCGCCCGACTTTCAGCAACATCACATCGTCGAGTTCGTAGTCTTTCGTACCCCGGTTTTGCCATAAATCGACTAATTTCGCCGAATAACTCTCGTCGGTCAAAAAACAACAGCCACCGGCCGGCTGCGCATAATCGACGAAGCCGAACTGCTGCGCCAATTCCATTTGCGGTTTTCTGGACCGCCCGCTAAAGCCGAACAATTTGGCGCGATCGACCCAGCCTTCGCGCTCCGGCAGTGTCTCCGGCAAATTTCTGGCACATAAGGGCCTAAGCAGCAAATCGTCGGCACCGGATTCGCGCGCGATGATCGGCATCGTTTGTTTGCGCTGCGACATCGGCCGTTGGCCGATCACCTCACCGGTAATGATAAAATCGAAACCGTTTTCCTGTATCCATTGCTTGGCCTTGTTGACCATGAAAATCTTGCAATCCAGACACGGGTTCATGTTGCTGCCGTAACCGTGCTTCGGATTGATCAGCACATCCTTGTATTCCTCGATGACATCGACGATATGCAATTTGATGCCGAGTTGTTCGGCCACCCACAACGAGTTATTGCGCTTGGGCTTGGCTCGGTCCCGTTCGCGAATCGCATGCGTGTGTCCTTCCACGCAGAAGCCGGTGAAAAAATTGATGCCTTCGACATGCACCCCTTGTTCGATGATCACTTTAGCGGCCAACATCGAATCCAATCCTCCGGAAATCAATGCCGCCGCTTTTCTTTGTTCGGACATAACGCTGTTATCGTGTTAAAAATGCTTGTTTAAAAATTTCGTCATTATACGCATTTCTTGGCTAAACTTGATCCAACTTCGGTGATTATCACCGAGAATGGCTACCCATCAAACTTTTAGCGCCGTAGCTCTACTACATCTAAACCAACGGATTCATTATGGATTTTAAAGATTATCTAAAAATTCTAGTCAGCAAAGACGGCTCCGATCTTTACTTAACGGTCGGCGCGCCGGCCGCGGCCAAATTTCAAGGCGCATTGAAACCGCTCGAAAGCGAAAAACTGACCGGCGAACGCATCAAGGCTATCGCCTACAACCTGATGGATGCCGAGCAGCAAAAAGAATTCGAACACGTCCCGGAAATGAATCTGGCGATCACCGAACCCGGCATCGGCCGCTTCCGCATCAATATTTTCAAACAGCGCAATAACCTGGCCTTGGTCATTCGAAATATCAAGGTCGATATACCGAATGCCGATCAATTAGGTCTGCCTGAAGTGCTGAAAAAAGTGATCATGGAAAAGCGCGGCTTGATTCTATTCGTCGGCGGCACCGGCTCCGGCAAATCGACCTCGCTGGCCGCACTGATCGACCACCGCAACAGCAATTCGTCGGGGCACATCATCACAATTGAAGACCCGATCGAATACCTTCATCCGCACAAACGCTGTCTAGTCAATCAACGCGAGGTCGGCGTCGATACGCTCAGTTACGAGGACGCGTTGAAAAACACGCTACGCCAGGCACCGGACGTGATTCTGATCGGCGAAATCCGCTCTCAAGAAACGATGGAACACGCGCTCGCCTTCGCCGAAACCGGGCATTTATGTTTGTCGACGCTGCACGCCAACAACGCCAATCAGGCTCTAGACCGCATTATCAATTTTTTTCCGGAAGAACGCCGCAATCAATTATTGCTGGATCTATCGCTGAATTTGAAAGCCTTCGTCTCGCAGCGACTGGTTCCTACCGTGGACGGCAAACGAGTCGCCGCGATTGAAATCTTGTTGGGGACGCAATTGGTCAAAGACTTGATTCATAAAGGCGAAATTCATGCGATCAAGGAAGCGATGGAAAAATCCGAAAATATCGGCATGCAAACTTTCGACAGCCACTTGCTCAAGCTTTTCAAGGAAGGCAAAATTTCGCTCGAAGAAGCCTTGCAAAACTCCGACTCACCGAATAATCTGAAATTAAAAATCAACCTCAGCGAAGGCAAGGGTTCGGCGACTGAAGCGGTCGCTAAATCGCCTGGCGGACTGACTTCAAGATTCTCGCTTGAGGCGATTGAAAAGGATCAGGAGGAAGAAGGACAAACCTAAACCTTTTTTCCGCGCGGGCCGGTTTATTCAACCCGTCCCGGACGTTTCGATCATGACCAAGGCCTCGCTCTTTCCCAAGCTCCAGCTTGGGAAAGACACCCCGGAAGCTCCAGCTTCCTGAGACCGACACAACCTCCGCAGACTCTCAATCAACCCCGACTCGCTCGTTCAATCTTTCTTGATTGTCGGGAAGCTAGAGCTTCCTGAACAGATTACCCAAGCTGGAGCTTGGGTAACAGCATATTTTAGTTTTTGCGGCCTCGATACCATTTATTGTTATCCAACCGTCTCGACCTTCCCTCACCTAACGTTAGGAGAGGGACGACCAGCCAGTAGGGTACGCTGCGCGTACCATGGCATCCCACAAATGTTAATTCAAGCCTCAATGGTGTGATCCAGGGCGGGATTCGGTGCTTAACGGCATGAAGGTACGCGTAGCGTACCCTACAGTTTATGCGTCGCGACGGAAGGAGCGTGAGAACCAGGATAGCTCAAGGAAACAACCTCAAAATACCTGACTTTCCTTCCATGTCTCCGACGACCCAAATCTGCTCGAACGAATGAGACTCGGGTAGCGTTACCCGGTGCAAATTATCTTCCAGTTCTTCACGGCTCCAAAGCGGATTGGCGTTACGCAAAACCAGCCAAACCCGGTCGCTGTGATAGGACTTTTCGGCCTTGCTGGCCAAAATCGCATTCAACGCATTCAACAAACGCTCGCCGACCGGAACATTAATCAAGCGATGCAACGCCTCCAGTGTCCGGATACTGACTTTGCGCCCCAAAATCAGTTGAGCTTCTTCTTCACTGCCGTACAAATGCGCAATTTCCAAATCCAAGCGCCGATCACCTAGGTAACACGAAACATCCGGCTTTTTCGGCTCGTTATGCCAAATATGCCGCATCGGAATGCCTGTTTTTTGTTCGTAAAGCCGCATGAACAATTTGGCTGCCTCATGTTCGAGCTCTATTTTTTCCTGCATGCTCCGGTTCATATCACACCGCTGCAACTCAAACCTTGACCCGCGGTATAGCTGAAACAATGATCGGCCACTTGAACCGGCGCCGAATTCAGGTCTTTCTCCAACAAATCGCCGATATAACACCGCAAGGATGCGACGATTTCGCTTTTGAGCAATAACGGTTTGCTGTTATACATAGATGCCCTCATCGAGTATCGTCAACTCATGCGTCAACGTATCAGTATATAAAAAACGTAAAGGCTTTGCCGCATGGATGCCGGCATAGAGCCTATATAAACGTATTCACGGCGTCCTTTTACGGATCCCACAGCGCCGAATTTTGAGCTACGATGGGCGTATAAACGACTCATACGTTCAACCAAGGGAACCGATGTAAAAATAGAAAGTCTTTAAATTAAAGTTACCATTCGACTCGCTCGATTCGGTCGGTTTTATGCAAGACCTCAAACGGCGCCCCTCGAAAGACGCCAGGGAGTCATAGCACCATGAAGTCTGTCGATTATCCCGAAAACTGGTACGACATCGATACCGCGCTCTATATTCGATCGGTCAAGTTGTTCAGAGCCGTCAAAAACTTATTGAGCGTCAAATTCGAGCTGTTCGCCGACAATCAAGTATTGCAAGGCGATATTTTTCTGTTCAACCATTTTTCCCGCTTCGAAACCTTCATTCCTCAGTTTTTGTTTTTCGAACAAACCGGCGCTTACAGCTGCTCGATCGCATCGGGCGAATTCTTCAAGGAAGACAATGTACTGTCGAATTATTTGAAGCATGTCGGCGTATTTCCGCACGATCACCCCCGTTTATTCGCTATCTTGGCCGGCCAAATCCTGCGCGGACGTAAGGTCATTATTTTCCCCGAAGGCGGCATGGTCAAGGACCGGCGCGTGATCGACAAAAAAGGCGAATACAGTATTTATTCGCGCATGACCGGACTTCGGCGTAAGCATCACACCGGTCCTGCCGTATTAGGCCAAGGAGTCGAAGCATTGAAGTCGGCGATTCGCCATGCCTTCAAAACAAAAGACAAAGAGCGCTTACTACACTGGCAGTCATTGCTTGAATTCGATAGTTTGGATCAACTCATGGCGACCGCGCTAAAACCCACCTTGATCGTACCGGCCAACATCACGTTCTATCCGATTCGCAACTCCGAAAACTTATTGTTTAAAAGCGTCGAATTGTTTTCGGACACGATGAGCCTTCGGCAAACCGAAGAACTCTTGATCGAAGGCAATATCTTACTCAAGGATACCGACATGGACATCCGCATGGGCGAACCGGTCAATCCTTGTTGTGTCTGGGATTGGCGCACGCATTGGATCATGGGCAAAACGGCGCCTGACATACGCGAGCCGGACGATGCGTTCAATTTAACAAGCGCACCGAGAAATTGGAAAGAACGCCTGCTCGGCTATCTATTCTTCAAAAATGCAAGCTGTTCGCGCAATCAATACATGAAAGCCATCTATGCCAACGTGACGGTAAACCTCAGCCATCTGGCCTCGACGCTGATCATGAGCAAAATAGGCGCCGGACTCAAACATATCGAAAAATGCCGATTTTATACCGTGTTGTATATCGCGATAAAAAATTTGCAAAAAAATCCTGACATTCATTTACATCGAAGTCTGTTGAATCCGGATGATTACAGCGACCTGATCCATTGCGTCAACGACCGCTTCGAGCACTTCATCTGCATCGCCAAGGACGCGCAACTGATTGCCGAACAAGATGAATGCTACTATTTTTTGCCGAAACTGTGCGAGGACCACGACTTCGACCAAATCCGTCTGGAAAATCCGATCGCGGTCTACCATAACGAAGCGGCGCCGCTAAGCACCGTGCGCGATACGCTTTCGGCCGCCGACCAAGCCTACTCAAAGATCGATCCCGAACAACTGGCGGCCTGGCATTTCGATGACGAACTGATCGCGCTGGCCTACGAACAGCAGACTTTTAGCACGCTGCAAAACGGCACGATCAAACAACACGAAAGTGCCATTGCCGACCCGTCTCCATTCTTGATGAAACCAGCCCGAACCAACGGCATCGGCATTCTGTTGATCCACGGCCTGTTGGCCAGCCCCGCGGAACTGCGCGATTACGGACGCACGCTGGCACGTCAAGGCTTCACGGTGCTTGGGATTCGCTTGAAGGGTCACGGCACGTCGCCCAATGCCTTGAGAGATTTGAGCTATGAGCAATGGTTCGACAGCGTCAGCAAAGGCTTCACGATTCTCAAAGCGCATTGCGGAAAAATCGTCCTGATCGGCTTTTCAACCGGCGGCGCTTTGGCGCTCAAACTCGCGGCGGAAAACCGCCAGGAAATCGCTGGTGTTGTCGCAGTTTCGGTTCCGGTCAAATTCATGAATCCGTCATTCATGCTGGTGTCTTTACTGCATAACACCAATAGCCTGGTACGCTGGCTGTCTTCTTTCGAGGGCGTCAAACCGTTCATCGACAACACGCCGGAGCATCCCGATATCAATTATTGTAATACACCGATCCGGGCGCTATTCGAATTACGCCGGCTGATTCAGCATCTTGATGAATTACTGCCCGGTATCGAAACGCCGACGTTACTACTCTATGCCGACCGGGACCCGATCGTCGCTCCGGAAAGCGCCGAAACCGTATTCGCTAGATTAGGCGCGACAAGAAAATATTTACATTCGATCGATGCCGACCGACACGGCATTCTGATGGAAAACATCGGCGAGACTTGGTCTGTGATCGACGATTTTTTATGCTCGCTGCAACAAACCGAGGACACCAGCCGCCCCATAACGCAAGCCATTCCCGAAGAGGAGACAGCATCATGAATAATGTAGTCATCGCAGGATATGCCAGATCGCCGTTCACGCCGGCGGGCAAAGGCGAGTTAGCCCACGTCAGACCCGACGACTTGGCCGCGCAAGTGGTCAAGGCGCTGATCGACAAGTGCGGCGTCGACCCGAATGCTATCGAAGACTTGATTCTCGGCTGCGCCTTTCCGGAAGGCGAGCAAGGCCTCAATATCGCGCGCCTCGTCGTGCAGCTGGCGGAACTACCGATATCGATCGCGGGCATGACCGTGAACCGTTTCTGCGGTTCATCGATGCAAGCGATTCATATCGCGGCCGGCGCGATTCAAATGAACGCCGGCGAGGTATTCGTTTGCGCCGGCGTCGAATCGATGAGCCGCGTGCCGATGGGCGGATTCAATACCTTGCCGCATCCGGAGCTGTATAAAGATCACCCGGAAGCCTACATGAGCATGGGCGAGACCGCCGAAAACCTGGCGCGCCGCTATTCCATAGCCCGCCGGGACCAAGAAAATTTCGCGTTGACCAGCCAGCGCAAAACGCAGCACGCCCGACAAAACGGCGACTTTGCCGATGAGATCGTACCGATTCTAACGCACCGAGGCGATCGCATCGATCAAGACGGCTGTCCGCGCCCCGATTCGACTGCTGAAGGTCTAGCCGAGCTCAAACCGGCATTTCTGCAAAACGGCAGCGTCACGGCTGCAACATCGTCGCCGCTGACCGACGGCGCCGCGGCGGTATTGGTATGCAGCGAGGCTTATGCCGATGCGCACGAACTGCCGAAATTGGCCCGCATCAAATCGATCGCTGTATCCGCCTGCCAGCCCGAAATCATGGGTATCGGCCCGGTTTCCGCGACGCACAAAGCCTTGCAAAGAGCAGGTTTAACACTGGAAGACATCGATCTGGTCGAATTGAACGAAGCCTTCGCCGCGCAGGCTTTGGCCGTATTACAAGAATTGCCTATCCCTATCGAAAAACTCAACCTCGACGGCGGCGCGATCGCGCTAGGCCATCCTCTTGGCGCGACCGGCGCGCGCATCACCGGCAAGGCGGCCAGCCTACTGCACCGAGAGCGTAAGCGCTATGCGCTGGCCACACAGTGCATCGGCGGCGGGCAAGGCATTGCAACCATTCTGGAGGCAGCATCATGAATATCGAAAAAGCCGCGGTCGTCGGCGCCGGCGTAATGGGTGCGGGCATCGCCGCGCATATCGCCAATGCAGGTATTCCGTTATTCTTACTGGACATCGTCCCGGATAACGCAACGAACCGTAATCAAATTGCCGAGCAAGCGATCGCCAAAATGCTTGCCGCCGAACCCTCGCCGCTGATGCACCCGAACAACGTTCGGCTGATCTCGCCCGGTAATATCGAGGACGATTTAGCCTGTCTGGCCGAGGCCGATTGGATCGTCGAAGCCGTGCTCGAAGATCCGGACATCAAACGTAACCTTTATCGACAACTGGAAGCGGTCTGCCGACCGGATGCGCTGATATCGTCGAACACCTCGACACTGCCGCTGAAGGTGCTAACCTTGCAACAATCCGAAAGCTTCAAGCGGCGCTTCATGATCACGCACTTTTTCAATCCGCCGCGCTACATGCGCCTACTGGAACTGATCGCGCCGGTCGACATCGCACCTGATTTATTCGATGCGGTAGCGACTTTCGCAGACCTGCGCCTCGGTAAAGGTTGCGTCACTTGCAAGGACACGCCGGGCTTCATCGCGAATCGGATCGGCACTTTTTGGATACAAACGGCATTGCTCGAAGCGATCGCGAATAACTTGACCGTCGAACAATGCGATGCCGCAATGGCGCTGTTCGGCATTCCGAAAACCGGCGTGTTCGGTTTACTGGACCTGGTCGGCCTGGATCTGATGCCGCATGTTCTGAGCGGCTTTAAGCAAAGCCTGCCGGCCAAGGACCGCTTGCGGGCAATCTGCGCCGTTCCTCCCCTGCTGCGCCGCATGATCGAGAAAGGCTACACAGGACGTAAGGGCCTCGGCGGCTTTTATCGTCTCCAGCCCGATGCCGAAACCAAAATCAAGGAAGCGATCGATCTCCAAACCGGTGACTATCGTGTCAGTGAAAAATACCGCATCGACGGCGTCAGTCACAGACCCGAAGATTTGAAAAAATTTTTATCCGGCGGCGAAGCGCTCAATCGCTATGCCTGGCGGGTCTGGTCGGACACGCTAAGCTATGCGGCTAGCTTGATTCCGGAAATCGCCGACGATCCGCTTGCGATCGATACCGCGATGCGCCTCGGCTACAACTGGCATTTCGGCCCGTTCGAACTACTCGATCGTCTCGGCGCCGATTGGTTCGTCGAGCGGCTTCAAGAAAAACACCAACCGATTCCCTATCTGCTCGCGGACCGGCAAAGCCTGTATCGCGCCGACAAGCAAGGCGTCCTGGAGTGTAAGGACGAAGACCGCCGCTATCGGCCGATCCACCGTCCCGAAGGCATGTTGTCGCTCGGCGATATCAAACGGCGCACCGGTCCTTTGCTCGATAATGCATCGGCCAGTTTGTGGGACATCGGCGACGGCATCGTTTGCCTGGAATTCCATAGTAAAATGAATACCTTGGACCCGGACAGCCTGAGCCTGACCCAACAAAGTATCGGCGTCGTCCGTGATAATTTCGAAGGTATGGTCATCCATAATGAAGCCGAGCATTTTTCGGCCGGGGCCAATCTAACTCTGCTGGCCCCGGCATTGATGCGGCAAGATTGGGATGCCGTCGCCCGAATCGTCGAACTCGGGCAACAAACTTATCACGCCTTGAAATACGCGCCTTTCCCGGTCGTCGGCGCACCATCCGGTTTAGCGCTAGGCGGCGGTTGCGAAATTCTGCTGCATTGCGATGCGGTGCAAGCCCATGCCGAACTGTATACCGGCCTCGTCGAAACCGGAGTCGGTTTGGTGCCGGGCTGGGGCGGCTGTAAGGAGTTATTGCGCCGATGGCTTAGCTTGCCTAACCGTCCGGGCGGACCGATGCCGGCGATTTCGCAAGCCTTCGAGACCATCGCGCTCGCCAAGACGTCCAAATCGGCCTTGTTGGCAAAGGAATTACTCTATTTATCCGAACACGACGGCATCACGATGAACAAAGACCGTCTGTTGGCCGACGCAAAGGCGCGCGTCCTGACGATGATCGCCGATTATCGGCCGCCGGAACCTTATGTTTATTATTTACCGGGCGCCTCGTCCCGCGCGGCGCTCGAGATTGCCGTGCGCAACTTATCGCTCTCGGGCAAGGCGACCGCATACGACCGGGAAATCGCCGGCCAACTGGCTTTCGTATTGAGCGGCGGCGACACTGACAGCCTCGATCCGATCAGCGAACAAGACATGTTGAATCTGGAACGGCAAGCCTTTTTGCACCTGGTCAAACAACCCGGCACTGTAGCAAGGCTCGAACATATGCTGAAAACCGGCAAGCCGTTGAGAAACTAACGGGGCAATCGTGAAACGTAACGTTCATGAAGGCCTGGCAAATGAAAGTGCGAGATGTGGCTAGGGTGCGGTCGCTCGCCCGACAGGACGCCGTGAATACGTCCGTGTAGGCTCGACGGCGTCTCGAACGCCAAGGATGGCGTGAATGCAGATTTTGCATTACGCCAGGGATGGCGTGTATTAGGGCAACGCAGGAGCAGTTGCCGAGGAGCAAAAATCTGCCCTGCCGCCGACGCCTGCCGGTCGAGCAACCGCACCCTCCTCGGAACCAGTATTGTTTTTCATATCGAAAAATTAGATAAGGAGTCCGAATCTACGAACTTTCACAGTAACAGGAATTTAGCCATGACCGAATTCATTATCGCGGTATCGAGCGGGCTTATTTTAGCCGGGATCGTTGTCTTCGCTCCTATCCGCCGCAGTTTACTGACCCGGCCGCTGTTCAAGGCCATGCGCCGCAATCTGCCGCCGATGTCCCAAACCGAGCGCGAAGCACTCGAAGCGGGCAACACCTGGTGGGACGCAGAACTGTTCAAGGGCCGTCCGGACTGGACTAAACTCGCGGCGCTGCCCACGGCGCGCCTCAGCGACGAGGAGCGCGCCTTTATCGACGGACCTGTGGAAACCCTGTGCGCGATGCTCGACGACTGGGAAATCACCTTCAAGCGCCGCGACTTACCGGCGGAAGCCTGGGGCTATATCAAACAACATAAATTTTGCGGCATCATCATAC
This sequence comes from Gammaproteobacteria bacterium, assembly GCA_018830325.1. Lineage (GTDB taxonomy): Bacteria > Pseudomonadota > Gammaproteobacteria > Methylococcales > Methylomonadaceae > Methylotuvimicrobium. The sequence goes on from JAHJSQ010000138.1 coordinate 16,992, forward strand.
CGAAACGCTTCGGCGGTCTGGAATTTTCCGATTTCGCGCATTCGCAAATCGTCATGAAACTCGCCAGCCGCAGTACGACCGCCGCGGTCACGGTCATGGTCCCGAATTCATTGGGGCCGGCCAAATTATTGCTGGCCTACGGCACCGAACAGCAAAAAAATCATTATCTACCGCGTTTGGCCGACGGCCTCGAAATACCGGCATTCGCGCTAACCGGCCCTCTGGCCGGCAGCGATGCCGGCGCAATGCCCGATACCGGCATCGTTTGTTATGGCGCGTTCGAAGGCAATGAACGAGTTTTGGGCGTACGGCTCAATTGGGAGAAGCGTTATATTACGCTAGGCCCGGTCGCCACGGTGCTCGGACTGGCATTCAAGCTTTACGATCCCGACCGGCTGTTGGGCGAAACCGAAGATATCGGCATTACCGTCGCGCTGATTCCGACCGATACCCCGGGCGTTTCGATCGGCCGCCGCCATTTTCCGCTCGATTCGGCCTTCCAAAACGGCCCTAACTGGGGCAAGGACGTCTTCATTCCGCTCGACTGGATCATCGGCGGCGCGGCACAAGCCGGTCAAGGGTGGAAAATGTTGATGCAGTGCCTCGCCACCGGCCGCGCGATTTCGCTGCCGGCGCTAAGCGTCGGTGCGGCCAAATTCATCTGCCGCAACACCGGCGCCTATGCGCGGATCAGGCACCAGTTCAATCTGCCGATCGGTGCCTTCGAAGGCATCGAAGAGGTACTGGCGCGCATGGCCGGCAGCGCCTATTTAATGGACGCCGCGCGCCAAGTCACCTGCGCGGCACTCGACGTCGGCGAGAAACCGGCAGTGATCTCGGCGATACTGAAATACCAACTCACCGAAGGCATGCGGCGTATCATCAACGACGGCATGGATATTCAAGGCGGCTCGGGCATTTGTCTGGGGCCTTCCAACGCAATCGGCCGTTTGTATCAGGTCGTCCCGGTCGGCATCACGGTCGAAGGCGCAAACATTCTAACCCGCACGATGATGATTTTCGGCCAAGGTTCGGTCCGCTGCCACCCTTTCGTACAACAAGAAATGCAGGCACTGAACCAAACAGATGCGGCCAAAGCCTTGCGCGAATTCGACTCGATATTATGGCGGCATATCCGTTTTTTTCTGAATAATATCTTGCGAGGCTTCTGGTTCGGCGTTGCCGGTTCGCGGCTGACCGCCGCGCCCGGTAACCGCGAAACGAAGCGTTATTACCGGCAATTGACACGGCTTAGCACCGGCTTTGCGCTGGCCGCCGATGTCGCGCTGCTGACGCTGGGCGGCCGACTCAAACGTAAGGAACGCATTTCCGGGCGGCTGGCCGACGTACTGAGCCACTTGTACTTGTGTTCTTGCGTACTCAAACATTTCGACAATCAAGGCGCGCCCTCGGACGACCTGCCGCTGCTGCATTGGGCCTGCCAAGACAGCCTGTATCGCGCCCAACAATCGTTATTGGAAGCACTTCGGCTGCTGCCGGCGAAACTTTCGGCCGGCTTGCTGCGTGCCTTGTTGTTTCCGCTCGGCAAACCCTGCGCGCCGCCGTGCGATAGCTTGACCGGTCCTCTCGCAAAATTGCTATTGACCGACAATCCGGCGCGCGAGCGTTTGACCGATGGCATCTATATCAATACCGATCCGGACGATCCTACCGGCCGCATCGAGGACGCCTTCAGGGCAGTGCTCGAGGCCGCACCGGCCGAGGCCAAAATCCGCGCCGCGCAAAAACAAGGAGCGCTACCCAAAGGAATGCCGTCATCCCTACTGCAGCAGGCTTTGGCATCGGAATTGATCGACAAGGACGAATATGCATTACTCGAAAAAGCCGAGCAAGCCAAAATGAAAGCGATCGCGGTCGACGATTTCGCACCGGAACAATTGACCGGCGGCACTTAACTTCACCTGATTAGCAAGATGCTTCAGCTTGCCGAAGCCAAGTGTCCGAGCTGGGGTTAGTCGTAGTCGCAAAAACTAAAATATGCTGTTACCCAAGCTCCAGCTTGGGTAACCTGTTCAGGAAGCTCTAGCTTCCCGATAATCAAGAAAGATTGAAAGAGCGAGCGAGTCGGGGGTGATTGAGAATGCGCGGAGGTTGTGTCGGTCTCAGGAAGCTGGAGCTTCCGGTGTGTCTTTCCCAAGCTGGAGCTTGGGAAAGAGCGTGATGTGGGTTGGCCGTTTTTAGCTTGACGCGCATGGCTTGCGACCCCCGCCCTGCTAAGGATATGCTGATCTTTGGGCTTTAGCTGAAGAAACTTGCTAATCAGGTAACTTCATGCCATCCATGGCGTTATGCAAAATCGAGATTCACGGCGACCTTTGACGGCCCACCGGTGCCGAATTTTGATCTGCAATCAGCAAATCAAATCCCTTTTTGTTCCTTGGTTAATTGCTTTAACCAGCCTTCCACTTGCGGACTCAGCTCTTTTTTTCCGCTCAATTTCAAGGTTTGCGCCAAATAGCCGTGTTCAACCAACGGCAACGGCAGCACGCCCTGCCCGCCCATGCCGTTATGGGCTTTTATACTGCTATCTTTACTATCGGCCAACAAAATATTGCCGGCCAATTCGAGCTTGTCCATATCCACAACTATCAAGTTGTTCGCGAATTTGCTGGCAACATAAGCATAGTAACCGCCGCCTTTTTTCATGCCGAAATGAACGCCATGACAACCCGCCTCGCAAGGCAAGCTTTTAACGACTTTATTCGTTCCGGTATCGACAATCGTGATGCTCATGCTCAAGGTATTCGCGGTCACCACATACTTACCGTCCGGGCTAACCGGCGTTTGTATCGGCAACAAGCCGTATGCCTCGCCGCTGATTTTTCCGGAAATCGGGTCGTAATCGGCGGCCAGGTCGATGTCGGACAATTTCTTCTTGCCCGGAATATCGATAACCGTCAAACTGCTTAACAGCGGCGGCGTCCCCAACAGATTGGCGGCGTAGGCGCGTTGACCGTCAGGCATTCCCCAAACCGCGATCGGAATGATGCCTCCGGTCGGAATCATGGTATTTTTTTCGGTGTCGAGATCGACGACCGACACGCTACTTGCCAAGGCATTCGGGGTCACCATATATTTTCCGTCATCGGTAATAAAATGCCCATGAGGTCCGCTATTTTTCCCGGTGCTGATGCTTTTGATTGCAGCAGGGCGGCTGCCGCCTTTCATTTTAACGACATGCTCGCTATTGTTGATCGCGACATACAGATTATCATCACCGGGACGCGTCAAAACATGCGATGGCGATTCACCGACTTCGACGTTACTGGTCACTTTACCGCTATCGCGCTCGAAGGTCATCAGTCTTTTATCGAACCATTGCGTCTGATAAATATATTGATAGCGCTTATCGGACCACATATTATGCGGGTGATTTAGATCTTGCTCGACGCCCTTGACTTTGTTGACCAATTTCCAGTTAGCCGCGTCGATACGGGTCGCCGAACCGGGCTTCGTTTTCCCTTCGATCATTTCAAATTGGGTATTCACCCAAACCTCGCCGACACCGGGCGTTTTGGGATTGAACAACTTATTCGGCATGGACAAGCTCAATGCGCTGAGACTGATGGTTTGGCCTTTGATATTCAAGGGTATATCCGGAAGGTTCACTTTCCATTCCGGCTCCCGATAATCGCGCCATAAGTCCGGCGTGGTAACCACGAAAAAGGTCCGCAGCAAACGCTTGGCGATATCGCTATCGGCCGGGACTTTTATGCCGGTCACCAAGGCCAGTTCGGAGCCGATATCGAGACCTTCGGTTGCCGGATCGTCGACCACGACGGCACCGAACATATAAGGATGAACTTTACAGGTAAAGACATAAAGCCCCGGCGAGTTCAAAGCTTCAGTAATACTCACGTTAGACGGTTGTTCTTGATCGATCGGAAAATCCTTCGCTCCCGCTGGCCAAAGCAAGCTGGTTATGGTGTGTTCCGTTCGGGTATCGCCCATTTTTATTTGTACCGCTTGCCCCGGCTTTATCACCACCAAGGCATCTCCGTCTACCGGGTCTTTAAACCACAAACCGGGCTCGTCGGTCATTTCCAAGGTTGCCGAAGGCATCAAACCCGGCGTGCTTAGGATAGCGTCATCCAAGTCGGCTTTAGCCGCCTGGGCATTCCAGCTCAACATAATGCCGGCAATCATCGTTGCTAAATAAGTTTTCTTGTAGCTCTTCATGATATTCACCTTCCAATTTTTATATTTGTTTTAGGATTAATTTCTGGCCGATTCGAAGACTTTGAACCCGCCCATCATGCCGCTCTGCATGTGTTGCAATACATGGCAGTGGTAATGCCACATGCCCGGACCGACGCCTTCGCCGGCCTTGACTACGAACGATTCGCGTTGAATCGGCCCGATATTGAAGGTATCGACGATATGTGTCGTGCCGGGTTGAATCCAGCGATGGGCATGAAGATGAAAGGTATGAAAACCTGTGCCGATACCGATGACGTGGAAACGAACCAGTTCGTTCTCACGAGCGCCTAGTGTGGGATTAGTCCAAAGCGGTACTTGACGGTTCGCGATATTATTGACTTCCATGCCCCAGAACGTGGTTTCATGCATCCACAGAATAAAGTCCCGCTTAATATCTTTTATAGCCACGTTTTGAACTTTGCCGTCGATCAGGGCCGGCACCTTGCCGCTTTTCGGATTGATAATCAACGTTCCATATAAACCTTTGTCTTCGGCACCTAACATAGGATTACCGAAAGTATGGTCGTGATAAGGCCAAGTACCCGCCGTGCCTACTGCAGCCGTCCATTTATAGGTGTAAGGTTTACCTGGAAAAGCGGCTTGGTCGTTAACGTGATTTAGTATTTTCATGGTTCCGTCACTGTCGATTTTGTAATGTACGCCATGAACATGAATACTGACCGGATCGCTGGAACTTTTGATGCCGTGTTCCAAGGTGACTTCTGCTTTATCGCCTTCGGTCATGACGATAGCCGGCCCCGGTATCGATGCCTCCTGACTGTAACGTTGCGTGATGTCTTCGACTTTACCGGAAGGGCTTTTAATCTTGTGCTTGACCATTTGATAGGCTAATTGACCGGAGTCCAGAGCCACCGCTTTCAGTGTGATCAAATGAACAGACCCTGTCTCGGCTCCAGCAAGCATGGAAAATGCCATCAACCCGGCAAAAATAGAGACTGCTAGTGTTTTATACATATCGATTGCCTCATTGAATTAAAAAGTTACCGAAGACTTGTTGTTTTGCATAAAAATAAGGAACATGCCGTTTCGCCTAAGCATTGACGGACATCAATCCTCATCAGTCTCCGACACCTCGGTCGATATCACAATCGGAAGGCATGAATTCACCCTCTAAAAATCCCGACATCGAAACCTGCGATTTCCATTAACCGAAACATCCGGCAATCGAATAAAAAAATGACTTTCGACTGAATAATCGGTTCTTGAAAAACGCCGGGTGAAGCCACTATGTCATAATAATGAAACTTATACAATATATATATTGCATAAGTTTTCTATCGATTCGATACTTTTACGACCTTTCGCATACGCAGCAGTAAGGCGACAGACTTTTTGGCAGCGCTTGTTTCTAAGGATTTCGCGATAAATAAAGCCCTGTAACTATGAGCTTTGTGATGGGTCGGTAACTCGTGTTCGGCGACAATGAGACGCTTTTACGATCAGATGGGAGTATGTAACCGCAGGGTTACTTTCGTGTATTTCGTGATTTGCGTGGAGTGCTTGCCGAATTTAGAATAATAGGCGTGGGATTTGCGTATTATGACAAGCGGAGGACCGTGGCAGCTTGAAAAACAGGCATTAACAATTTGGCAAGAGCGCTCGCCTACTGTTGGAAAATAAAAAAATAAAATCCCCACCCCAACCAACTCAGAACCAATAATAACCAAGGCAACCAGTGTTGCCGGTAAACGACCCGCTCAACAATAGTCTGATTTTCAGACCCGGCAGAATCCGATTGTTGACCGGAAACTTTCTTGAGCTTCCGGCTCAACTCTCTCGCCTTTTCCTTTTGCTGCTTCTTGTAAAGATCGATGCCTTTTTCGATTCCTTGGGCAATCAATTTGGTCTGTTCTTTGGTTTGCGCAGGTCGTTGCGTCGCCTTGGCGATTTTAAGCGCCTCCGCTTGAGTTTCCGGAGATGGTTTTTGCTTAATGTTTTTGGCCATGTTCTGTATTTTTTATCTTAGAAAAAGAATTTCACCATGAAGGTCATGAGGAATAAAAAGTTAATTCAATAACTTGTTATTCATTTGTAATTTATACCCTTCGTAGATTAACTATTCAGCCCCCGGCCATTCTCGCTTCGACGCTCTACGCTCATCGTTATGCATAAATTGTAGGGTACGCTGCGCGTACCTAAGGACCGAAACCCTAGCCAGATCAAACCACAAGGGTTTGGATTATACCTTTCGCACTTCAAATTTCGGCAGTGCCGGAGGAGGCCTCGGGGTGCTCGGTAAAGGCTTTGCCAACATGGAGCTGGCATAAAGCCAACATGGACGTATTCACGGCGTCCTTTGACGGGCACCCCGAGGCCGAATTTTCATCTACGATGAGTATAATATTGGCGGGGTCGTTCATGGTACGCACAGCGTACCCTACAGAGTTCCCGCGATTGCGGGATGTTGCCATCGCGCTGAACAATTACCTCGTAGAAGTTATTTTGTGTATATTCCTTAGACCTGCCGTTTACAAGAAATCGTCTATTTGCTTTATGCTCTTTTGTTTCGGTTCGGGGGATAATCGACAGCCTTTACTTGCTATTAAGTCTTACGGTAAATCATGACTCGAACCGACTCAACAAAAAAACTCTTACGTCTTTATCCTCCCCCATCCCAGGAAGTGCCTATCAATGGCTTGTATTTGACGCATAGAGTCCATGAATTAGGACGTCCGGGATTGCCTTTCGTCTATGCTAACTTTCTTTCCAGCTTAGACGGGCGTATCGCACTAGAGGACATTGATAAAGGCCTTTCCTATATTCCGAAGCATTTAACGACGGCTTCCGATTTCAGTTTATTCATGGAGTTGCATGCACAAGCCGATTGTCTGATAACACATGGCGGCTACATGCGCGCATTGGGCGAAAAACGATTAGGCAATATTTTGCAGGTCACGGACAAAGATTTGCTCGAATGGCGGCGCATCAACGGTTTACCCGAGCAACCTGCAATCGTTATTGCTAGCGCTAGCTTGAATTTTCCCATTCATAATAGTCTGCTAGAAACAAGACAATCGGTCTATATCGCCACCGGAAAGAATTCGTCGCCGGAACGCATTCGCTATTGGCAAGAACAAGGATTTCCGATTTTATCTGCCGGAACCGACAGGATGGTCGAAGGCGCACCTTTAGTTAAAATATTGGCAAGCCTTGGGCTCAAAAGCATTTATTTGATAGCCGGCCCGAAAATGCTTGATACCGTAGTTCGGGACAAACAATTATCGAGGCTGTATCTGACGCTCACCCATCAATTGATGGGTGGCAATGATTTTCGTACCTTACTGACCGGTTCCGCATTAGGACAAGTAGGAAATCTAAAACTCGAATCGCTATTCTTGGAATTGGGCTCTCCCGCCGGCGCAGGTCAGTTTTTTGCCCAATTCAGTCTGCCCTATTCTTATGTCTCAGGAAAGTAAATTTGTTGCTAGCCGAATTCCGTCGCCGGAGTGCGCGCCAAGCAACGATCCGGCGTCTCAACTCAAGAGCTCATTGGCTATGATTGATCACTCGGATAATCTATCTTTAATACGCTGGTAAGTAGATTTCAATTCTTCGCCGATTATTTCCGCTTTTTCGATCAATCCTTCCTTACTCCCGCTGGTTTCCTTGCTAATTTTGTTCAGCTCGGCTAAAAAATGATCTCTTTGCTTTTCGGCCCGCTCCCATTCCTGCTTGGATTCCAAGCTTGCCAAATGGAGTTGAATTTTGACCTCGTCCCTTAATTGCTCCAAACCCTCGGCAAATTTATTTAATTCTTGTAGTAAGCCCATAATACCCTCTTTAAATTACTTGGTTAATCAATTACATCAGTCGATCAAGATTGGACTATACCCCGACTCTTAAGATCAATCCAATCTTATCGCTTCAAGTCATGGCTTTCTTCGGTCGTGATCTATACCTTTCGCACTTCAAATTTCGGCAGTGCCTGAGGAGGCGCCAGGGTGTGCGGCAAAGGCTTTGCCAGCATGGAGCTGACATAGAGCCTACAGGGATGTATTCACCCAGCACCTAAATTCCATAGCCCATTGGCTATGGTTAACTATCTTGGATAATTTAGGTGCCGGGTTCACGGCGTCCTTTGACGGACACCCTGGTGCCGAATTTTGATCTGCGATGGGTATATCAAAGACCGCCACGGTTCAACACGCCTAATACGTCAATCACGCGCGAACAATAGGCCAATTCATTATCGTGCATCAACGAAAGCCCCAAGTACCGGCCGCTACTAAGCGTCAAATGGTTCATTACCAAGACAGCCGAATACGGTAGCCCTAGATAATCGATACTGGCTTTTTCATGACCCCAGGCTCCGTAGTCACAATGAATTATCCCTGCCATATCGGTCCGAGCATGATGTTCGAACAACTCTACGCACTCTTCGCGCGACGTATCTCTCGATAAATTGGCGGTCAGATCGATAACCGATACGATTGCGGTGGGAATTCGGTAGGAAAGCGAATCGAGCTTACCCTGGAGCACCGGCAGCACCAACGCAGCCGAATGGGCGACATTGGTCTTGGTCGGCAAAATCGATACCGCACTGGATCTACCGAGATGAGAAGTCGCATGATAACCGTCGAGCACACGTTGATCGGATAGGGCGGGATGAATGGTAATGATTCTCGCGTAGTCGATGCCGATATGTTTTTCCAAAATCGAAAACAACGGAACTAAGGCATTGCCGGTACAAGTACTCGCCGAAATCACATGATGACGATCCGGGTCGTATTGATTATCGTTGACGCCATAGACCATACTCAAATCGCAACCGGATATATTGGTGGTACAAACGACTTTTTTTGCGACTTTATGTTTGATGATCGAACGCAAGTCTTCGATAGTGGCGGTACCGGTCGCATCGAACAATACATCGAGTTCGTACTTACGCAGATGGCCGAAACTGTCTTCCTCCGGCGAAGCACGACGCCTATCGGCTCGTTGATAATGTATCGTCTTACCGGCCACGATCAAGTTCTTGCCGTCGCAGTCGAGGCTAAAGGGAGGATTGCCGTAAGTGCTATCGTGCGACAATAAATAAGCGACCTGATCCACCGACATCACGTCGCACATGACTTGGATATCGAAACGCCCGGAGGTCAGTTCGGCGTAATTTGCACGCAGCATGCCTCGACCTATACGACCGAGACCGACAATACCAACTCGTAAACTCATCTTACCCCCTTTGTTATTATTATGATGTCTACCGGTCTTGAATTAGGCTATGTTCGCGTTAGCAGTTGAAACGGTCCTCTTTCCTACTCTAAATAAACCCATTAGGAAATAGCCAATGATTGCTTTCCGATACACTGAGCGTAGCAGAGGGTACGATTACTCGCTTGACAGGACGCCGTGAATAC
>JAHJSQ010000139.1 GCA_018830325.1 Gammaproteobacteria bacterium
CGGATAGATTCATCAGGAGTCCTGAGGCAATAAAGCCTCTGTTGAGAGACCGGATATATGGCTGCAATCTTGATCTCTGTTTTGACATCAATTTTTGAAAACTTGGCTTGCAATAAACGAGGAGTCCATATATGGGTATACATTGTTCGTATTTCCCTATCGATGTTTAATTCAATTGCGGTAGCTGAGCCTTTACCGAAATAACTCGCGGCACGCTTTAAACAAGCCGCATCATCGACTTGTCGAACCTGCCTACCCTAAATCAAAAAATAGGGAAGTTATTTATAACCAAATTCTTACCAAGCTGACGGTAATTTTTTGTTGATTTTAATGTGTTTGTTTTCGCATGAGACGTATCCGCCTTTTTCCAGTTCGCTCAGGATACGGCTGATCATTTCTCGCGACGAGCCGACCCGCATTGCGATATCTTTGTGGGTCAACGGTATCGCGACGACTAATTGGCCCTCTTGATTCGGTTCGGCCAGGCTTTGTATCAGTTTAACGAGCCGTCCGTAGACGTCCAATAATGCCAAACCATGGGCTAGGCTGGTCAAAAATCTTACCCGCTCGCATAGATAACGTATGATCGCCAATGCGATTGCAGAGTTTTGAGTCAGTAGTTGTACGAATTCGGCTTTGTGCAAAACGATCAATTCGCATTTTTCGAGGGCGACGGCATTTGCGGACCGGGGGGCTTCGTCAAGTAGGGACAATTCTCCGAAATTATCTCCCGCTTGCAACGTGGAAAGAATCATTTCCTTTCCGTCTTCATTGGTTACGGTAATGTTGACTTTGCCTTTTTGTATGATGTACATGGCATTGGAAGTATCGCCTTCGCATAAGATCAACGAGTTTTTCAGAAATGTCCGGGTTTGGGTCAGTTTTGCCAGAGCGGTAAGTTCTTCGTCGTTCAATTCGCTGAATAAACCGTTGTTTCTTAAAATGTCAATATCGGTGGCCATGGCGACTCTGCTTTGATTGGTTATCAAGTAATGATTTCGGCGATTTATACCCGTCGTAGATCAAAATTCGGCGCCTGGGTGTCCGTTAAAGGACGCCGTGAACCCAGCACCTAAATTATCCCAGATGGTTAAGCATAGCCAATGGACTATGGAATTTAGGTGCTGGGTGAATACGTCCATGTAGGCTCTATGCCAGCTCCATGCTGGCAAAGCCTTTATGAGCGCCATGGATGGCGTGAATGTCGATTTTGCAGGAGCAAAAATCGACCGAACACCCAGGCGCCTCCTCTGGCACTGCCGAAATTTGAAGTGCGAAAGGTATACATTGGCAAAAATCGCTTTTCCTTATATTGATTTACAAAGCTAGCACATTAAAGAATTAATTGCTTACCATAATAAATGAAAGGGCGTTTTAGCCCGAATCGTTTAATGCAAGTTGACGAATATTGTTCTTTTATCAATAGAGTAGTCAAAATAAGTTGTAACTCAACAGAGTTTTGCCGGAGGTCATTTGTTATGAAAACCATAGTCGTTACGTTTTTAGTACTGACGGGGCTTGAAGTTCAGGCCTCGGAGTGCAGTAACATCCAATATCTGGATGCCAAGAGTCAAGGCGTCGAAGTCGTAAACGATCGTTGCGCCAAGGGAAACGAAGTCGGCCTGGGGACCGTCTTTAAATTAAGCCGGGACGCAAGATTATGGATCAAATCGTTACCTAAGCCTGAAACCGATGCGGATTTTCAACTCGTTTGTCAAAACGGTTCGTCCGCACCGCTTGAAGTCACGGTATCGAGCTTGTTTTTGCCGTGGATTACGCCGACCGATTTGAAAAATTGCACCGGATGGGTGGACCATAAACTCAAATGCGACGGCGTTCATGGCGGCAGTAACGTATTCTTTTGCGCTATCGCGGCGATCAAGCGTTCCGAGACCTTAGGCAGCGGGCAACTTGCGATGTCGACTTCGGTCAAGATGCGAAACTATTCGGCCGATGAACGGCAAGCCGGCATCGACGAAATCTTCGAGGCCATAGAGCCTGAAATCGGACTGTGCCGGAATCTTTTTCAAGTCGACGGCAAAATCACGGTTCAATGGAACGTCGATTCGATGGGGCGCGCCGAGTCCGTTACGCTATCGTCCATAGGATCTGAAGGCGGCCGGTTTTCGGATTGTGTCGAAGCCGTCATCAAAGACTACCGTTATCCGGCAACAAGAACGGGCCAAAAGTTTACCCGCACTTTTTGATGCTTGATTTACCGATCAACCGATGGATTGTGTTGATACCGCTAATCGCGGCGGCATTTTTGGCCGGCTTGATTCTGGACCGCTTGGCGGATACCGCTATCGACGACTGGATACACGATTCCGCGTTGGTCTTTCAAGCACGGGAAGATTGGCGGTACACTGCGGTTGTGGTTTTGGATCACGGCGTCCCGATCGATGTCGGCCGTAAACAGGCTTTACCGCTTTTTGCCAAAGCTACGGAACGAATTATTGCCGCTGGCGGTAAGGGCGTTTTTCTCGACGCGGTCGTTTCGAAAGAAATGGAAGGCAGAATGCCTTATGCCGCTTGTATCGAACCCTCCGGCGCCGTGCAATGGTCGCAGCCTCGATGTGCTGCTTCCCCTACCGGCGAATGCCGAATGAGTAATAGCGAATTAGGCAACGCGCCTTTGCAAATGCCGGCCTTTGCTATCGAACATTTCAAAATTGCCCCCTATTTTAGCGGTCAAGAAGCGCTTCCCGATTTCTTGCTGTACGGCTTGGAGGCCGCTTTCGCAGTACCCGAACACGGTTTGGTAGCAAGCGACCGCTTGGTCACTAAAAATAACAGCCCCATCTCACGATGGTTGGATTTGAGCCCGGATCATGCCGTCGTTGCTCTGACTCGATTTATCCTTCCGCAAAATACCGGCGACGAATATTTGCACGGACCCGATGACGAACTATGCGACGGCCGCCATCCATGCCGCCGAATACGGTTGAGCAAGCCGCAGTTCGTCATATCCGAAGAAGGCAATAGGCCGATAATACCGGTCAGTCGCTTGGCGTCTTGCGATAGCGAAATTGCAGAGCGGACTGCCGCGTTATTGAGGGATAAAGTTGCCGTGTTTCAGTTGACTGCACCCGACGAAGCCACCGACGTGTTGGTGACGCCGATGACGACGGGTTTGTTCGGCCCTCATTTGCCGACTCACGGAGCGCAGTTTTTGGCCGATGCGGTCGAGACGCTATTGAATCGAGATCATCCGAGAGCGCCCGCGTTAACGGTAAAAGCGGCATTGTTTTTGACGGCGGCCATGATCGGCGTCCTATCGGGCGCTTATTTGAAACAGAGCTTTGTTTGGCTTATCGGCGGCTTGTTTATTGCGGCTGTCGGGTCTTTGTGCTATTTGAACGACTTGGTTCAACTTTGGCCGGTAACGGCTAGTATGATCGTTTTTATCGCAGGTGTCGGCCAAACGATAGGCATCCATTTGATCATCGGTTCGCGGGAAGGCAAGCTGATTATCAACTATATGCCGAGGCAAATTCATAATTTATTGATAAGCTTAAAACCCAACGAGACCTTTCAAAACCGGCGTCGATTCGCGCTGGTATTGATGAGCGATTTGGCCGGGTATACGACCGTGACCGGTTTCATTAAGGATCCGGCCGAAGTGCTGAATCTAATGAACGATTATTTGAGTGAAACCTCATTGATTCTTCAGGATAAATACAATGGCTGGTTGGAGGATTATGTCGGCGATATGGTTTGCTATTATTGGCCCTATCAATGCAACGAAGGGGAGAATGTATCGGCATGCGCCAATGCATTGCAGGCCGCGTTGGAATTGGTCACATTGCAAAAACGTTTTTTTGCGACGCTCGAAGAGCGCTATGATCGAAAAATTGAAGCCGATGTGCTCAAACGGATTCATGCGATTATCGACGCCGGTGTCGGCTTGACTGCGGGTTCGGTGGTGATGGGCGATCTGGGGCCGAAAAAAGGCGTCAGAAAATTCGGTATTTTGGGCGATCCGATGAATCTGGCCGCGCGAGTGGAAAGCCTGACCCGCTTGTTCAATACCGAGATCATCGTCACCGAAGACTTTATCGGCGCAGCCCGGCAACTGAATTATCCGGCCCGGCGCTTAGGGCGCCTGCAAGTCAAGGGCAGGAACGAACCGGCAAACTTATATGCCGTGGGTCATGCCGGCGACCCGCGTTTTTCGCCGGATGCGATTGCCGCTTGGGAAAATTGGCTGACCGGAATCGAAACGTATGGTTCGGCGACATCGGAATGTCCCGAAGTTTACCGAAAGGATCGAAGCACGATAACGAAATGGCTGGAAAGACGTTTATTGGGCGCCGACGGCGTCTGGCATCTGGACGAAAAATGATTCCGGCGCATTCCCCGACTCATTGACATTAAACACATACCGAACCATGGATCGAGATCCTAAAGAATCAGCCGTCAACCGAACTACAGAGTCGGATGAAACGATCATTCAACAAAAGCCGCGCCGAACCGAAGGCAATTCAGATTTATATTCGGCTCGAACGCAGCACGAACTCTTCGGAACGACCGGCGGAATCGGTAAAACAGCGATCGGTTTTGATGAAGGAAGTCCTTATGCCGACGGCTCAGTGACTCCTGGTTCGGGCTCGGTATTGAAAAATCGCTATGACCTTTTGGAGAAAATCGGAACAGGGGGCATGGGTAGTGTTTATAAAGCCTTGGACCGGCGCGATATCGAAGCCGGCAATTCAGCCTTTATTGCGGTCAAGGTGCTGAATGACGAGTTCAGGGCCAATCCCGAATTATTGAAGGCCATGCATAGCGAAGCAAGAAAAACCCAATCGCTGGCGCATCCGAATATTTTGACCGTTTACGATTTCGACAGAGACGGTCCGATCGTATTCATGACGATGGAATATCTGGAAGGCGTTACGCTGGACAAAATCGTCAAAAACCATCCGGCGGGGCTCGAACATTCCGAAGCATTGGCGATTATTAGGCAAATTTGCGCTGCATTGAGCCATGCGCATGCAAAAGGGATTATCCATTCGGATTTTAAGCCCTCCAACGTATTCATCGATATTCATAATCGAGTCAAGATATTGGATTTCGGTATCGCACGGCTACAGAATTTTTCCCGGGTGGGAAGTTTCGATGCCGGCGTGCTTGGCGGCATGACGCCGGCTTATGCAACGCTGGAGATGCTGCAAGGCGGAACGCCGGATCCTCGGGACGATATTTATGCGTTGGCTTGCGTTGCTTATGAATTGTTTGCCGGCTTTCATCCGTTCAACCGGCAGCGTACCGATGATTGTTTGCAGAAAAAACTCCAACCCAAACCGATTCGATCGCTCAGCAGCCGGCAATGGCATGCATTGAAAAAGGCGCTGCAGCTCAAGCGCGAAGACCGTACCGATAGTATTGAAATGTTGCTAAAAGGTTTGGTGACCCGGAAAAAGCCTTATAAGGCCATTTATTATGCCTTGCCGGTGTTGATATTGCTGGGTGCGGCGGTAATGATTCGGTCCTTTTGGGAGCGGGATTCGCTTGAAAAACCGGAAACCGATACACCAACCGAACGGCCGATCGATACAACCGCTGCGCAACGTGACGCGGAGAAGTCGGTCGCCGATGAAGAAACTTCCGAAGTTTCAACACCGTTAAACGGCAAAATCGATCAAAATTCCTTACCCGAGCATATCTTTACTGTTTCGATCAACAAAACCGACTTTAAAATCGGAGAAAGCTTGGTGGTCGATTTTCAGGTCGAGCAAGCCCTGTATGTCTACATTGCCGTAATCGATGCGGCGGGTGCCGTGGGTTGGGTATATCCTAATCCTTATCAGGAAGATAATTATAGCCTTCCCGGCAAGCGCTACCGGATTCCGCCGGAAGAGGGCGATTTTACAATCGATATCGGAGAGCCGAAAGGCACCGACCAAGTGATCGCCATAGCAAGCCCCGATGCTTTGCCGATTGACCTCATCGATGTTTTTAATCCGGAAAAACTCAAAGAAACCTACCGGGTCGTCATCAAAATACTGGAATTTACCATTCGCTGAATGTATTAATCGTCATCGTCTTCCCGGCTTGCCAGCGCGACCATTATTTCCCGATATTCATCGGCTTTAGGGCGGTACAGGAACACGGCTAAAACCGACAACGCGGTAAAAATATAAAGGGTGTTGTAATCGTCTCCCAACAGGAATATCACCAAGCCCATCAAAGCGACAGTTTCGGCGAGTCCCATCGATACGATCACGGTAAGCAAATAGCGCTGTTTGGCAGGCTTTGGCCCTGGCATGGTTTGGTTTAGGCGCAATTGAATATGGCGGAGCAGATTGGTCACCGGAAAACCGATAATGGCCAACACATAGAAGAGGGTGCGAATCAAGACGCGTTGATCCTCCGGGAGATTAATCCGCCATGGTTCGCCGGCTACATGGCAAAAAATCAAATAGGCCGCTACAGTTGTAAGGGTCAGCCCGGCGACGGTCCAATGAAGTTTGAGATCGTTGTTACTGTGTTGTAAAGAATGGTGACTCGACATGAGACTTCCTGTAAGTTTGTGATAACCATGTAGATTGCGAAAAAATTCAGGTTGGCGGGTAGCCTGGCTACCGAAAAAAGCCATTTTAGCTAATTTCTGTGTTCCCGCGTTTTAATCTCAAAATATCTTGGAAATTGTTGGTGATCATTGGTTAGAAAGCGCCGGATGTAGGGTGCGCATCGCGCACCTAGTGCTGGGATCTGTCGCCGGATTCGGTGCCGTGGAAAGGTGCGCGATGCGCATCCTACGGTGTTCAAAATATTTTGAAAATTGTTGATGTTCATGATTTATAAAGCGTTATGATCCTAAAGTCGATAAAACCCTGACATTGCTCTGGAAAATGCTATAGTCGTCGTGCCCTAGGTATTTCTTCTAACCCGCAATGACTCTCCTAATGGCATGACCCAATTTTTAAATCACAGTATCCTTGAAAAGCTTGGCGAAAGCATGCACGCAGATGTTTTTAAAGCGCAGCATGTTCGTACTTCGGAATTAGTCGTTTTAAAGGATATCAAGCTTCGTTTTTGCGTGAAGGGTATTGGCGATTATGTTCGGCAACAAATCGACTTGCTTAGCCAGTTAGCCATACCGCATAGCATAATTCCGGAAATCCTCAGAAGGGAAAACGGCCGGCTGGTATTGCGGCAGCCTTATATCGATGCCAAGCCGTTATCCGAATGTTTGCCGTTAGGTTCTGAACCCGACATCGAACGTGTGCTGACTATCGCCGTAACGCTGGCCGAACGGCTCGAAGAAATGCATAAAGCCGGGCATATTCACAAAAGTATCAAGCCGACCAATATTTTGATACGGCCGGATAATTTATCCGTCCAGATAATCGACGACATTCGTATCCTCGATATCAATCAGGTCAGTCATTTTATCTACGATCCGCATTTTCGGAAACAGACCCTGCCTTATCTTTCGCCGGAACAGACCGGGCGCATCAAATACACGGTAAATTATGCAACCGATTTGTATTCTTTGGGCATGGTGCTTTATACCTGTCTAACCGGTAAGGCACCGTTTTCATTTAACGATCCGATCGCAATCGTTCATTCGCATCTTGCCGAAACGCCGGAGCCCTTACATCAAATCGACCCGCTAATTCCGGCGGCTTTAAGCAATATTATTGCGTTGCTTTTGGAAAAAGCACCCGAAAAGCGCTATCAAACCGCATCCGGCCTGGCAAATGATCTGCGCATTTGTTTGACGCAATGGCAGATGGAAAAACGTATCGACGATTTCGTATTGAAGCAGCGCGATTTCAGCAACCGGATTACGATTCCATCGGTGATGGTCGGGCGAGACAGAGAAAAGCAGCAAATGTTGAGTGAGTTCAACAAAGTCTGCTCGGGCGTCTTTCGCGCCGCGTTGATTTCCGGTTGGTCGGGCATCGGTAAAACCCGGCTGATTCAGGAACTGCAATTGCCCATTGTCGCGCATTCCGGCTATTTCGCGTCGGGTAAGTTCGATCAGTTTAAGAAACACATTCCCTACAGCACCTTGATACAAGCGTTCACGAGCTTGATCAAAACCTTTTTGTCCGAAGACAAGGATAGGGTCGACTACTGGCGTAAGCGCATCGGCGAGCAATTGGGCGACAACGGTCGCTTGATGATCGATTTGGTGCCGGAATTGGAACTGATTATCGGCCCGCAGCCGAATGTCGCCGATTTGCCGCCGGTCGAAGCGCGCAACCGTTTCAACGATACCATCGGACGTTTTATCGCTGCCTTGGCCAGCGCTGAAAATCCGTTGACCTTGTTCATCGACGATTTGCAATGGTGCGACGCCGCAACCTTCGATGTTTTGGAAAGTCTATTCGACAATTCGGCGGAATATCCTTGGCTGTTTTGGGTGGGCGCGTACCGGCATAACGAAGTCGATGCCGGTCATCGATTGAATCGCTTGATCGAACGCATCAAGCGTGATAAATGGCCGTTGTTGGAGATTCGTTTGAATACCTTAGGCTTACATGAAGTCAATTTAATGACGGCCTATATTCTCAATACCTATCCTGTTCGGACCGAAGCATTGGCCGAGATCATATTTCAGACCTCGGCGGGCAATCCGTTGTTCGTCAATGAAAGTTTGCGCTGGCTGCACAGTTACCGGCATTTGCATTTGGGCGATGACGGCATTTGGACTTGGGATGACGAACATTTACGGCATACCGAGATTCCCGATACGGCATTGGATTTGTTTAAGGACAAAATTACCAAGTTGGCTCGTCAGACGCTCGACATGTTGATGATTGGAGCCTGTCTGGGCGCGCGCTTTCAAGCCGAAGATTTGGCGCGCGCCGCCGGTATCGAAATGTCGGTGTTATATCAATTACTGTCGGAAGCCTTTGTCGATAACATTTTATTGCGTGAAAAAAATCAACTCTATTTTTTTCACGACCAAGTTCAAGCGGCGGTCGAGAGTTTCATGGATGAAACGAAAAAGCGCGAGGTTCACGAGCGTATCGCACAAGCCTATATTGAAGCGATTCCCGAAAACGCCGATCTTGAGACGCAAGCGAATTTATTTGCGATCGTCGAACATTTAGAGGGCGGTCGTCCACAAAAACCCAGCGAGGAGCGGCTCAAACAAGAGGCCGTGTTTAATTACCATGCCGGAATTGCCGCGATGAAAGCACTGGCGATGGATAACGCCAATTTTTTCTTTGCGCAGGCCAAAGCCTTGTATCCCAATCCGGACTGGGACATCGATTATGAATTTTTATTCGATTTGCATAAATATTTGGCACGAACCGAAATGGCGCTCGGCAATCAGCCGGCTTCGGAAGCGATACTCAATACCTTGATTGCTAAGGCTAAAATCGATCTGGACCGGGTCGACTGCTTGTACGAGCAGACCACGGGCTTGTCGTCGATGGGCAAGTTCAAAGAGGCGATTGAATTGGGTAATCGCGGTTTGAGCTATTTTGGGCGCGCGATTCCGGAAGAGGACAATGAGGCCTTGCAGCGTGCGGGAAGCATTCTGGAACAAATTCATCAAGCGCATGACGATGTCTGGCAACAAATTCTCGATATCACGCCCAGCGGCGATCGCGCGACGCGGATCGAAACCGGTATCTATAGCGAATTGATACCGGATTATTACTTGGCCGGCATGGTGCCGCAATTGTATCTTTCCGCGATTCAGTCGACGCAAAACTGTTTGGCCGGCGGTGTCGATGAAACGGTGATTTACGGTTTTTCGATGGTCGGATTGTATTTACAGCGTCAGGATAAATACGACATGTCGTTTCGATACGAAGATCTGGGCCTCGCGTTATCGGAGCGCTACCCCGATACCTTCGGCGCAACCAAGGGAATCAACGGCATATTATGGACCAATATGCATAATCGAAGGTCATCCGAGCATATCATTCAGCAATGTCAGCAAAATATTCACCGCGGCAAAAATTGCGGCGATTTATACAACGCCGGTTTGTCCTACGGGCCTTATCTTTGGCATTTGATCCATCGCGGTAACGATTTGTATCAGGTGATTAGTGTGGCCGAAGAGTGCCGGCGCTTTTCGAAAAAATTTAATCTGTCGTTATCGCTCGGGCTTGCCGAAAGCGTATTTGCTGGCTGGGTCGATGAAATGAATGCCGGCCGAAATAAGCTAACCGAGGCGAAAATCGATGCCAAGTTAAAACGTTGGGAGCAAGACAAGCATGTCGTGTCGATCGGCGGATATTACACTTTAAAAGGAATTAGCAGCCATTATCTCGGCGATTATCGGCTGGCAGCCGTTTTTCTGGCGAAGGCCGAGCCGTATTTACGGGGCCTAAGCGACAATATTTTAAACCGGCTCTGGTATGTATTTCGTTACGTCAATGGTTTGAGGCTAAATCAAACATTGGACGATCAGGAGCGAAATTATCTCTTGCGCTGCCTGGAGCGGGTCGAGGTTTGGTCCTCGTTGGGGCCGATTCTCAAGCCCTATTTGCTGTTCATGATGATGGAACGGGCTTGTCATGCCGGCGACTTCAGTCAGGCACGACGCTATGGCTTGGATGCTATCGATTCGGCTAAGTCGCGGCAATTTCTATTTTTGGAGGCATTTTTACACGAACGGCTGGGACAGATACTGCTCGATAGACAACACGATCATGCTTCGTATCATTTGAATTGGGCCGTTAAAATTTATCGTCAATGCGGCGCCGAAATCAAAACGGCGCAATTGGCGAAGCAATATTCGTTTACGGTTACCGAAAGGGGTAAACAGACCGAGCAATCGTTGGCGCAATTGCTCGATGTCGACTATTTGGTTCGAGCGACTCGAACGATCACGCAACAACTCGATTTCAAACCCTTACTGGTGACGATCATGGAATCGGTGATGGCGCGCTTGGGTGCGAAAACCGGTTATTTGCTGATTGCCGAGAATCGGCAACTAAAAATATTGGCGAAAGGCGTCAAGCATGACCGGGTCGATGTCGAGGTTCGAGACGGTAGCGAATTGTCGGTCGATACCCTTAGCCTTGCGATCGTCAATTATGTTTATCGAACCGCCGAACTGGTGGTCTTGAACAATGCTGGGGCCGAAGGCGATTTTAAAACCGATGATACGGTACAGAAAAGGCAACTCAAATCGGTATTATGCTTGCCGTTGCAAATGCAACAACAAGTCCTGGGTGTTTTGTATCTGGAAAACAGTTTAATCAAATCGGTGTTTTCTCTCGAAGATATCGAAATGACCCGGCTATTGACCGCACAAGCGGCGATTGCGCTGCAAAACACCTTGTTGATCGAAGAAATGAAACAAAGCCAGCTACAAATCAATTTGCTCAATAAAGAGCTCGAACAACGGGTTGCCGCGCGGACCTCGGCATTGAATAAAGCCAATGAAGAACTGAAAAGTTTTGCTTATGTCGTATCGCATGATTTAAAAGCGCCTTTACGCGCGATCAATCAATTATCCGGCTGGATTGCCGAAGATTACCGAGAGGTTTTCGATGATGACGGCAAGGAGCAAATGGCCTTATTGCAAAGCCGGGCAAAACGCATGCATGAGATGATCGACGGTATATTGCAGTATTCGCGGGTTGGGCGCATTAAAGAACCTGACGAAAAAATCGACATCAATGTGTTATTAATAGAAATGATTAAGCATATCGCACCTCCGCCGCATATCGAAATCAAAGTGCAAGCTGGCTTACCGACGATCGTAGGAGAAAAGCTTAAAATATTTCAGGTTTTTCAAAATTTACTGGATAATGCGATCAAATATAACGATAAAAGCCATGGGGTTATTGAAATAAGTTGCCGCGAACACGAGTCCAGCTGGGAATTCAGCGTCAAAGATAACGGTCCGGGCATCCCAAGACACTATCAGGAGAAAATCTTCCAACTGTTTCAAACGCTCGCACCAAAGGATCAATCCGATAGCACCGGTATCGGATTAAGCCTAATCGAAAAAATAGTCGACAACTGGGGCGGCCGTATCCGGATCGAGTCCGAACCGGGCTGCGGTTGCAATTTTTTGTTTACAATACCGAAAACCGCACAACATGAATAACATACAACCCATTCTCTTGGTCGAGGATGATCAGGTCGATGTGATGACCGTTCAGCGGAGTTTCAAAAAACTTGGCGTCCTCAATGAATTGCTGGTTGTGCATGACGGCGAACAAGCGCTCGAATATTTACGCAATCCAGAACAAGGCTTGCCGGCCATCATTTTGCTCGATATCAACATGCCTAAGATGAACGGTCACGAATGCCTGAAACATCTCAAAGAGCATCCGGTATTCAGAAATATTCCGGTCATGATGCTGACCTCATCAAAAGAAAGGCAGGATGTCGACCGTTGTTTCGACTTAGGAATTTCCGGGTATATTCTCAAGCCGGTCGATTACGAACAGTTTTTAGACGCAATCCAGGTGCTTAAGCCTTATTGGACGCAGCGTTCATGACCAGGAAAAAGCCGGTGAGCTTGCTGTTGGTCGAAGACGATTTGGCTGATCAGATGAGTTTCAAGCGCTTTGTCAAACAAGAACAATTACTTTACGACTATACGATTGCAGAATCGGTGGCTGAAGCGGTTGATCTGTTGAAAAAACAGACCTTCGATATCGTGTTGGCCGACCATGCGCTCGGCGACGGAACCGCATTCGATATCGTCGATTATATTCCGATGGCAACCCCGATTATTTTTGTGACCGGTAGCGGCAACGAAGCTGTCGCCGTGAAAGCTCTGAAACTGGGTGCCGCCGATTATTTGACCAAGGATATCAACGGCGAATATCTGCATCTCATCCCGATTACAATCGACAATGTTTTAAAAGCGAAAGCGGTCGAAGCGGAACTGGAATCCTATCGCCGGCATCTTGAACAATTGGTTGAAGAACGTACCGCCGAACTGCGTTTGGAAATCGATTACCGCAAGCAGGCCGAGGAAAGGTTGACGCAGGAAAAAGAGCGAGCCCAAGTTACGCTCAAATCGATCGGCGATGCGGTAATCGTTACCGACAATACCGGCCGGATCGAATTCATCAATCCCGCCGCCGAAAAACTGACCGAATGGCGGCATGCCGAAGCGCTCGGCCGTCCTATCGACGAAGTTTTCCATATTATCGACGAAAAAACCCGAAAGCCATTGCCGAATCCGGTCGCGCAATGTTTATCCGAGGGCGAGGCGAAAATTCTGGTAAGCGGCACAGTTTTAATCGATCGATTGGGCCGCGAATATGCGATACAGGATTCGGCGGCTCCGATTCGCGGGGAAGGTAACGAAATCCAAGGCGTGGTCTTGGTATTCAGCGATGTCAGTCACGCCCGCCGTTTATCGAGAGAGCTAGCCTATCAAGCGTCGCACGATCCCTTGACGGGCTTGGTCAATCGCCGCGAATTCGAATCGCGGTTGAACCGCGTATTGCGGACTCGTAAAGTATGCGAAGATCAATTCGCGTTTTGCTATCTCGATCTCGATCAATTCAAAGTGATTAACGATACTTGCGGACATACCGCAGGTGATGAACTGCTCAAGCAGGTGACTTCATTATTGCAGCGTAAGGTACGTAAACGGGATACATTGGCGCGCTTGGGCGGCGACGAATTCGGGGTGCTGATGGAACATTGCGCGATCGAGCAAGCCGAACGGCTGGCCGACGAACTGCGCGAAATCATTGCCGATTATCGATTCAACTGGAACAACCAAAGCTTTCATATCGGTGTCAGCATCGGCTTAATGGCGATTACCGACGAATTTAATTGCTTGAACGATTTGTTAATGGTCGCCGATGCATCTTGTTATGCCGCGAAAGATGCCGGACGTAACCGGGTTTTTGTCTATCAAAAAAACGACGAGGAAATTCGCCGGCTATCCGGGCAAATGCAATGGGTCGCCAAACTCAACGACGCGCTCGATAATCAACGCTTTCAATTATACCGTCAGCCCATCTACAGTACAGCCATGCAAGGTGGCGAACACTATGAAATTTTGGTCAGGATTTTGAGTGCGGACGGAGAAATCATTCTGCCCGGCGCATTTATTCCGGCCGCCGAGCGCTACGGCCTGATGAGTCGAATCGACGAATACATCATCGAAAATACGCTGCTTTGGTTTGCCGAACATTCTGGCGCGCTGGCCGATCTGTCGATGTGCTCGATAAATTTATCGGGGCAAACGCTCGGTTCAGATTCGGCTCAGCTCTGTATTCAGGCGGCGCTAAAAAAATTCAATTTACCGGCGGATCGCTTCTGCTTTGAAGTGACCGAAACCGCCGCGATTGCCAATTTGAACCAAGCGACTCAATTCATGGGGGCCTTGAAAACGCTAGGCTGCTGTTTTGCGTTGGACGATTTCGGCAGCGGCTTGTCGTCGTTCGCCTACCTGAAAAATCTGCCGGTGGATTTTCTAAAAATCGACGGAATGTTTGTCAAGGATATTTGTTGCGATCCGGTCGATTTGGCGATGGTCAAATCGATCAATGAAATTGGGCATTTGCTGGGTAAACAAACCATTGCCGAATTCGTTGAAACCGAAGCGATCTATCAGCATTTATTGGAATTAGGCGTCGACTATGCCCAAGGCTTTTGGTTGGGTCGTCCCGAGCCGTTGGGCGAATAAGAAAAATAAAGAAAAAAACACCACTATTCGCTACCGTGACGGAACGATTTCATGATCATCAAAAAAGCCAGAAAATCATAAAGCCCGTGAATGATCATCGGCGTCATCAGGTTTCTTTCGCCGCCGAAGTCCATTGCCAAGCCGAGATAAATACCGATTAGGGTTGCCAGTAGCGCATAAAGCGGTGTCACGGCATGGACCAATCCAAAAATGATATTACTGCCGATAAGTCCCGCAGCCATTCCCCAAGAGGCTTCGATCCACGGTTGAATCAATCCTCTAAACAATAACTCCTCTGAAAATCCGGCGATCGCGGCGAGAAAAAAAATATCGGTCCATTGGCATGTTTTCAGCCCGGAACCTAGGGTGTCGACCAATAGGCTGCGAATTTTACGAATCGATGGGATATTGATTTGCTCAAGTGCGAAAAAAAATATAAATAACGGCACCGTGCCGACAATACCGTGAAAAAGCGCTTGTTCGGAAAAATAAAGATCGGCAAAAGGATTAATACCGGCAAACCAGCCCAACAAAGCGGCGACTAGAATCAGCGAGCCTTCGAAATTGCAGGCGGTGGTAAAAAAGCGGGAAGAGTCGAATGAGGATTTGGCCATGAGGGAATCGTTAATTAATCGGCATAGGGATTCTAAACAAAAACAGCTAAAATGCTCAATCCGTTGTCGTTTAAAAGAACCCGATTATGCAGTGTTTTATTTATAAAAGTCTAAAAAAAGAAGAGCTTTATTTGTATCTCGATAAAAAAGACGATTTTACCGAAGTGCCGGATACTTTGTTCAAATCGATCAGTCCGATGCAATACGTGATGGAGCTGGAGTTGACAGCGGACCGTAAACTGGCACGCGAAAATTCGGAGAGAGTCATAGAAAGTCTTAAGGCCAAAGGCTTTTTCGTGCAAATGCCGCCGACTTTGCTTCCCGGATCGGAAAAGATCCAGTGATTCATTTGTTGAGTATTTAACATCTTAGCCTTCTCGTCGGTCTATGCAGCAATTTTTTATTTTCCTTACAAACAATCGGTGTTATAGTTTGTTCAATAGTTGAACAGAGTTACCGCGCTTGCTGATCGTGACACAGTAGGGCGGTAGCGTGCCTGAAGCTATTACTCCCTTTTGATCGAAAAACCGTCTAAGAATAAAAGGTATGAGATGTGTCTATCGAGGACCGCCGTTCACCCAGCACCTAAATTATCCCAGATAGTTAACCATAGCCAATGAACTATGGAATTTAGGTGCTGGGTAAACCCGTCCAT
This sequence comes from Gammaproteobacteria bacterium, assembly GCA_018830325.1. Taxonomy (GTDB): domain Bacteria; phylum Pseudomonadota; class Gammaproteobacteria; order Methylococcales; family Methylomonadaceae; genus Methylotuvimicrobium. Next base: position 15,857 of record JAHJSQ010000139.1, read on the forward strand.
GGGGGCTTGACGGCAGCGTTCCCTGCTGCCGACATCCTCGCTAGCCACACCCCATACCTTCATAAAGTTAGCCATTTTTTGACTATAAAGGGAGTAATTTGAAATCCAAATCGATCGGTACTAACAATATTTGTTGGCTTGAGTAAGCAATATTGCTAGACACACCTCCTATTCCTACCGAATAAAAACCCATGGTTAACGACGTTAAAACGTCAACTCAGTTGCAAGATGAAACGCACTTACGCGTGCTTCGTCTGTTAGAAAATAATGCGCAGATGAATCAGCGGGAATTGGCGGAAAATCTTGGTGTAAGTTTGGGTAAAGTCAATTATTGCCTAAAAGCGCTGTTAGGCCGCGGACTGATAAAAATGCACAACTTCCGTAATAGCCAAAACCGATTGGCTTATGTGTATTTATTGACGCCAAGCGGCATCGCGGAAAAAACCTTATTGACCAAGCGTTTTCTAGATATTAAGTTGGCTGAATACGAATTGTTAAAGCAAGAAATTGAGGCTTTGGCACAGGAGGTTGACGGTGCGGCAATGCAAGGAGGTCAGGATGAGTAATGTCAGGAAGCAAACAAAAAACTCAGGTGAGGGTCGCGTATGCTAGCCCAAGAAGATATTGAACAAATTGAAAAACTGGTTGAGAACATCATCGCGCGTCAACCGGAGAAACTCAATGCTAATGTGCGCTACGAGCTGGATCTGCGGGAGCGCACGGTACGCGTCGAAGAAGAATTAAAGCATCAACGAGACCTGATGATACAAGGTTTCGAAGCGATGGAAAAACGTTTTGAACAAGTCGAAAAACGATTTGAGCAAATTGACAAGCGCTTCGAACAAGTCGAAAAGCGTTTTGAGCAAATTAACAAACGCTTCGAACAAGTCGACAAACGTTTCGAGGAGATGCGCAAGGACATGAACACTGGTTTTATAGAAATGAATCGAAGACTGGATCGTTTCATGTATTGGACGCTTGGCTTAGTTGTTTCAGCCACGATGGTGATTATCAATTTAAATTGACTTGATTTGCCAATTGCAAACAAATTAAATGCCTTGGAGAAAGCACCGGAAATGAGACAAAAATAACGTTATTTGCAGGATGCTACTTATGCAAAAAGAATATGAAACAATACAAGAAGCCTTGGAGAGCGTAAAAGGCATTGGATTAGCCATAGTTTACGGCTCATGGGGGAACAGACCGTCAGCGGTGACAGCGATTTAGATATTGCCGTGGCTATGCACAAGGTTCTCTTCGCGCGTCCGAAAAAATAGCTGAGATGTACTTGTTAGTCAGGATGGTTTTTTTGAGGAGCTGACGCGTTTAAACAATAAAATAAATGATTTGAACCTATCTCCAAGCGAATGACGAACCCAAAATTATGTCCATATTCGGTTAACCCCTAAAAATATAATAAATCAATTAAGCGCATTAAAAAAATTATGGATTTTAACGGCTTAAAAGCCCACATAATTCAGTTAGCAAAATCAAATGACAACATAGAATTGCTTTGGCTATACGGATCGTATGCAAAGGGCAGTGCGCATGAAAACAGCGATATCGACTTGGCGGTTGCGTTTAAAATCTGGGAAGACGACGTGATTGAGCGGCGATTAAGGCCGGAGTTGCTTGCTTTGGATTGGCGGCACACATTAAATTTACCCGACGGAAAATTAAGTGTGTTGGACATCAATATTGCACCCATTCCGTTAGCTATGTCTGTGCTAAAGAACGGCGAATTGTGGCTTTGTAAAAATGAGTATCGCCAGGCTCAAGAGTTGCAACGCATTATGTCGAAATGGGAGATAGATTACCTGTATCACTATCAACATCAACAGGCTATGAGTGTCTGCAATGGATGACGCCTATGTTTTCTCGATGCGTGAGCATCTTGCTGAGTTGAAAAGCGAGTTGCAAGGATTAACAGACATTATCAATCAACGAGAATTAAGTCGTTACGAGTATCGAGCAGCTGAACGCACCTTGCAGGTGCTTATAGAAGCCTGTATCGGCATTGCCAAGCATTGGAATTACGTTTTTTATAAAACCGCACCTGCCGATGCATACGCCGCGTTCGAAAAACTATCTCAGCAAGGTGTTGAGGCAGTCAATGATGTAGAATGGCGCAAAATCATTGGCATGCGAAACGCTCTAGTACATGATTATCTCAATATAGAACCTGACATCATTAAGGCTGTAATCAAAAAAACGGCTTATATAAAATTGCTAGAGTTTGCCAATAAGGGATTAACGGCATTGCAAGAGCCTATCAATCGCTGATCAAATCCTTGGGGTTGGGTTCTGATTTAGGGTGTCGAAATTTACCGATTTTTATGTCAGAAAAAATGACTGTTTTATGGATTTTGAGAAAATAACTGGCGCTTTATAACCTTATGATCATCAAAAATTTCCAAGATATCATGAGCGTCGTAGGGTGCGCATCGCGCACCTTTCCACGGTGCCGAACCGACAAGAGCCCGATCCAGGTGCGCGATGCGCACCCTACATCTGGCGCTTAATAGCCTATAAATACCAACAACTTCAAAAATAGTCAGTTTAAAAAGCGGGAACACAGCAATTAGCTAAAAATGGCTTTTTTCGACAGCCTAGTCCTGACCCATTTCCGCTAACGGCGGCCCATTAAACACCGGTATGGAATAATTTCTGAAATAAGCAAACTTAAAGGCAAGCTGGAAGGGAAAGCCATAATACAGCATCGCGTTGATCAAAAGATTCGAACCGTTAACCGTATTGCCATTAAGTTAAGAAAAGCCCGCTCTCCTGATGGTGAGGGTTAAGGCAAAAAAGCTTTATTTGACCCCCCCTCATCTTAATCATCTCCCGGAAAGAGAAGGAATTGTCCTCCCTAACTTAATGGCAGTGACCATTAAGCGAGGTAGCGCAAAATTGCCTGATAACGGCTATGCATAATCAATTTGCCCTTCGGACCGAACGCTAACCTAATGCACCGACACTATCGGTCGTCTATGATGAGCGCAAATGAGATACAGCAAGAAAGTATTCTTTTAGTGTATACGGATTGGTGTTGGTGGTTTCGCAATGAAAAGGTTTTTTCATAATTAGGCTTATGCACGATCAAAACTTTAAAAACCTGATTCTGGATTACCCCGTGCAAGCCTTGCAGTTTTTTGCCGCGGAGGAAGCCCACGACGATTTGCAACAAGCGCGGATTATCCCGTTTCGACAAGAACAGCTTAAAGAACGGCTCGGCGACCACTTTCACGAATTAGATACGCCGTTACTCGTTGAATGGCCTGATGGCCGTCGTGAAGTGATTTTGTTTCTGCTGGAGGAAGAGACCGAAGCCAGGCGCTTTTCCATTTATCGCCTAGCACATTATTGTCTGGACTTATCCGAATTGGCAAAAACCGAACGGGTGGTTCCGGTCGTAATATTTCTGGATCGGGGGCATCATCCGTACGAATTGCATTTAGGCGGCGATCGGCATACCTACCTCAGTTTTCAGTACATCAGTTGCGAACTGAAAAATCGGTTGGCCGACGATTACCGGCAAAGCGATAACATAGTCGCCCGCCTCAACTTACCCAATATGCGTTATGCCAAAGAACAAAAGCTGGATATCTACCATGATGCACAATTGGGTCTAGTGCAACTGGAGCCCGACCCGAAAAAGCAACTAAAATATATTGACTTTGTCGATTATTATACGGACCTGACAGAAGATGAAATCGAAACCTATCGTAAAGACTATTTATCCGAAGCGGAGGCACGTATGGGATTAGCGCAGATATTAAGAGAAGAAGGCAGAGAAGAAGGTAGACAAGAAGGCAGAAAAGAAGGAGAAATCAAAGGAGAAATCAAAGGAGAAATCAAAGGAGAGGCTCAAATGCTTTTGAAACAAATTCAACTGAAATTCGGCGGGCATCCCGTTTGGGTAGAAGAAAAAATCAATCAGGCCGATAAAACCCAGTTGGATCAATGGGTAGAGCGTATCTTGTTTGTTGATACTTTGGATCAATTGTTTAAGGTTTAGGATGCAATGCCATTAAGTTAATCCGTTCGTGGTGAGCCCTTCGGCTAAGCTCAGGAGAGCCCTGTTGAACCTGGGCGGCTTAACTTATCAGCTCGTACTTTCCACTCATCCTTCGACATGGCTCTCCTGAGCGTGGCCGAAGGGCTTAGTGCGAGCGGAAAAGTCCTTAAGTTAATGGCTTGAGGTGTAGGAGGGTTCAGAGCACAAGCCCATCATGGTTCGATGGTAAGAGCTGATAATCAATGAGCCTGTCTCCTTCGAATTGATGGTAAACAGTTTGAATAAATACAGGCGTTGAGAGGGTTTTGTGTTCTGATCGCTGGGTTTAATTGTGTCGGCAGGGTTTTTTTATAGTCAATTATTTAATAATGACTGATTCATTAATTAACCTGACCCCTTTTTAGACCCTTTTTACCTTCGCATAACTATCCGGATGACACAAAATTACCGAAGCCCAATTAATTGCAAGGTGATACAACATGCTAGCCCAAGAAGACATTGAATTTATCAAAAATCACCTAGCCGAGTGGTTGGCTGAACAGTCGCTTGGCAAACCGCCGGTCGTTTACGAAATAGAGCTGCGTGAGCGCATGGTGCGCGTCGAAGAGGCGCTAAAAAATCAGGGTGAAGAACTCAAAGCTCAGCGAGAATTAATCTATGCACTAATGAAGCAAATGGATAAACGCTTCGAACAAGTCGATAAGCAGCTGACACAAAACAGGGAGGAGGCAAACAAACGCTTCGAACAAGTAGATAAACGTTTCGAGCAAATGGATAAACGCTTCGAACAAGTGGATAAACGCTTCGAGCAAATGGATAAACGTTTCGAACAGGTAGACAAAAAATTTGACGAAATGGGCAGGCGTTTGGATCGATTTATGTTTTGGTCGTTAGGTTTGACCGTATCGGCTGCGTTTTTTATCGTGAACTATTTGAAATAATTTATACGATACCTAAATCCTGCAATCTAAAAACAGGATGTATGAAGCATCCATATGATAATTTCGATTCATTTTATTTTCATAAATGCATGATTATAAGCCTGATCTTTGCCACGGAGATGGTGTAAATTATCGACTCGGAGTTTTCCATTCATCCTTCGACTCGATTAGGTTAACAGTAACGGCTGCATTGTTTATAGTGAACTAATTGAAATAACAAGGAAAATACTTAATGCATTTAATGAACCTGACCCCTTTTCTCTGGCTATCCTGAGCGTAGTCGAAGAGCTCAGGGTGAACGAAAAAGTACATGGCTTAACGGCATTGATGCGAAGGGTAGCAGTAAAAACCCATCATAGTTCGATGGCAAGAGCTGACAATCAATGACTCTGTCTCCTTTGAATTGATGGATAACCGGTTTATATTCTGCATGATGAGGTTAATAATAACGGCTGCATTATTGGCATTATTCATAGCTAATTAAAATAACTGGACAAATATTTAATGCATTTAATGAACCTGACCCCTTTTCTGCGGCCCTTGGATTCGCTCACCGTGGGAGAGGTTTCAACCGCGAATATTACGGCCGTGACTTCGCGACTGACCGACAATTGCTCCTGCATTGTCGGCATACCGCCCATCCTGGCCATAAAGTCGCTCCTACAGCGATGATGACTGTAGACCTGGCAACTGTCATTATGAACATACATACATTCGTCATCCCGGACGCAGCCGATGGATCTGATCAATCGCAGACACCCCCTAGGAGCTTTTTCAGCCGCGAATACTTTAGCCGCAACCTATCGAACATGCTATGCGGCCAGGCACGACATATAAGCTCGTGGATCATAGGGTCTGCATGACGACGCTCAAGGCTAAAGTGACGCGGCATCTCCAAGACCGAGACTCACACCACCGGAGAATTGCTGTCGGCTTTTTCTGGGTAAGCTTTTTTGTATTCGTTGGCAAGCTCGCCGGTGCAGCAAAGGAAATGACAATTGCCTGGCGTTATGGCATCAGCGGAACCGTGGATGCCTATGTGTTCATCTATAACCTCATAAGCTGGCCGGTAGGTGTCTGGTTCAGCGTGCTGACTGTTGTGCTGGTGCCACTCGTGGCCAGAATGCGCAGGGATGAAGGCTCGGACATCTCACGTTTTTGTGGCGAGTTACTTGGGTTGACGTTGCTGATTGGCCTTCTGCTCGGCTTGCTTCTCTATTGGGGGCTGCCCAGTTTGTTGCAGGCAACCTGGGTTGGTCTTGCTGATGAAGTTGTTGCACAAGCGCTGACTATGGCCGGACCATTATCGTTTCTGCTTCCGATGGGGCTTGTGATCAGTCTGTTTTCGGCCTGGATGATGGCCTGCGGGCATCACCGTAATACCCTGATGGAAGCGTTGCCGGCGCTGGTCATCTTGGTTGCCATACTATTGCCGCCCGGAACCATTCCTGAACCTCTGGTATGGGGGACTGTGGCTGGCTTTGCACTGCATCTTGCAGGCCTGGCCATGCCGCTCAAGAAAATGGGAGAACTGCAGGCACCGTCACTCATTTTTACTTCTCCTGCATGGCGAGGATTCTGGGGCAGTATGGGCATCATGGCGATTGGTCATTCCCTGATGAGCTTCACTGGCATCATCGATCAGTTTTTCGCCGCCCAGCTTGGCACAGGCGCCATCGCCACCCTGAGCTATGCCAACCGGATCATGGCACTGGTGCTGGGGTTGGGCGCGATGGCGATCAGTCGGGCTACCTTGCCGGTATTTTCTGATCTGGTTGCGGGAGAAGCCAGTCCCACTGTAAGAGGGATCGCGATACGCTGGGCAGGCGCAATGTTTGTCGTCGGGTTGATGGCGACCATCGCTGTTTGGTTGCTTGCACCTTGGATAGTGTCCCTTTTGTTTGAGCGAGGTTCTTTTACGACAGATGATACTTACACTGTTTCTAATCTTTTGCGTTTCTATATTTTGTTGTTGCCATTTAGTTTTTATGGGAATGTTCTTGTGTCTTTTTTTGCAGCACAAAGGCACGGCATAAACATATTTTGGGGTGGGATTGTTGCGGTGCTGGCCAAGCTTATTATGAATTTATTGTTGGTTGATATTTATCAAATATACGGACTGGTGTACTCGGCAGTATTTATGTATTTGTCTACCTCGGTTTTCTTAACCATAAGAATATATATGTCAAGGAATCTTTAATGAACAAACTTCGCGCTGTACTTAAAATGATAAGAAATATAAATTCGAAAGACGTGATGAGAAGGTTCGAGTCGGTTTCGCTTTTTTCAAAACTTGTGCTACCTGAATATAGAATGACCTGGCCTCAAATGAAATGGTGGCAGAACAAATTCTTTAATGCTTACTTGGAAAAGTTCAGTGAGAAGGATAGCTTCAACACTCATCGTAAATGGATGTTGAGTCAACTCATTAGATTAACCGAAGATGTTGATGGTGAAACAGCAGAGTGTGGAGTTTATGAGGGTGCTTCATCATGGCTGATTTGTGAATCCAATCATAAGCAAAGTAAGTTTAAAAAGACACATCATATTTTTGACTCCTTTGAAGGGCTTGGTAGCCCAGAATTTTCTGATGGCAGTTATTGGAAAAAGGGTGATTTGGCATGCTCAGAGGAAAGCACTCTTAATAATTTGTTAGAATTTGGTGAAAGGATTGTTTCTCATCCAGGATGGATTCCCGATAGATTCAACGAGGTAGAAAATTTAAAATTTAGCTTTGTTCATGTAGATGTTGATTTATATGAGCCCACGCGGGACAGTATAGTTTTTTTCTATGAGAGGCTGAATCCTGGGGCTGTTTTTCTTTGTGATGATTATGGCTTTACCTCGTGTCCAGGCGCAACCATGGCTGTAGATGAGTTTCTCCAGAATAAGCCTGAAAAAATGATCGCACTTGATGCTGGAGGTGGGTTTTTTATCAAAGGTGTTGTGACTTCTCACAACTGAGGGGATCAAGTATGCAGCAAGATAAAGTCTGGGACTTCTTTCAAAACGGAGGAAAAAGTTCATTCGAGGGTAGCTATTCAAGACTGAAGTTTCTTTCAAAAAAAATTGACGGGACTGGACAGTCCATTCTAAACATCGGCGTGGGCAACGGGACGCTGGAAAGGCTTTTGCTGGCCAAAGGCGCCGATATTTTTTCGCTCGATCCCAGCGAAAAAGCCATTGCAAATATCCGTGAGGAACTGGGCCTGCCCGAGGCTTCCGCCAAACCGGGCTATTCGCAGGAGATTCCATTTCCAGATCAGAGTTTTGATGCTGTTTTTATGTCGGAAGTGATTGAACATCTCGATGACGACGTGCTTGCCATGACACTTACTGAGGTCACGAGGGTTTTGAAACCCGGTGGCCGGTATCTCGGCACCGTACCGGCGGAAGAAAATCTCAAAGACAATGAAGTGGTCTGTCCGGACTGCGGCAAAATATTTCACCGCTGGGGTCATGTTCAATCTTTTTCCAGAGAACGTTTGCGCTTGTTGTTGCAGCCTATTTTTCCTGATCTTGAAGTAAAACGGATGTACTTCGGCAACTGGCAACAGTTGAACTGGAAAGGCAAGCTGAGCTGGATTCTGAAAAAGTCGCTTTCATCGCTTGGAATAAAGGGTGCTGGTGAAAATTATTATTTCTCAGGGACTAAGCAATCTTGAAGCTGGCTTTCTTCATCCACTCCCTGTCCTCCGGCGGCGCCGAGCGGGTGACGGCCAACCTTGCCAACTACTGGGCGGATAAGGGGGGGGGCGTGTCCATCATCACGCTGGCCGATGTGAAGAAGGATTTTTACCGCCTGGACGAGCGGGTCGAGCGCATCGCGCTGAACCTGACTGCCGACAGCGGCAATCCGCTGACGGCCATTGTCGCCAATCTGCGCCGGATTGTTGCCCTGCGGCGTGAACTGAAACGTGTGCAACCGGATATCGCTGTGGGCATGATGACTACGGCTAATGTGCTGCTGGCATTCGCCGCGCGTGGTCTGCCGATCGTTACCATTGGTTCGGAACGGATTCATCCGCCGATGCTGCCGTTGGGCAGGGCATGGGAATGGCTGCGCCGTTTGGGCTATGGTTATTTACAGGCACTGGTGGTGCTGACGCAGGAAAGTTGCGATTGGGTGCGGCAACATACCCGCGCGCGAACAGTGGCAGTAATTCCCAACGCGGTGAACTGGCCGCTGGCAATGCATGCGCCGGTCATGCCGCCAGAGGAATACCTCGTATCCGGACGCAGGGTACTGATATCGGTCGGACGGCTCGATACGCAAAAAGGCTTTGACCTGCTGATTGATGCCTTTACAGGCATCGCCAGTCCGGCGCCGGACTGGGACCTGGTTATCTTGGGCGAAGGCGCTCAGCAAGAGGCGCTGATGCTTCAGATCAAGGATCAAGGCCTTAAGCAACGCATTCGGCTGCCCGGTCGGGTGGGCAATATTGCCGATTGGTACAACGCTGCGGATCTCTATGTGATGAGTTCCCGCTTCGAGGGGTTCCCCAATACGCTGGTGGAGGCGATGGCGCACGGCCTGCCCGCGGTCAGTTTCGACTGTGATACCGGCCCACGTGATATCATTCGCCATGAGGTGGACGGGCTGTTGGTGGAAAACGGCAATGTCGAAGCACTCACTCTGGCTTTGCATCGCCTGATGACGGATCGGTCAATCAGGCAGCAGTTTGCTGTCCGGGCGGTCGAGGTTCGGGGACGGTTTTCAATGGAGAAAGTCACTGGAATGTGGGAAGAGCTATTTGAAGAGGTGAAAGGTGAACGGAAATAAACCCTCCAAACTGGGGCTTGCATATAAATCAATTTATGATGCGATATGTGGTCGACATCCATACCTACGACCATGGCACTTTCAATGGCTTGATGCATTTTACTTATATAAAAAACTGAAAGAGGAGTTGCCCAAACACAGGGGGGTAATAGTCGATGTGGGTTGTGGTGAGAAGCCATACAAAGACTGGTTTGGTTCAATTGATCGATATATAGGTGTTGATGTTTTTGATGGCCCGGGCGTTGATATCGTGGATGATAATGAAACGGATTGGGGTATTGATGATGAAAGTGCAGATGTCGTTCTGAGTACGCAAGTCCTTGAGCATGTGGAAAATCCAGAGCATACACTTAGTCAAATCAGAAGAGTGCTGCAGCGTGGGGGATATGCCATTATTTCAGTTCCCTTTATCTACAATGAACATGGGGCACCCTATGATTTTAGGCGTTTTTCAGCCAACCAGGCAGCAAAGTTATTTCCAGACTGGGAAGTGATATCAGTAGAGCGACAAGGTGGCATTGGTTCGACCTTATCTATATTGTTGCTGAATTGGATTGAAATGGCGCTGAATCAGTTTTTTCCAACAAGAATTTTGAAGGCTCTGCTACTGCCACTTTGGTTGCTGTTCTCTCTGCTTGTCAATGTCTTGGGCGTGATTTGGGATAAGCTGGATATTACCGACTCTTTTTACAACAATGTTTTTTTTGTTGTCAGAAAACCAGAGTCTGAAAAAAAGACAGGCTCGCCTGCTCAATCATAAAAAATTGAATTCCCTTTGGAACGGCTGGATTTGAAGCTTGTCGGGGCTGCCCCAATGATTTAAGAATAAAATCCAAATACTGAAGGCAGTTTCCATGGCTATAAAGATGCAAATTTTAGGTAGAGATTGCTGTGTTTAAGAGACGTTACTTTGTGGTAGCACCAAACTTTCATGGGGCTACGATTTTTTCCAGGATTTTGAATGACCATCCAAATGTGGTTTGCCTGGGAGATACTTATCCCAGTAACCACTTCGATCAAACCTGTGGATGCGGGAAAAAAGTGAAAGAATGCGAGTTCTGGCAAAAAATAAAGCGAGATATCGATGCCGAACGTTATATCTCGTTACCACATATTCTGCCTGACTATCCTCGTATAGTGGGTGGTGGCGTGGACCGATTCTTTTACAATACTTTTCACCAGGAATTTTGAGAAGACTTATTCCTCGGGTGCGCAAACTACGCTTCAAGAACGATTTTGACCGTTTTGTTGGGGCTGTCTATCAGCAAGTGGATGGTGAATCGAATGCGGTTTATGTTGATGGCGTGAAGTCGATCAGCCGAGTTTACGCCCTTTTAGCGGCAGGTGTTTGCATAGATGGCGTCATTCATATCCAGCGTGATCCCGGAGACTATATAAAATCAACAATGAAACAATCTGGCTACAGTAGGCGGGTTTTCATGAAAATGTTGTTATCGTGGCGACTTTATCATAACCTCGCTAGGAAAATCGGCACAACACTGCCCTACCTGTCGGTCACATACGAAGGACTCGAGGAAGATCCAGAGTCGACGCTCAATGCGCTTTTTGACTTTCTGGAAGTACCGGCCATGCCCTTGTCAGAACTTATGAATCAGGACCCTACTAGGCCATGGCACTTTATGGGCAATTCCAGCCTGTTTCAGTTTGATGGAAAAATTAAGAGGAGCCGGCATTCGCTATCAACGAATGAACGGAAAATGGTACGGTTGCTGGCTGGTGACTACGACTGGAATGCGCACCATTTGCTGATGAGGAAGGGATGAGCAGAATCCTTTTCCTGGTCAGCTCGATGCAGGGCGGCGGTGCCGAGCGGGTCGCCGCTTTGCTGTGCAATCAGTGGGTGCAGCAGGGTCATGCGGTGACGCTGATGCCGACCTTTTCCGGTCGCGGCGACTGCCTGTATCCGCTGGATGAGCGGGTGAAACTGGATTATCTGGCGGACAGGGTCGGCAGCACGCGCCGCTCTGTCCTGAACAAGATCAAACGGCTGTTCGCCCTGCGCCGGGCCATGCGCGAGATTTCGCCCGATGTGGTGGTGTCGTTTCTGCCGCCGGTCAACGTGGCGGCGATTCTGTCGGCTGCGGGCCTGGAAATCCCTGTGATTGTATCGGAGCGAACTTATCCACCCGCCATGCCGTTGGGTACCGTGATGGAACAGGCCAGAAAATGGCTGTATCCGCATGCCAGGACTGTGGTGGTGCAGACTCAGCAGGCCAGTGGCTGGCTGGCAGCGACCTGTCCATCAGCAAACGGGATGGTGATACCCAATCCGGTTGTCTGGCCCTTGCCGGTGGGTGAACCTGAAGTCATGCCCGTTCAAATCGTTGCCAAGTCACGCAAGCTGTTGTTGGCGGTGGGGCGTCTGGGTGAAGAAAAAGAATTCCACCATTTGCTGTCTGCATTCAAGCTGTGCGCCGAAATCCGTCCGGACTGGGATTTGGTGATCCTGGGTGAGGGCAATGAGCGTGCCGGGCTGGAAGCATTGCGAAGCGAACTGGGATTGGATGGACGCGTGCATTTGCCTGGGCGGGTCGGCAATCTTGCCGACTGGTATGAACGGGCGGATCTGTATGTGATGAGTTCGCGTTTCGAGGGATTTCCCAACACGCTGCTGGAGGCGATGGCGCATGGCTTGCCTGTAGTCAGCTTCGATTGTGATAGTGGTCCGCGTTATATTATCCGTCATGATACAGATGGCCTGCTGGTCGCGCCCGAGTCGGGCATTAAGGGACTTGCTGCCTCGCTGTCGTGGTTGATGGATGATAAGGAACGCCGCGAGGCAATGGGCCAGCGTGCCGTTGATGTGCGCGAGCGGTTTTCCATGGCGCGAGTTTCAGCGCTATGGACTGCGGTGCTGGGGCTCGATTGTTCATGAGGGTGTTGCATATCATCACCGGTCTATCCATTGGCGGTGCGGAGAGGGCGCTTTTTAACCTACTGTCGGGTAACTTGTTCGAAGGGGGAGAAACAGCGGTGTTGTCGTTGTCCTGCGAAGGTCATTTTAGTGCAAAGATACGTGCGCTCGGGGTGCCGGTTTATACCATGGGCATGGCGCATGGATTACCGACACTTGTGGCATTGCTTCGCCTTAGGCGCTTGGTCCGCGAATTTCGTCCTGACCTGATTCAAGGCTGGATGTATCATGGCAATCTGGCGGCGTCCATCGCCCAGCGGCTGGCCCCGGGTAAGCCCGCATTGCTTTGGAATATCAGGCAAACCCTCTATACGTTGGCGGAAGAGAAGGCGTTGACCCGGCAGGTCATTCGAGTTAATCGCTTTTGTTCCGCCGGTGCTGATGCCATCATTTATAACAGTCACGTGTCGAGAACGTTGCACGAGGCGTTCGGCTTTGCCAGCGAACGGGGCCGAGTAATCGCGAATGGTTTCGATACCGGTTTGTTGCGGCCCGATATGGAAAAACGCCAAGCCATGCGCCGGGCGCTGGGCTTGGCTGCAAATGTGACCTTGATCGGTCATGTGGCGCGTTTTCATCCTGTTAAGGATCATGCTGGCTTTTTGCGAGCCGCTATCCGGATAATACTAAGTCGACCCGATGCATTTTTTCTGCTGGTAGGTCGGAATGTCAGCTTAGAAAATCCGGCTTTATCCGGTATCGTGCCCGCCGAGTTCGTGGACCATTTTCGTTGTGTCGGCGAGCGGGACGATGTTCATGACTTGATGCAAGCGATGGATATTTTTTGTTTGAGCTCCAATTCGGAGGCATTTCCTAATGTATTGGCCGAGGCTATGTGCGCCGGCGTACCATGCGTGACCACGGATGTTGGCGATAGCCGCCACATCGTCGGGCATAGTGGTATCATCGTGCCGCCTAATGATGATGCCTCGATGGCGCGAGGACTATTAGAGATGATGGCAAAAAGCGAAAAACAGCGATCTGACTTGGGACGACGGGCGAGGGCGCGAATCAAAAAAAACTTTACTTTGGCTGTAATCGTGGCCGAATATATCGAATTATACGAAAAAATTATCAGTATGAAGGGTAACCATGCCGGATAAATTGCTGTTGACCGCAGGCGTGATGGGTATTGCAGTGGCAAAGGCGTTGCCAACTGAGACCGGCGCAGTCTATTCGTGCTTACTGCCTGCTATCCTGATTGCGTCGGGATGTTGGGGCGTTTATCAGAAAAAAGGAAGGCTTTCATGTGCGGTTTGACGGGGTTTTTGTCTTTTTCCTCCGCTGACGATGCTGAAATTGCCCGGCGGATGGCCGAGGCAATTGCGCATCGCGGGCCCGATGATGCCGGCGTTTGGTCGGATAGTGAGGCCGGTATCACCTTGGCGCACCGACGTTTGTCGATCCTCGATCTATCGCCTGCAGGCCATCAGCCGATGCTGTCCTCATGCGGCCGCTTTGTCATTGCTTTTAACGGCGAGATCTATAATCACACGCAAATACGCAGTGAACTGGAGGCTATTGAAATTCGTCAATGGCGCGGTCATTCCGATACCGAAACGCTGATCACGGCCTGTGCCGCTTGGGGTGTTGAAGCCGCTCTGAAAAAATGTATCGGCATGTTTGCGTTTGCATTATGGGACAGGCAAGAGCGTAAATTAACGTTGGCGCGCGATCGCTTGGGCGAAAAACCTATGTTTTACGGCTGGCAGGGCGATACGTTTTTATTCGGGTCGGAGCTGAAAGCATTGAAAGCGCATCCTGCATTTCTTGCGGAAGTTAATCGCGACGCGTTGGCTATGTTGATGCGTCATAACTATATTCCAGCGCCTTATTCGATTTGGCGAGATATCCATAAATTACAGCCGGGTTGCATCCTGACAGTTTCACCCGAGCGGCGAGAGCCAACTATTACTAGCTATTGGTCCGCCAAGCAAGCGATCGAGGCCGGCGTGCGTAACCCCTTCAGCGGTAGTGCGGACGAGGCTATTTCGTCATTAGAGAGCTTGTTAAGCGATGCGATCTGTCGGCAAATGATTGCCGATGTACCGTTGGGCGCGTTTTTGTCGGGCGGCGTCGATTCTTCGGCTATCGTTGCTTTGATGCAGGCGCAATCGAATCGTCCGGTGTGCACCTTTTCGATCGGTTTCAACGAGGCGCAATATAACGAGGCGGAGTACGCCAAGGCCGTAGCAAAGCATTTGGGAACCGATCATACTGAGTTGTATGTCACGCCCAATGATGCTCTAAACGTCATTCCTCGATTGCCGACACTTTATGACGAACCTTTTTCGGATTCATCGCAGATTCCGACTTTTTTGGTCGCGCAGATGGCGCGTCAGCATGTTACGGTTTCTTTGTCCGGCGATGCCGGCGACGAGTTGTTTTGCGGTTATAATCGCTATACCTTCGTCAATCGCCTATGGAATAAGTTGGCGTTGATGCCGTTAGGGCTGCGTCGAGTCTTTGCCCACGCATTGATGACTTTGTCTCCGGCAACCTGGAATCGTTTGGCCGACCCGTTAATGATAGCGCTGCCCGATCGGCTGAAACAAGCCAACATCGGTGACAAATTGCACAAAGGTGCGGGCGTGCTGGCTTATCGAACCATTGATGAGCTTTATCTCGATTTAATCTCGCATTGGAAAGAGCCCACCGAATTAGTTTTACATTCGTCAGAACCGTCTCTATTGTCGACATCACTCGACGCTCAACCGGTGTTGCTGACCGATATCGAACGAATGATGGCGGCAGATTTAACGTCTTATCTGCCCGACGACATTCTGGTTAAAGTCGATCGTGCGGCCATGGGGGTGTCATTGGAAACCCGTGTGCCGTTTCTCGATCATCGAGTTGTCGAGTTCGCGTGGACATTACCCATGAAATATAAGTTACGCGATGGCGTAGGAAAATGGGCGCTTCGGCAAATGCTTTATAAACATGTGCCGAAATCGCTAATCGAACGGCCTAAAATGGGTTTCGGCGTTCCGATCGATGAATGGCTGCGCGGGCCGTTACGAGATTGGGCGGAAGATTTACTGGATGAAAACCGTTTATGTCAGGAGGGTTTCTTCGAGCCTTCATTGATAAGAAGCAAATGGAGCGAACATTTGTCGGGTCAACGCAATTGGCAGTATCACTTATGGGATGTTTTGATGTTTCAAGCATGGTTAGAATAGCAACAACACTACTGAAATTATGGTTGTAAGTTTATCGAGTCGCTCAATGCATCGATGTTTGGTGATAGCATTGTCCTTGTCGCTATTTGTTCTAGCGATATGGCTTTCAGATACTCAACAGTTTTTTGTGCAGCTGTTAGATGTTCCCGTCAAGATTGTTTTGTTACTTTTAGCATTGCAAATATTTAATTTATTTGTTGTTTCATTCCGGTTTTGGCGGGTGCTTAAGCACTTCGGCATTGCCTTGCCGTGGCAGGTGGCGTCCCGGGCTAGCGTTTCAGGTCACGTTGCCGGTTTATTCATGATTTCTCTGTTCGGCCAAGTTATGGGCCGTAACGCGGTGCTTCGTAAATACGGTGTCGAACCGGTTGTGATTTCCGGGATTGCAGCCTACGAAAGAATGATATTGGCGTTGATCAGCGGTTTGTTTTGCGTGTTCGGCTTGCTTTGGCTGTTTGGTCAGCAGTATTTATTAGAAGCGTTCGATAATAGGATCGCAATTCAAATTGTTATCGCCGCCGTTTTGTCTTGCTTACTGAGTTTTTGGCTTGGCGGTTCGAAATTCGAAAAAGGTATTCTCAAGCAATCTCTTTCCTGGGTTAATGGATGTCGATTGATTGAGACGATCGGCATTACGGCGTTCGGCTTGATTTTGACATTGACCTGTTTCGTTGCAGCCGGGTCGGCAATTTCCGGGATATCCGCCGGCTTGATCGATTTGTTCGCAGCCGCTGCAATTATCAGCTTTGCTGCGACGATTCCTATCACTGTTAATGGGTGGGGTGTTCGCGAAGTTGCTGCAATTTTTGTGCTGGACAAGTTAGGCTATTCGACGACCGATGCGGTTTTGGTTTCCGTGATGGTCGGCGTATGTTCGATGCTTGTCATATTGAGTGCGATACCTTTCACGATAAAATCTTTACCTAAAACAAACTGGGTGAATAATTCAATTAACCAACCAACCAACCAGTCGTCGCATCAAATTAACATTGCTAAAACAGCTGGCTGGTGTTTCGGAATGGCGACCGCCGTTGCCGTTTTTTTTCAAGCGCATATCGAATTATCCGGCGGTAAAGTCAATGTCAATTTAGCTGATCCTTTTGCGATCTTGGCGCTTGCTGCCGTGGTTCAATTTGCCATTACGATGAGGCGGATGCCTGAATGGAGATACGATGCTTTCAATAAAGCGTTGATAGCGATTACGGCGATTCTGATATTCGGTTTTATCAGAGGATGGCAGGAAATCGGCGTTACGCAATGGGCGCTGGGTGGGCGTTTGTTTGGTTGGATGGTTTTGGTAGGCTATCTTTCTGCCGGATATTTGGTTGTTTCATACGCCGGATTGCATGGGCTTAGGCGTTTTTCGGAAACGATAATATCGACGGCTGTTGTTATAATCGTCATTCAATTAATTGTTAAATTTTTGCCGGGCAACACGCATTTTAATTTTGAGGGATTTTCCGGAAACCGTAATGCCTTTGCGCTTCAGTTGCTTATCGCGATGATGTTTGCTTTGGGGTATTCGCGGTTAGTCGTTCGTCATGGCTTGAGAGTATTTGGTTCATCATTAATTTTAGCTTTTATTCTATGCGGTTTGGTATGGAGCGGTTCTCGTGCCGGATTAGGTACGGGCATTCTGATCATAGTGGGCGCAGTGCTATTTCGCTTTGCTAGTAAACGGGTTGTTTTGTTTGGAATTGTTCTGGCTGCAGTTATTTGGTTTACGATTTTTGGCGTTCAAGGCGTTCAAGGCGTTCAAGGCGTTCAAGGCGTTCAAGGCGTTCAAGGCGTTCAAGTCCAAAGTACCTTTTCCGGCGATTATAGTGATAATGAAAGATGGACTTCTTTTATTCATGGTTTGGAATTATGGCAAAAATCTCCCTTTTTAGGTGCTGGGTTGGGGGTGTCTTATCAGAAAAGCTTGGAGTGGTCCGAGTCAATGCAACCGGTAGTAATTCACAATACCTTTCTATGGCTGTTGACTGATTTTGGAATTTTAGGTGTATTGGTTTTTATATGGGTATTTTATGGGCTGTATAAGTATGCTTTTCTTTACAGGAAGCAAAAAAGCGGCGCAATCTTATTGATGATGTTGTCCGCTTTTATGATTTTCAGCCAGGTTCATGAGATATTTTATCAACGTATTTTCTGGTTGGCTGTGGGTGCGCTTTTAGCAAAGCCAATTGTAGAACGGAGGCTTGTAAGTGAAACACCATCCTAGGCTTCTCTATTTTGTGACGGAAGACTGGTATTTTTGTTCGCATCGACTGAATTTAGCGCTTGCCGCGCAGTGCCAAGGTTTTGAAATTCATGTTTTAACGCGAGTTTCAAGGCATGGCGATATTATTCTTTCGAAAGGATTCAATTTGATACCTCTTGATATTGAGAGAGGAAGTACTCAACCTGTTCGGGAATTAAAGACGATATTTCAAGTTTGGCGCCATTATGTGCGGATAAAGCCGGATATCGTTCATCACATTGCTTTAAAGCCGGCAATTTATGGCGGTTTTGTATCTTTATTTATACCCAAACTTAAAACAGTCAGCTTGATTGCCGGTTTAGGATCAATCTTTTCTTCAAATTCTTTAAAAGCTCGACTGTTAAAACCATTCGTAAAGTGGGTATTGCGATTTTTGTTCAACTCGAACATGAATCGAATTGTCGTTCAAAATACGGAAGATCGGGGCTTTTTGATTGATCAATTAAAGGTTAATGCCGAAAATGTCGTATTAATTAAAGGCTCTGGGGTAGACATAAAGCTATTTCAGCCTACTCCGGAACCGGATGGTCAAGTAATCGTTGCTTTGGTTTCTCGCTTGCTTTGGAATAAAGGAATTGGCGAATATGTGGAGGCTATCCGTATTCTGAAACAAAGGGGCTTGATATTTAATGCAGTATTGGTTGGTGAGCCTGATGATGAGAATATAGCTTCTGTTGATCGTTCGCAACTCGAAGCTTGGCAGCAATTAGGTTTGATTGAATGGCTTGTTTTCCAGGAAAACGTTGCAGCATTTTGGCAAACAGCCCACATCGCTGTTTTACCCTCTTATCGTGAAGGATTGCCGAAATCTTTGTTGGAGGCGGCTGCTTGCGGGCGTCCTATCGTGACAACCGATACTTCGGGATGCAAGGAAGTGGTTCAAAACGGATTAAATGGTTTTCTAGTCAAGGTTGGCGATTCGGTAGAGTTGGCCGATGCCTTGGAAAAGTTGATATTAAATGCCGATTTAAGACAAAAAATGGGTCGAGCTGGCCGAAAATTAGTTGAGCAGGAATTTTCAGATCAAAAAATCATTGCTAAAACATTGGCGGTTTATCAGGAATTGATATGAATCGTTGTGTATTGGTGACAGGGGCAAATGGTTTCATTGGCCGATATCTTTGCCGGATATTGAAAGATCGTGGCTATGAGGTTCTCAGACTAAACCGAAATGAAGAAACATCTGCGTCTTCTGCGTCTGATGTCATTAGTTTGGATTTGACGGCAGACCGTTGGAACGGGAACCCATGCGAGGATATTGACACAGTTTTTCATTTGGCCGGTAAGGCGCATGCGTTGGCGGAAGTAGCTCAAGATATTGATGAATACAGGCGTGTTAATGCCGATGCGACGCGTAAATTGCTTGAAGCAGCGGGGCAATCTGGCGTAAAGCGGTTTATTTATTTCAGCAGTGTCAAAGCAGTTGGCGATGGTGATCGGCAACCGATGGATGAATCGGTTAATTCACCTGCCGATACGCCCTACGGCCAATCGAAATATGCCGCTGAGCAATTGGTCTTGCAGGGCGGTTATGTGCCGCATCCTGTCATCATTCGGCCCAGCATGGTGTACGGAAATACCGAAAAAGGCAATTTGCCGCGCATGATCGAGGCGATACGAAAAGGCGTTTTTCCGCCAATACCGGAAGTGCATAATAAGCGCTCGATGGTGCACGTCGAAGATGTCGTGCAAGCGGCGATACTTGCGGCCGACAAGCCGGAAGCCGCCGGGCAAATATACATCGTGACGGACGGCCATGCTTATTCGACGCGGGAAATTTATGATTGGATCCGGGAAGCCTTGGGAAAACCTCAGTCATCGTTAACGATGCCTTTGGCTTTGCTGCGGGCAATGGCTAAGGTTGGCGACGGTATCGGCAAGGTACGTGGTCGGCGGTTTATGTTCGATTCCGATGCGCTGGAAAAGTTGGTAGGTTCGGCGTGGTATTCCTCGGCAAAAATTGAGCGCGAATTGGGATTTAAGCCGGTTCATGATTTAAAGAGTTCGTTGCCCGAGATTGTCAGGTATCTGGAGAGGTGAGATTCAATTATTTTGTAGGATTTGCATCGCGTATCTTTTACAAGCACTTAGAATTGCTTAAGTTTCGGAAGTGGGAGGCGATGCGCACCCTACATAGGTTAAATCAGAATGAATGTTGGCTCGGGACTTAAGGCAGTATGCTAATTACATTGGCTCTGTGCGCGTTCGTTTTTACGGCAAGTTATTTTTTGACAGGTGTGATCAGGCGTTATGCCTTGAATAAAAGCCTACTGGATATACCGAATGTTCGAAGCTCTCATACCGTTCCGACACCGAGGGGCGGCGGTTTGTCGGTTGTGTTGGTTTTTTTGACGGTCATCGGCGGGTTGTCATTTTTCGATGCAATTGCGATCGAGCCCTTTTTTATTGCTGGATTGATTCTGTCCGGTGCCTTGGTCGCCGGCATCGGTTTTTGGGATGATCATATTTCGATATCGGCGAAATGGCGCTTTGCTGTGCATTTCATCGCATCGGTAGGTGTTTTAGTGATCTTGCCCGAATTACCCGAGCTTCGTTTTTTCTCGATTGAGATTTCCGGCGGGTTGTTTCTGTTTGGTTTTTATGCCGTGATGCTCGTTTGGCTGTTGAATCTTTATAACTTCATGGACGGCATCGACGGCATTGCTGGTATCGAAGCGGTCGCGACGAGCGTTTCGGCGGCCTTGCTTTTAGCGCTGAACGGTCAAAACGAGTGGGCTCTGGTGATGGTGTTGCTGGCCTTGTCTGTTGCCGGCTTCTTGGTCTGGAATTGGCCGCCGGCAAAAATTTTCATGGGTGATGCTTGTAGCGGCTTTTTGGGTTTCGTCTTGGGGCTTTTTGCTGTCATGACATCGTTGTCTGGTGCGATGAATCTTTGGAGTTGGTGGATTTTGTTGGCAGTGTTCATCGTCGATGCGACCGTCACGCTGTTAAGGCGTATCGCACACGGCGAAAAGTGGCATCAGGCGCATCGCAGTCATGCTTATCAGATCTTATCGAGGCGCTTGAATTCGCATAAAAAAGTGACTCAGGGCGTGCTAGCGGTGAATGTTTTTTGGCTGCTGCCTTGGGCTTATCTGGCGGTGAGATTCCAAACATGGGCGCCGTTGTTTTGTATCGTTGCGATGGCGCCTTTGTGCATTGCGGCTCTGAAACTTGGCGCCGGAACGACGAATGACTGAAAAATGATGTTGCAGATGATAGTCTGGTACAGTCTACATTTTATTCATCATTACTTAATCGAATGACGCGCAAAAAACTGCCGATCGGCATACAAACCTTTCGCGAGATACGCGAAGACGATTGCTATTATGTCGACAAGACCGCTTATGCGTTGAAGCTTGCGGTCGAGGGTAAATATTATTTTCTGTCACGGCCGAGGCGTTTCGGCAAATCCTTGTTTCTCGACACGCTGGCCGAATTGTTCGCAGGCAACGAAGCGTTGTTTCAAGGGCTTTATTGCCATGATAAATGGGATTGGACTAAGCAGTATCCGGTGATTCGGATTAGTTTCGGCGGCGGGGTGCTAAAAAGTGAAACCGCTCTTATCGAGAAACTGGAAGAAATTTTTCGTATCAATGCTGAGCGTTTACAGGTGAGCTGCGATTACTTTTTTTCGGATCGGCGTTTTTTTGCGCAATTGATACAAAGAGCCAGCGAAAAATTCGGTCAACGTGTCGTCATTTTGATTGACGAATACGACAAGCCGATACTCGACAACATCACCAATCCGGACATCGC
>JAHJSQ010000165.1 GCA_018830325.1 Gammaproteobacteria bacterium
CCGATATATTCAGTACCGGTGACGGATTTGCACCCACCCATCTCGTCACCGGACACCTTTGGGCTGCGGCCTACCTCCGTGCCGGTCAAGCTACGACCCGACAAGGTTTGCATCACAGAAACTTTTTTCGGCGATGCCGCATCACACAGCGCGCCGAAGCTGCCTGAGGTGTAGTACTGCGAACCCGTAATGCTCAGACACGAGCCTGGCTCATCGCCCGTGACATGGCTGGAACGACCGACTTCCGTCCCTGAAACAGGCTGATTGCCGCGCGAAGACATCACGCCAACCTTGCGGGGCGACTTGGGTGCCGACGTGCTGCACACAGAGGTGAATTGCTCTTGAGCCAGATACTCGGTGCCGGTGATACCGCGGCAACTGCCGTTTTCATCACCCGTCAGCTTGGATGTGTGGCCCACAGCTGTACCGGTCACGGCCTTGCCGTGGCTGGTATGGCTCATTGCCACCTTTTCGGGTGCCATTACGCCACCAGCCGGCGCCAGGTAGTCGGTTCCGGTCAGGAAGCGGCCCGATCCAGACTCATTGCCCGTCACTTTTTCCGAGCGATTCACCGACGTGCCGGTGACGACCTTGCCCTTGGACGTATCGGTTGCACCCACCTTTGCGGGCGACGCTTCCGGACGGCTGGAACACATCTCGTCGTAACGCTCGGCGGCCAGATATTCGGTACCGGTAATGCCGCGGCAGTTGCCCGGCTCGTCACCGGTAACATTGCTTGCGCGACCCACTTCGGTACCCGTCACCTTGCGCTCACCGATCGTGTGGCTTACGCCAACCTTGCCAGGCGCTGCAACAGGGCGCGCACTGCACATCGTGTCGTATTGCTCGATCCCGATATATTCGGTGCCCGTTACGGCACGGCAGGAGCCAGGCTCATTGCCGGTAACTTTTTTGCTGCGCTCGACCATGGTGCCCGTCACGCCATGGCCCGACAGGGTATGGCCTTCTTCAACCTTGGCCGGTGCGGGCGTCTCCATACGCGCACGCATCCGTCCAGCGGGGCGCGTATCCTTGGCCGGCTTGAAACTTCCAGCCAGCGATTGCACCACACGGCGCTGCATGGCTTTTTGACGACCGGTTGCACCCTTGGAAATAGCTGCCTGCCAGTCCTGACCCGGCATGGACGAAGCAATCCTGGTTGCTTGCGCCACACGCTTGAGGCCAGCCTTGCCATCTTGCGACAATGCCGATCGACGTGCACGAGCCAACGCACGGCCCGTCGGCTCGATTGCTTTCCGCGGAATATCCGGGGCCGGCGACACGGCAGCAGCAGACATCAAGCCGGCCGAAGACGGGGTATCACCGCACCCGCCCTTGGCGCCATTGCAACCACAACCGCAGCCCTTAGCAGGTGCGTCAGCGACAGCCGCCGAGGCCATCGCGTCATTCTGCGGCTTCGGACGAACGCGACCGCTGGGTCGTGCTGCGGTGGGTTGCAGCGCAGCCTTGCCTGACGTGCTCATCGCTTCGCGACGTGCACGGCTGGCGCTGCGGCCATTGGCGGCAACGGCGGCCCGGGCTTGCGCCATGATGGCCGCATCGGAAGCCGACACAGCAGACGCCTTGCTCAAGCCTGACTCAGCCACACGGGCCGAAGCGGGTTCAACGCGCGAAGCCGCGGGCCGGGCCGACATGACAGACGCAGTTTTCGTCACGCCGGTCTTGCCATGCAATGCCATGGCCTTGCGGCGATTCAATGCCAACTCACGCCCGGAAAGGGTCGCGGTGGCGGTGCTGTCGGTGGTTAGTGTCATCACTTACCTCGAATCTAACGGGTTTGTTGAGGTCGCGATTCCGCGAAAAACTTGTCGCAACCGCGACCTCAGCAAACAGAACTTGGAATACAACCATCCTGCCTGGCACCGATGCTCAAGCATCGGCGCCGACTTGCTTTTTAGCGATACACCACGAAGTTCATGCCCTGGCTCTGTGCGTAGTTGTCATAAGCGACAAAACGCACCAGCTGACCGGGGAATTCACGGTGACACGCATCCAACTCGGCCAGCACGGTATCAACCGACTGCTCACCGAAGAAGGGCAGCTTCCACATATACCAGTAGTTACTGGTGGCAGCAGTGCCTTTTTCAGTGTGCTCAACCGACGGGTTCCAACCCTGGCTAATGCAATAAGCGATCTGGCGACGCACCTGATCTGCCGTCATCACGGGCAAATAAGAAAACGTCTCGTACTTGGTCCCGCCTTTGTAAACTTGAACAGCCATGTTTATTTCCTTTCAATAAATTAGGAACCGACCCGGAAGTGATGGCAGGAGAAACCCCTGCCCACGCCTCCAGCTCGCCGCTCCTTACTTGTTCGCGATGTCCAGCTTGTCGACGGTGTCAAACTCGAACTTGATCTCTTTCCATGTCTCCATGGCGATCTTGAGTTCGGGGCTGTTGGCTGCAGCGGCGATAAGAATTTCCTTACCTTCCTTCTCAATCTCACGACCTTCGTTACGTGCCTGCACACAAGCTTCCAGTGCAACGCGGTTGGCGCATGCACCCGCCGCATTACCCCAGGGGTGACCCAGCGTGCCGCCACCGAACTGCAGCACGGAGTCATCACCGAAGATGTTGACCAGTGCGGGCATGTGCCATACGTGAATACCACCGGACGCAACTGCGAACGTGCCGGGCATGGAGCCCCAGTCCTGATCGAAGAAGATGCCGCGGCTGCGGTCTTCCGGAATGAAGGACTCGCGCAACAGATCGATCCAGCCCAGCGTCGAGTTACGGTCGCCTTCCAGCTTGCCGACGACGGTGCCGGTGTGCAGGTGGTCACCACCGGACAGACGGGCAATCTTGGTCAGCACGCGGAAGTGAATACCGTGGTGCGGGTTACGGTCGACCACGGCGTGCATGGCGCGGTGGAGGTGCAACAGCATGCCGTTGTCACGACACCAGTTGGCCAGGCCCGTGTTGGCACAGAAGCCGCCGGTAATGTAGTCATGCATGATGATCGGCGCGCCGATTTCCTTTGCATACTCAGCACGCTTGTACATCTCTTCGGGGGTCGAAGCGGTCACGTTCAGGTAGTGGCCCTTGCGCTCGCCGGTTTCGGCTTCCGCTTTCAGGGTGGCTTCCTGCACGAAGTCGAAACGCTGACGCCAACGCATGAACGGCTGGCTGTTAATGTTCTCGTCGTCCTTGGTGAAATCCAGACCACCGCGCAGACATTCGTACACGGCACGACCGTAGTTCTTGGCAGACAGACCCAGCTTCGGCTTGATGGTACAGCCCAGCATCGGACGGCCGTACTTGTTCATGATGTCGCGCTCGACCTGCACGCCCATGGGTGGGCCGCCGCAGGTCTTGATGTAGGCGATCGGGAAGCGGATGTCTTCCAGACGCAGTGCGCGCAGCGCTTTAAAGCCGAACACGTTGCCCACCAGCGAGGTGAACACGTTGACCACCGAACCTTCTTCGAACAGGTCAATCGGATAAGCAACAAAAGCGTAGAAACAAGTATCGTCACCTGGCACATCTTCGATGCGATA
>JAHJSQ010000140.1 GCA_018830325.1 Gammaproteobacteria bacterium
CGGCCTCCGGGTGTCTTTTCTTTTGGATACTTTTCTTTGGACAAGCAAAGAAAAGTATCGCGGTTGTCGGTCCGCGAACCGACTCCATATAAGCGTCGCGATAGCGACACAAAACCTACTTCGGACTTCAAATAGGCTGAAACTTATACGTAATCAGGATGATATTTGTAGCTATAGAGCCGGTAGTTAATAAAGCTACATAAATTGCACTTCAGCTCAGGCTAGAAAGGTAATGCCATATTCTAATTAACTAAGGGCTCTATAATTTAAACAAATCCCGCTTGCTTAGCGTTATCACGGCCCACCCAAACAAATGCGATCAACAACGCCATACAACAACAAACCGCTGCAATGCTATAAACGAACCGGGCACCTTGCGAATCCCAAAAATAACCGCTGTACAGACTGCCTAGCACTCCACCCAGGCCGAAACTAACGCTGCTATAAAGCGCCTGCCCCTTGCCTTGGTGTCGATGGCCGAAATAATAATCGACTAGATGAATCGCCGTCACATGCGTGGCGCCGAAAGTCGCGGCATGAAGCACTTGAGCAAAAACCAGTAAAGCAAGATTATCCGCACACCAACCAATCAACAGCCAACGAAGGATACTCAATAAGATACTGACCAATAAAATATGTCTTAGCGAGTACTTTACCAATACCCTACGCATCAATACAAACAGCAAGATTTCGGCAAAAACCCCCAATGACCACAACATCCCGGTCGTCGTTCCTGAATAATCGTGTTGATTCAAAAAAATAGAATAAAACACATAATAGGGACCGTGCGCGACTTGCAAAAGCATGTAGACGAAAAAAAACGCCCACACTTCAGGCTTTTTTAAAATTCCACCGATGGCGATACCGTCAATGCCCTGCTGGGATGCATAAGCTTCGGGCGTCAATAACGCCATAAGCCAAATCGAGCCCAAAAGCCCGGTAATAATTTCCGGCATGAATGCCAAACCTTGCCAGTCGAGCAAGCGACCGATACCGCTAACGGTAACGATAAAACCGATCGACCCCCATAGCCGAATTTGACTGTAGCGTTGCGGTTCTTGCTTTAAATGAAACAAAGTTGCCGCTTCGAATTGCGGCAGCGCGGCATTCCAGAAAAAACTAAATGCTACCGTCAATAAGGCAAATGCTAAATAACCTTCAACGAACAAAAAACCGCTGAATAAAATAACCGCAAAAAAACACGCAATGCGGATAATCCGTAAACTTCGTCCACTTCGATCGGCAATCCAGCCCCAAATATTCGGCGCTATGATTTTCGTACCGACCAATAATGCCGAAAGCTCGCCGATTTCAATTGCATTGAAATCGACGCTTTCCAGATACAAGCTCCAGTAGGGTAAAAAACCTCCTAGGGTAGCAAAATAACAAAAGTAGAATCCCGACAGTCGCCAATAAGGAACGGACATACCGCGGCTTATCTAAGAATCGGCAAGCCGGAATCGACCTCGAAATTTTGAGCGCGGTGCCGTAAGAGATGGTCCATTAGCACGAGTGCGGTCATCGCTTCGGCGATCGGCGTCGCGCGAATGCCGACGCAGGGGTCGTGACGGCCCTGGGTGACCACTTCAATCGGTTCGCCTCTGACATTGATGCTTCTGCCGGGCAATCTCAAGCTCGAAGTCGGCTTCAGCGCGATACTGGCCCGAATGTTTTGCCCGGTACTGATGCCGCCCAAAACCCCTCCGGCATGATTGCTCAAGAAACCTTCCGGCGTGATTTCATCGCGAAATGCGGTACCCTTGGTATCGATACAGGCAAAACCGTCGCCGATTTCGACCCCCTTTACCGCATTGATGCTCATCAGGGCATAGGCCAGTTCGGCATCGAGCCGGTCGAAAATCGGCTCGCCTAAACCAGGCGGTACATTCGACGCGATCACTTCGATTCTGGCGCCGATCGATTCGCCTTCCTTGCGCAAGGCATCCATGTATTGCTCCATCTCCGCGATTTTATCGCTATCGGGACAGAAAAAAGGATTCGTTTCGACCACGGGCCAATCGAATTTTTCGATCTTGATGGGGCCTAATTGCGACAGAAACCCGCGAATTTCAATACCGGCCGATTCCTTTAAATATTTTTTCGCGATTGCCCCGGCAGCCACGCGCATCGACGTCTCGCGAGCCGATGAACGCCCACCCCCGCGATAATCGCGAAAGCCGTATTTATGCTGATAGCTGTAATCGGCATGGCCGGGCCTGAAACTTTCGGCGATTTTCGAATAATCTTTCGAGCGCTGATCGGTATTTTCGATCAACAAACCGATCGGCGTGCCGGTGGTCTTGCCTTCGAAAACCCCGGATAGAATCCTGACCTGATCAGCTTCGCGGCGCTGCGTGGTGTGTCTCGAGGTACCAGGCTTGCGTCGGTCGAGATCGATTTGAATATCGTCTTCCGACAACGCCATGCCGGGAGGGCAACCATCGACGATACAACCTAATGCGGGTCCGTGACTTTCGCCGAACGAAGTCACGGTGAACAACTTTCCTATCGTATTTCCGGACATATTAATTTAATGCTTCGATGAATAAAGAATGAAATTGATCGACTTGTTCGGCGCTCAACAAAAACACGCCGTCGCCTCCTCGCTGAAAGTCCAACCAATAAAAAGGGATTTCGGGAAACCGGTTTTGCAGCGTTTCGGCGCTGCTGCCGACTTCGACGATCAATACGCCTTGTTTCGACAAATAATCATTGGCACTCGCCAAAATTTGCAGCACGATATCGAGACCCGACTCGCCGCCCTTGAAGCCCATCGCCGGTTCGGCATGATATTCGGGAGGCAGATTTTGCCATTCTTCGACGGCCACGTAGGGAGGGTTACTGACAATGATGTCGTAACGTTCGTGAGGCAATTGCGAAAACAAATCGGATTGAAACAGCGTGATTTGTTCAACTCTGTCATGTTTTTCGACATTGATCGCGGCCACGGCCAGCGCATCTTCGGATAAGTCGACCGCATCGATCTGAACGTCCGGAAAAGCATAGGCGCAGGCGATCGCGATGCAGCCGCTGCCGGTACACAAATCCAAAATTCGGTTGACCGAATCGGGATCGACCCAAGGGTTGAATTGATCCTCAATCAGCTCGGCGATCGGCGAGCGCGGTATCAATACGCGCTCATCGACAAAAAACGATAAACCGGCAAAAATCGCTTCATGGGTCAAATAGGCCGATGGCTTACGTTCATTTATCCGCCTCTCGAACATCGCAAGAATCGCCTCGCGCTCCAGCATCGTCAAGGTACTGTCTAAATAAACAGGCGATAAATCGTAGGGCTGATGCAAGGTATGTAAAACAATGGCAGCGGCTTCATCGATCGCCGACACGGTGCCGTGCCCGAAAAACACTCCGGCATCACGAAACCGACTGGCGCCGTAACGAATATAATCGCGAATGGTCGTTAATGTGGCGGATATATCGAAAAAATTGTCTGACATGGTTAATCACGGAAATCTCGACTCAACGGGCAATTTTAAACTAAACTCTTTTTGCTTGCCCGAATATTAAACAGAACATGAGCACATCACCGGATACTACCGCTATTGCTTCGAGCCTTGCCAAAAATCAACTGTACCTCGATTGTTATAAGTCGATGCAGAAGGATAAACTGCAACTGCCAACGATACCCGATGTCGCCTTCAAAATTCGACGCGCGATCAACGACCAGACGGCCAACAATGCCAAAATCGCTAGAGTCGTTCAGATCGACCCGGCCATTACCGCCCGTTTGATCAGAATTGCGAATAGCCCACTTTACCGGGGCCGAAGAAAAATTGAAAGCTGTCCGGAAGCCTTAACCCGCGTCGGTTTAAAAGCGGCTCAGGACATCATTACCTCATTTGCGATGAAAGCGGTTTTTCAAGCCAAAACGCCGGTGATTCGCAAAAAAATGACCGATCTTTGGGCTCACAGCAGCTATGTTGCCGCTATCAGCGCGGTATTGGCTCACAAAACCCCGGGGTTCGACCCGGACAAGGCGATGCTGGCCGGCCTCATTCACGACATCGGCGTCGTCCCGATATTGACGCATGCCGACAAACGCCCGGAAATTATCGACAATCCGAAAGACCTGGTCGAAACGGTACGAAAACTACGCGTCGATATCGGCCTGCAAATTCTGCGTAAATGGGATTTTCCGCAAGACTTCGAAGATGTCATTATCAACGCCGAGAACTGGTATCGCGACAATGACGGCCCACCGGATTACGCCGACATCGTGATGATTTCGCAACTTCATAGTTTCATCGGCAAGATCGACATCAAAAAAATGCCCAAAATAGATCAACTCCCCGCTTTTAGAAAACTGGCTTCGGGAGGGCTAACGATCGATGCCAGCATCGGAATCTTGGACATGGCCAAGGAAGAAATCGAACAAATCCGGCTGATGTTGCATTGACCATTCAAATCAATAGCGCTTCTTCAACATCAACAACGTTAACGAAGCAAACAGCGCTCCACAATAGAAGGTAAATTCGGCGCCATAACGGTCCCACAACCAGCCGGCCAACACGCTGGCCAATAACATGAAGACACCGCCGACAAAATTAAAAAAACCGTAGGCCGTGCCTTTCCAGCGAGCCGGTGTGGTGTCTGCGACCATCGCCGCCAAAATGCCTTGACTGAAACCCATGTGAAAACCCCACAAGGCCAATCCCGCAAACAACATCGGCAAGGTCTCGGCGTTTGCCAGAATCAAATCGGCCAGAACCAGAAACGCCATCCCCAAGGCCAGCAAGCCTCTTTTCTCGACCCGGTCGGACCAAAGCCCTGCAGGATAAGCCGACAAGGCATAAGCCAAACTCATCAACACCATCGCCAACGGTATCCAGGTCACCGCCAAGCCGATTTGCGCGGCGCGCAGCACCAAAAAAGCCTCGCTGAACCGAGCCATCGTAAACAAGGCCCCCAATGCGACAACCCAGCGATAGCGCCCGGAAAATTCCTTCAATATCTTGAAACTCAACGGCGAGCGCGCAGGTTTGTAACTTGACCGTGCCTTCGGCTCTTCGATGCCGATGACGATCAACAGCACGGCGAGCACAGCCGGAACGACGGCAACCCACAACACCAACTCGATATCGCCTTGATAAAGAAACAATAACGACACCGCCAACAACGGCCCCAAAAAAGCGCCGACCGTATCCATCGATTGCCTCAAACCGAAGCACGCGCCGCGAATTTCCGGCGGCGACACATCGGCGATCAAGGCATCACGCGGCGCGCCGCGTATGCCCTTGCCGATCCTGTCGAGAAAACGCGCGGTAAACACCGTTTCGACGTTACCGGCCATCGGAAACAAAGGCTTCGACAATGCCGCCATGCCGTAGCCGATAAAAATGAGGAATTTGCGCTTGCCGAAAAAATCGCTGATCGTTCCGGAAAAAACTCTGACCATCAAGGCCGCGGCCTCGGCCATGCCCTCGATCAAACCGACAGTCAACGCCGAGGCACCGAGCGTCGTCACTAAGAAAACCGGCAACAAGCTGTGTATTAATTCCGACGACAAATCCATGAACAAACTTACGAACCCGAGCGTCAAGATTGTTTTGGGTATGGCTATTCTATCGACCTTCATCACGCCCCCTCCCGTTGAACGCATGGCTCATTTTCTCGTTATTCGGATTGTAGGCACAAACTCACTCACTTAACAACACGGCGGAACAGTTCTCTATAATTTTACATTACGAATCAATGAAATATAACTAATCCTGAACAAACTTTCATTTTTCCGATATAAATCATCCTGACATTCTATCTTGATATTCCTGACCCGCGGCGTAAGCAGGGGCAGCGTCATTCCCTGCCGTGTATTCTGGCTCTTGCCACCGCTGCCGTGCTCTGTGGCATGGAAGGCTATAAAGCGATTGGCAGCTGGGCGGATGACTTAGGCCAAAAAGCGCGAGCCCGTTTTGGCTGTCGCAAACGCAATGGGCGTTATCAGGTACCCAGTCGCACCACCTTCAGAGAAACCTTAATTAGCGTCGATCCCGCACAACTCGATCTTGCACTGCAAGGCTGGAACGAACAATTCGCCGAAGCAGACGAAGGCATGGCTGTCGACGGTAAAACTCTGCGTAACGCGATCGATGAAGAAGGCGGATTTTTGCTCCCGGCAAAATCCGCATTCCCACCATCCCTGGCGGTTGTCGTCAAACGCATATCCTGGGCGTCGTCGGGCATCAGACTGGACGCTGCCACACTCAAAAAAAGTCGGTGCTTTGCCCGTAGAGGGGAGCGATGAACTCAAACAGACCCACGAAATTGGGATGTTCATCCCTGTTATTGATACCTTGGCGGATATTGCCGATAAAACGATCACTGGCGACGCCCTTTTAACACAGCGTAAACTGGCGCACTATCTGGTCGAAGACCGGCAGGCCCATTATGTATTTACCGCCAAAGATAACCAACTCACACTCGCCCAGGATATTCGCCTCGCCTTTGAAAACCGCCAGACGCCTGACTATAGCGAGCCTTACACCTTGATGCATGGTCGTATTGAGTCACGCTCTATTTGGACGTCTACGCTCCTGAACAACTACCTTGATTTCCCTTTCGTCGGGCAAATATTTGCCATATAACGCCACACCATCGACAAAAAAAGCGGCCAAAAAACCTTTGAGATGGCTTACGGCCTGACCAGTCATTCGCCGATGAGCGCCAACGCCGAACAAGTGCTCAAGTTCAATAGAGATCATTGGGGCGTTGAGAGTCATCATTACCTACTGGATTGGAATTGGAATTGGAATGAAGATCGTTGCAGGATAAGCAAAGGCCATGGACCTGAAAACATAACCTGTCTGCGCAGATTTGCCGCAGGGTTGATTAAGTCCATGAGTAAAGACAGTGTGGCAGCCACTATCGAAAAGCTGGCGC
>JAHJSQ010000011.1 GCA_018830325.1 Gammaproteobacteria bacterium
ATATTGAACATCAGTGGCTTTCCCTCACCTAACGCTAGGTGAGGGAAAGTCGGGAACGTTGGGCGACAAAAAATGGTATCGAAGCCTCATTAGCTAAGATTGCAAAACAGTAATTTTTGACTTATGTATAACGATGAGCGCAGAGCATGGGAACGAGCGTTTTGTGGGGATACATCAGGGACTGGAGACTTTTTCGAATCGATATTCCCTCAAGCATCATTATCGTCAGTCTGTTAAAATCCTTCCATTTACGGGCGGCGATTCATGCGTAAATGGATATTTTACGCGTTTTGCCGATATTTTTCGGATACGGCAACCAAGCGATTGCATTTAGGTTTTAATAATAAACTTCGTGTTGCCGATTAAATGGCGGACTGATCATGTGTTTTAGTGCGAATATGTCTTTGGGTCTGGGCGTGGTAGGCCTGGCTGCTTCTAGCGTGACTTTTTTAGATAAGAGCGAAACTCTGCCGGTGAGATTGGCCAGAGCCTACGCAATATTGCATTTTTCACTGATGGAATTCATTCAATATTTTGCCTACCCGGTTGCCGATCAATGCGGTTACGGCACAAATCTTTTCCTCAGCGAATTATCGACTTATCACATCAGCCTGCAGGCATTTGCGATTATGCCGGCATTGGCAAGTTATTCCTCCGATAAAGAAGCACTCAAAAAAGCGTTCTACTTTAGCGCGACCTTGAGTTCGTTATTCCTCATCTTTAATTTCCTGCCTAAGGAGTGGCAATTATTCGGAATCGAGCCGAACTTTATCGGTAACAAAGTGGCTTGTCTTTATAGCGGGATTTATCACATAGGTTATGCAATACCGAGTGCTTTCGGTTTGCTCGTAACCCATGGATCATTGTTCGCCTTGGCGTTGAGCGGGTATATTTGGCCCGACAATTGGAAGATGGCTTCCTACCACTGCGTCATGGCCTTGATGACCTTGCTGATGCCGCAATGGCTATTCGGCGTGTCGACTGGCGAGGCGGCGGCGATTTATTGCTTGTTCTCGATACCGATAACAATCAGCTTCATGCCGCATTTCAAACAATTTTTTACGGTGATTCCGGAGCGTTTGCAACGGGCTTAAGGATATGCGCAAAATAACTTCTACAAGTAGTAGGCTTTGCGGCTGTCCTCGATAGACATATCCAGGGAGTGATTATAAAAATTGCTTGGAGAAATTGGCAATCGCAAGGGCGATGAGTGCAATCATCATCCATTTGAGAAGATTCAGATCGGCTTTGATGGGCGCAAGCTCAACCTGTTAATCTTTTTAGTTACCAGTTCGGGTTCGTCAATTGCCGCGCGTATTGCTTCGGTCAATCCCTCTGCTTGCTTTTGATCAAAGCCCGCCTCTTGCAATTTGCGAACAAACTTATGCTTATCAAATATAATCATTTCCATTAGCAAGCTCCTATGCAAATTAAAGCTGTAGGCAATATACCAATTTATTAAAAAAGCAAAGCTTAGGATAGGGCTAAAACTAAGAAGACAGACAAGAAACCTGTCCGCTCTGACAGTTCCGCCTTGATAGGCACGATAAAGCGATGCGGCAACGCCGGATTGCCCAAAGTATTCTCGTGCTCGACAAAAGCGACTTCCACTTGTACCAGGTCGCCGTAATCATTACGGATGACGTAGGTCGGGCGCCTTGTCGGTATAGTGCCAAATGCCTTTTTCGTCTTTGTCAATGGCCAACAGAATTGAGCCACTTTTCCAGGGTTACGATGCTTGATTTAGCTTTGATTTGAGTCGATAACTTTCCCCTCCGAGCATAAAAATATGTGAATGGTGGATGATGCGGTCGACGATGGGCACGGCGACGTTGTCATCGATAAAAAACTCGCCCTAGTGGTAAATTCCTTGTTGGTGGTCAGGATCACCGAGCGGTATTCGTATAGCGCGTTGATGAACTGAAACAGGTTGTGCATGCCTTGTTTGTTCATCGGCAGGTAGCCCAACTCGTCGATGATGAGCACATCGAATTTGAGCAGTTGGTTGATTTTCTTTTTTAACTCGCCTTTGAGTTCGACCAGTTCCAAGGTCTCCATAAAGCCCAGTGCAGTATACTGCGTGAACATGTTCAAACTGGAAATTTCAGTCATTCACCCAAGAAGTTGTTTTACCAAAGCGTTATGGCTAGTATATCCGCTATTACTTACTGTTTTTTATGGAGCCATTAAGATGGCACTCGCCCAAGAAGATTTAATACAAATACAAAAACTCATCGATCAAAGTATTGCGGCGCGTCCGGAAGTGGTTAATGCGAATGTACGTTATGAGCTTGAGCTTCGTGAGCGTATCGTTCGTGTCGAGGAGGAGCTTAAACATCAGCGAGAGTTGATGATGCAAGGCTTTGAGATGACTCAAAAGCGTTTCGAGCAAGTCGATAAACGTTTTGAAGAAATGCGTTCCGATATGAATAATCGTTTTGAACAAGTCGATAAGCGTTTTGAGCAAATTGATAAACGTTTTGAGCAAGTCGATAAGCGTTTTGAGGAAGTCGATAAGCGTTTTGAACAAATGGACAAGCATTTAACCGCTATTACCCGACGCATGGATCGGTTTATGTTTTGGTCGTTAGGTTTAACCGTGTCCGCCGTTATTGCTATCGTAAAATTGACTTAGGATTTCGTGATAAATAACGTCCTGGAGCTATGGGCTTTGTTGAGGGTTCGGTAACTCGCTTGGCAGGATGTCGTGAACCCAGCACCTAAATTATCAAAGGTAGTTAACCATAGCCAATGAGCTATGGAATTTAGGTGCTGGGTGAATACATCCTTGTAGGCTTGACGGCGGAATCTGATTGCCATGGATGGCATGAATGCAGATTTTGCATTACGCCATGGATGGCGTGTATTAGGGCAATGCAGGAGCAATTGCCGAGGAGCAAAAATCTGCCCTGCCGCCGACACCTGCCAATCGAGCAACCG
>JAHJSQ010000141.1 GCA_018830325.1 Gammaproteobacteria bacterium
CCCATACCTTGTCAGCCGAGGCAAGATCGGTATGCATTCCCACGCTGGAGCGGTGGGAACGAGGAAAACGGTAATTTTTGACTTATGTATAACGATGAGAGCTCCAGCTTGGGTAACCTGTTCAGGAAGCTGGAGCTTCCGGGGGGGGGCTTTCCTAAGCTGGTGGAGCTTGGGATAGAGCGTGATGTGGGTTGGCCGTTTTTAGCTTGACGCGCATGGCTTACGAACCCCGTCGTGCTAGGGGCATGCTGATCTTTGGGCTTTAGCTGAAGAAACTTGCTAATCAGGATGATTTTTATCGGTGGATAGACTCAGTGGCATACTTAGGGTTTGGTGATAAATAACGCCCTGGAACTATGCGCTTTGTTGAGGGGGCGGTAACTCGCTTGGCAGGACGTGGTAAATCCAGCGACTAAATTCCATAGCCTATTGGCCATGATTGATTACATAGATAATCTAGGTGCTGGGTAAATGTAATTATTCAGTCCCCCGGCAATTATCATTCCCACGCTGCAGCACTCGCCGTTATACACAAGTATCGGTAAACTTGCTAAACACAGTTCGTCATATACCTGGAAACGGTGCTTTTTGATAAATCTGGCGGATATTGAACTTCAGTGACTTTCCCTCACCTAACGCTAGGTGAGGGAAAGTCGGGAACGTTGGGCGACAAAAAATGGTATCGAAGCCTCATTAGCTAAGATTGCAAAACAGTAATTTTTGACTTATGTATAACGATGAGCGCTGTAGCATGGGAACGTAAGGGAGTGTAAATCATTACGGGTAAATAAGTCCTGTCGGGCGAGTGACCGCACCCACCATAGCTCGTATTTTCATTTGCCGGGGCGATGACCTGGCCTTCATGAGCGTTACTATAAGTTACTGCGATATCACGAATCCCGGATCCAATAGTTCTTGATACACCTTCAGTGTTTCCGAACACATTTTATCCAGCGTGAAGAGAGAATTAGGCTGAATCGTAGGCGGTCCGTCGTGGAGCCATTTTTTTGTGGTGTCGGTGGCTTGTTGAATATTCCCTACTTCAATATTGCCTTGCGGAAATAAAAGATCCAGTTGCTCTTTGACGCCCCCATGGCTATAAGCAATAACAGGAACGCCGAGACTTAAAGCTTCAGTAACGGTGCGACCGAAGGATTCCGCTTCTTTCGATAGAGAAAAAACGGCTTTTGAGATGGCGATGATGTTTTGTAAATCGCTACGATGACCGGTAAGCGTGATGTCATCGCCCAGTTGCTTTTCGTGGATCAATTGCTCGAGTGTTTGCCTGTATTCAGTTTTCTTCGGACCGGTTTCGCCGACGATCAATCCGTGAAAGCGTAAGTTCATTTGCTTTAATTCGGAAAGGATGGCAATGAAGTCTTCGATGCCTTTGCGGCTTGATAATCGTCCCGCGAACGTTAATAGAGGCTTCACTTCGGTTTGCGGATAAGCGCTAAACCATTCTTTTAGCCAAGACTCATTCGGTCGGTAATCCGGATTATAAAGGGATGTATCGACACCGCGATAAATTACCGTGATCTTGCCAGGATCGACATCGGGATAGGAATGCAAAATATAAGCGCGCATCATGTTAGAAACCGTAATGATGCGCTCGCTCTTAGTCATGATTGCGCTATAACGGTTAACCGAATGTTGCCCATGAAAGGTCGAGACCAGTTTCGGTCTTTCATGGGCCGGCAAACTTTTCCAAGCTAGATAGACCACCCAAGCAGGTAGCCTCGATCGAACATGAACGATGTCCGGCCGGATTTCGCGCATGAGTTTTTTGAGCCATGGGATATATTTTAGCGTCAATAGCCTTTTCGCGCCGATATCGGCTTCGATATGCCGACTGCCCTCGTCGATGAGTTGTGGGACCATGCGTCCGCCAGCAGAAACGACGATCGATTCGTGGCCTTGTTTTACCAAATAATGGCCTATTTCGAGCGTGCCTTTTTCGACGCCGCCGCTGTTTAATGCGGGTAAAACTTGGATTACCGTGATTTTTTTATTCGACATGAAGGGGCTAATTATAATTATCGAACGCCATTATCGTTTCGATCGGCAGTTTTTGCTCGAAGTGTACTGTGGCTGCCGTTAATGCTCAAGTATAAGGTGCGTCGGTCAGCCGGAAACTAATTGTGAATGCTAAATTTGGTTAGCTTTGGGAAGGTTTTCGTTGGGTTGAGATTTCGAAATTGTCATCGTTCCTTTGAAAGCAAAACTTTTCTGTTTTTCTTGTTCATCGGTCTTCTTTTTTATATCGGTGGCGCTATCGATAACGATACGGCACGCGGAGAATCCAATTAACAGATCTTCCTGTAAAACGACTCGCTTAAGCTGCCCGTCGGTTTTCAATGCTTTTGAACGGACCCAGAATTTATTTACAGGGAAGCCTTCTTTTGATAATGACGCGAATCCCCAGCCCGATAGATACTGTCTGTTATCTGATTTCGGTTCTTCATAGAAGTGCTTTAATCGTAAGTTTAGATAGGGGCTAGAGATGTTGTTTTGCCCTAAGACAATTGCACTGCTTTGTATCGATAAAAGAGTTAATTCGCGGTTGATATGGGCAGACCCGGAGAATTCCGAGATGAGAGTTTCTTTTAGTTTGCTGCTTTTTGCTTGATTAATAGTGAAGACTTTTCCATGAAAGGAATCGGGTTCTTCCGCTATCGCATTTAAAATAAGCGGTTCCGTTTTTCCGGGTGAAACGATTTTGATAGCATTGGTTTTCGGTTTGTTGTTTACACCTTCGACAGTAACCTCTACCGAATAGTCTCCCTCGACTGATTCGCAGCCAGTGGCGAGAGCTGCGGATTTGGCAAGATCAAGTGCGCTATCTAAAAGTATTAGGCTTATTTGTTCCTCGTTATTCAGGTTTATCGCAGTCATTGCTGCAGGGCCTTTGTCAAACATACTCGGTGCTTTTAGAGGCACCAAGTCTGCCTGAGCTATTAAGCTGTAGCCTAAGGTTGTTGCGAATAAGATGGGGAGTGAAATCTTCATGGTTGGGGCCTGTCAATTACTATTTATATACTCATCGTAGATGAAAATTCGGCCTCGGGGTGCCCGTCAAAGGACGCCGTAAACCCAGCACCTAAATTATCCAAGACAATTAACCATGGCCAATGGGCTATGGAATTTAGGTGCTGGGTAAATACGTCCATGTAGGCTCTATGCTAGCTCCATGCTGGCAAAGCCTTTGCGAGCGCCATGGATGGCGTGAATGTCGATTTTGCAGGAGCAAAATCGACCTAGCGCCCCGAGGCCTCCTCCGGCACTGCCGAAATTTGAAGTGCGGAAGGTATAAAGAAGAGTTGGAATGAAATAAATCATCAATTCTCGTCCTTCAGCTTTTTTCCACAGGGAGAAGTTAGAGCTTTATTGAGTTTCATTATGGAGGTGTTTAGTAAAAGCCCGCTTCACATCAGCTTATTTGTAAATCTAATCAGATAGCCAAAAAAAGGTAAGCGTTCAATTTCCCGCTTAAATCTACATTTTGTAGAGTAGGACGTTGGTGGGTTAGGAGGGTTTCTTGGTTAACAATCTTATTATGCCCTCTTTCTTTTCTAAGAGGGCATAAGCTCACGAAAAAGCTATGGATTAAGCTCATCGACCGGATCGCCGGGAATTGCTGATTCGACGGTAATATGGCCTTGTTGTGAAATAAAATCCGTATTGTTATAGCCGGTTGTATCGATTGTAATTCGGCATGATGTGGGGAGGGTCAATAAATCCCTAACTAAGATTGTTCGTCCTTGATCGTTACTATGGCGTTGAAATTTAATGCGTTCCCAGTATTTTGATTGGGGGAATTTTTGATTTGAAAGCGAACTCATCCCCCAGCCGATGTTAGTGACGTACTCCTCTTGTGCTTCAGTAGAAGAGCTGCTGTTAAAATTGGTTATGGCTAGCGTGCTAAATCGATGAGTTACTGAAACGAAATCTCTTATTTCCAAATTTCCGGTCATTGACATCATTTCACCAGCTCCGTCAAATGTATATATAGCCCGGTAAATATCGATTGGAGTGAATTCATACGAAGTTGGGCCTCGGGTGCTAACTACATAAACACCTGATGCATCGGGCATATTTACATAGTTTGGGCCAGCTAATAGATAGGTCGTATTGCCGGGAAGTTTGGCTGATACCATGTTGTTTTGTTTTCGTTGGTCGTCAGCTCCACTCGCAAATAAGGTAATTTGATATTTGCCCCTCATAATAAAACAGCTGCTTGCATTTATTTTGGCGTTCACGATGTCCATAATGCCTTCATACAAAGAAACAGCGGTTTTTTCTTGTGGCGATAGTACCACGGGTGTTGTTACATCGGAATCGTCGGTAATATTGTCTTCGGAAGTAGGTTCGGACTCATCGACAGTAGCTTCGCCAGGCATTAAGTTATGCTCAGTTACAATTTTGTCGTCGGCAGTTGGGTCAAGTTCCTCCGTATAGGCAAGGTTAGATAAGCCAAGTAAAAAAGCAAAGCTAGCCAGGAGAATAGCGTAACGTTTCATAAATTTCCCAAAATATTATTGTTTTAGTCAATCTATAAAATTTCTGGTTTTATAAATTGCACGGGTCCTAGGGCAATCTCATTCTCGGTATTAACAACCGATATACCGATAGGAAAAAACAGTGTTTAGTCAATAAATAGTGCTAGTTTATCCGGTAAGAGAATTATAGAAATAAGTATTAAATTATTCTTGCTTATTGGCTAAGTTCCAGTGCCTGGAGCTCAAATAGAGCAATGGCTGAACAGAAAACTATTACCTCAATATTCCAAATGTCCAATACCGATATTTTATTTCTGAAAGGTGTGTATATACTGAAATAAATTTAAAAATAAATAGTAAATTACAAGCCTGTTCGATCGGTTATAGTTAAGTGTGCAATTTAATATTTATGCTAGTAGATATAGCTATTGAAGCTTGTCTTTATTAAAACCACCCGGTTCAGTACCGAGTGGTTTTAATTCAGTCGTTAAGTTAATAATTAATTGCCAGCAGTAGTGACCAAGCCGCAACTATTCAGTTCGGTATCAGGTGCGCTTGGAGTGACCTGAGAAACGGTCAAATAGCCGTCTTGCCAGAACAGGCCGGGTTGGCTGTAGCCAATGGTTGACAGTGTGATACGGCATGCGCCGACACCCACTAAGCGGTCTTTTTGGAATACGGTACAGCCTTGTTGGCCGTTGTCGCGAACCGCTTTCGATTTTTGCCACCATTTGTTGACCGGATAGCCGGATTTTGACAGGACTTGCAAGCCGTAATCATAGATTTCATAGAATTGGCCTGGGCCGTAAGTATTGCCATGATAAAAATCTTTGATGGCGGCGCTGTAAAACAGGTCGGGTCTTCCGTTTTGGCCTGCAACTCTTAAAGAGGTTCTTTCGTTGACCATCAAGTTATTAAGATGGTTGTAAGTGTATCTACCGCGCAGGCTATCTACGGCAACGTTGTTCAAAACGCCTGGAGCTGCTTGGAGTACGTCAATGTTTTGACCAAAGCCGGCAACCGGTGCTTGCAGTGTCGCGTCAAGTCTTACACCGTTAAATGAATTGACTTCGAGTTGATTGTAGGTGTGTCCGTCAACATAGGCGCTGACTGGTGCCGAAAAAGGCGTACATCCTTTTACATAAACAAGCGCTTCGGTGGCTTGCATGAGGCCTTCGTAAAGAGCGAAAGCCGCTCTTTCAGTGTCTCTCATATTGGTCATATTCAACAGAGGAGCTGCAGGTCCATTGTTGTATATGGCAGGAGCACCTGGAGGGTTTGCGCTGGCCAGGGTTGAAATACCGAGCAATACGGCGGCTGCTGTGGTGGTGATTTTAGTTTTCATAAAAAACTCCTTTATTTTTTAAAGTATTGTTTTGCCATGGTTGTTAAAATAATTATTATATATATGGCAATTGTTTTGGTTGTAACGAACACGAGCTCTATTCAATAAATGAATATTAAATAACAACTATCGATCAATTATTTTGTAATTTAATACCCATAAAGCTCGATCAAGGTAGAAAATACCGCCCGGTATTTAATCGGGCGGTATATCGAGCTGGGTTATGGCGCCTGAATCAAGCTGCAGCCATTCAGTTCGGTATCAGGTGCGCTTGGAGTGACCTGAGAAACGGTCAAATAGCCGTCTTGCCAGAACAAACCGGGTTGGCTGTAACCTACAGTTGACAACGTGATGCGGCATGCGCCGACACCTACTAAGCGGTCTTTTTGGAATACGGTACAGCCTTGTTGGCCGTTGTCGCGAACCGCTTTGGATTTTTGCCACCATTTGTTGACCGGATAGCCGGATTTTGACAGGACTTGCAAGCCGTAATCATAGATTTCATAGAATTGGCCTGGGCCGTAAGTATTGCCATGATAAAAATCTTTGATGGCTGCGCTGTAAAACAGGTCGGGTCTTCCGTTTTGGCCTGCAACTCTTAAAGAGGTTCTTTCGTTGACCATCAAGTTATTAAGATGGTTGTAAGTGTATCTACCGCGCAGGCTATCTACGCCAACGTTGTTCAAAACGCCTGGAGCTGCTTGGAGTACGTCAATGTTTTGACCAAAGCCGGCAACCGGTGCTTGCAGTGTCGCGTCAAGTCTTACGCCGTTAAATGAATTGACTTCGAGTTGATTGTAAGTGTGTCCGTCAACATAGGCGCTGACTGGTGCCGAAAAAGGCGTACACCCCTTTACATAAACA
Source organism: Gammaproteobacteria bacterium (assembly GCA_018830325.1). GTDB lineage: Bacteria > Pseudomonadota > Gammaproteobacteria > Methylococcales > Methylomonadaceae > Methylotuvimicrobium. The sequence continues at coordinate 6,709 of JAHJSQ010000141.1, forward strand.
AGCGCTTCGGTGGCTTGCATGAGACCTTCGTAAAGAGCGAAAGCCGCTCTTTCAGTGTCTCTCATATTGGTCATGTTCAACAGCGGCGCTGCAGGTCCATTGTTGTATATGGCTGGAGCGCCTGGAGGGTTGGCGCTGGCCAGGGTTGAAATGCCGAGCAATACGGCTGCTGCTGTGGTGGTGATTTTGGTTTTCATAAGAAACTCCTTTACTTTAAAATTAAAGTATGGTTGCCATGATTGTTATGGTAATCGCCGCATCCATGGCAAACGCGGTGATTAAAAGAGCTAAGTGCTCAATTTTATTAATTTATTTTTTCTCAGATTAATTACCGGCTGATGCAGGCTGATAATCTGTATTACGCTTGAATGTCTTCGATTTCATTAAGCAAACTTTCTGCGCCAGGAAGTCACCAGTCCGATCATTGCTGTGCCCATCAGCCAAATAGCCCCTGGAACAGGTACATTGCTAACTGGTGCCGAACATGTAGTGCAACTAGTGCCCATTACTTCAAAAAGATACGGCGATCCTTGTGCTCCGAGTGGTTTCCAATAAGCGGCAAAATACTCACCTTGTTTGTCGACTCCGTCATAGGACCATAATAGGGTAAACGGCAGGCTTTCATTGGTGAGAAAGAGCCAATAGGCTGTGTTTGGTTGTAAAAGCGCCGCTTCATTGGGATCTTGCGACGGTGCGTCGAACCAAACGTCATTGCCTCCGTTAATGTCCCACTGCTCAAAGCTGTTGGGTATCGATAAGTCGAACAGCTTCTCTCCGGGAATGTGAGTACTCCCTCCTAAAAAGTTATTGCTATAAACAGCTAGCGATATGCCGTCGTTTCCGGATGGATCCTTAAGAGAGATTGAATCGCCTAGTTGGTAGGTTACGTCGGCTGCTAAAGATAGGCGAACGCTGTCCAATAAGCAGCCATTAGGACAATTAAAAGGATCTACCGTAAAGCGGCCGGCTGCCCAATCAGGCTCGCTGTCCTCGAAAAAAGGAGCATAAAGCGCTTCGCCGCCCGACCAATCATAGTGGAAGGTGTCATAGATAGAAACTGACGCAGAAGCGGTACCGGCAAAAAGACCCAGTGCAACGGCAGCGCTTAATTTTTTTAACGGTGCTTTAATTTTCAACATAATTACCTCTAATATGTTTGAAATTAAGTGCGGCCAGACTATCTGATGCAAAATGGAAGGTATCAGATTCTTGGCTTTCCGCCCCCGCCTCGCAACGGGTAAGGCTTTTAACTTAATAGAGCTAAAAAATCCCTATTGTTTCAAGTTATCTGGCCCGGGCAGTTAAATAGATCTGTCGAGCCGTCATAATCCAGGCATTATCCCAAATGCCTCATAAATTATTCGTTAGTTTCGTTAAAAAGCGCTTAAGGTAGAAAGTAATTCATACGTTAAATGCGCTTCAGCTTGCCGTATAGTAGATGCTTGTAATTGGCAAGGTGTTTTTTTGTTTTCGCATAAAGCACTTGCATAGAGCGTGCCATCAGTCGATTTTGTTCCTTCAAGGCATTGAATTGTCAATTAAATAAAATGTATTTTGTGACGAAGGGCGCGTTTATTTTGGTGGCTGCATTTCATGATGTAAAAATTATTGACAGTTTTATGTCTTAACAAAAGCTTAAAACGATTAAATCCGCCAAACGCCAAGAAAAGAAAATATTCATTGTTAATGAGAAGTAGCAGCGTTTGCAGGGAAAATTTTGTAAACAACTGAAAGACAAGGAAAGTATGGGGCGTCATTACAGGCTGTTTTGTTCTTTGGGGCGCTTAGGCTTGCCGAAGGGCTGGGGGAAAAGGATGATGTAAAAAATTTTGACGAATGATGCAATAAATTTGGTCCAACTTAAAAACTGGATCTGATTTTGCTTGCAAAAGAATAAAGGCGGATGTTAGTTGACTTGTTTTTTTGCTTAACCGTTAATAAATTAATGTACGGAAAAACAGTTACATATGAATGTCTGGGTATTTTTGGGAGTCTTGAAAGACTAAATGATTTGCTTTGAGATAAGTGTTAAATATTCTGACATAAGGCCGGATAAGAGAAGCTTATCTCGAGACGGATAAAATATTTTGACTCGTAAGGGCTTGGTTATTTCATAGTATTGAAATAGGTTATTATTGGTCTGGGGGCTTATCGAAGCATTGTTCTCAAGTTTTATTAACCTCAGCTTTAATTGCACCCATGGTTTATAATCTGCCCGAATCTATATAGCCAGGACTGTTCAATGGATTACTCAATTGCCAAGTACGCGCCTGAATACCACCCCTTTCTTAGTTATTTACAGCACCAAGATAAATTGACCGATGCCGAGTTAAAAAAGGTCGATCGAGTCATGCAGTCGACCGTGGCCGAAACCTTGCCGCATTTATTGATTAAACTCGGTATTTGTTCGGAAAGCGATATCGCGGAAGCTTTTGTTGTAACGCATGACGTAGAAAAAGTCGGGGTCGAGGATTACCCGCTTGAAACGCCTCTGCCCAGTCATGTGTCCCTGCGATTTCTGAAACAATTTCATGTAATCGGTTTGCGCGATACCGATGATGCAATTCATGTTGCGGTAATGGATCCGGAAAATCGCTTTGTGTTGGATGCGTTGCAACTGGCTACCGCTAAGCCGATTATTGCGAAAGTCGGACTGATGTCGGAAATCGATGCCGCGCTCGAACTGCAATACGGCGAAGGTAAATCCCAAATGGATAAGCTATTTGCCAATCTCGAGACAGACGAGATTGGCGAAGAGGATCTGGAACACCTTAAAGATATGGCGAGTGAAGCGCCGGTCATCAAAATGGTTAATCTGATCATGCAGCGCGCGATTGAGAGCCGAGCTTCGGATATCCATATCGAGCCCTTCGAGCAGCGCTTGAAAGTCCGCTTGCGCGTCGACGGCGTGCTGCAAAATATCGATGCGCCGCCGGTAACATCGACCGCGGCCGTGCTTTCGCGCATAAAAATCATGGCCAAACTCAATATCGCCGAGCGCCGCTTGCCGCAAGACGGCCGAATTAAGCTGCAAATGCTGGGTAAGGAATTGGATTTGCGGGTCTCGACGATTCCAACTTTATACGGCGAGAGTGTCGTAATGCGCCTATTGGATAAAGAGGCGACAGTATTGGATTTTAAAGCCCTCGGGTTTGCGGGTAGGCAATACGAAAAATTTGTCGAAGTATTGAGTCAACCGCACGGCATTATTCTGATTACCGGGCCGACCGGCAGCGGTAAATCGACTACCTTATATACGGCGCTTAAACAACTGAACACGGCCGAGCGTAAAATCATCACCGTCGAGGATCCGATCGAATATCAATTGGAAGGCATCAATCAAATTCAAGCCAAGCCGCAGATAGGATTAAATTTTGCCGCGGCGCTCCGGTCCATCGTCAGACAAGACCCCGATGTCATCATGATCGGCGAAATGCGCGATATCGAAACCGCACGAATAGCCGTGCAATCGGCGTTGACCGGACATTTGGTATTGTCTACTCTGCATACCAACGATGCGGCGGGCGGTGTGACGCGTTTATTGGATATGGGCTTGGAAGAATACCTGCTAAGTTCGACGGTCAACGGAATTTTAGCGCAGCGCTTGGTCAGAAAACTTTGTCCTCATTGTAAAACCGCTTATTCGGTCGATTCCGCATTGGCCGAAGAATTGAAGTTGAGACATTTTCAATCGGACGGCGATTTGGTCCTCTATAAAGCAACCGGCTGTCAGGCCTGCAACGGCCTAGGATATAAAGGGCGGATGTCGATCATCGAATTTTTGGTGATGACCGATCCCATTCGTCGATTGATCATGGCGCATGCGGAAGCTGGGGAAATTCACCGGTTGGCAATTGGCGAGGGAATGCTTACCATGTATGAAGACGGGTTGGTCAAAGCCTTGCAGGGCTTGACCACTCTGGAAGAAATTTTACGCGTGACGACGGAATCCTGATGGCACTCTATGCGTATAAAGCCGTAAACAATAACGGCGAAGTTGAAGAAGGTTTGCGTGAAGTCGCTGACGAAGGGGCTTTGATCGCCGAATTGCAAACGGAAGGTTTTATCCCGCTTCACGTTTCTTTATCGAAGGGCAGAACATTTCTCGGATTAAGACTGGGTGCTAAACAGCTTAGGCTGTCGCAAAAAGAGGTATTGATGTTGACCGGCGAGTTGGCGACCTTGCTGGATTCGGGCCTACCTCTCGACAAATCGCTTTCGGTGTTAATTGATTTGACCGAGGAAAATGAAAAATTGAGCAAATTGCTCGCGCGCGTATTGGAAAAAGTCAAAGGCGGGACGTCTCTTGCCGATGCCTTGCAGAGTCAAGCCGGCGTATTCTCCAAATTTTATCTGAATATGATCCGAGCCGGAGAAGCGGGCGGCAATCTGGGCGGCGTTTTGGTGCGCTTGGCGGACTATCTCGAGCGTTCGCGGGAGCTTAGGGATACGGTTAGCACCGCGCTGATATACCCGATCATTTTAATGGTCATGTCTTTTGCGTCGTTGTTTGTGATGCTAACTTTTGTCGTGCCTCAATTTACCGAGATGTTCGAAAGCGCCGGCCAGGCATTGCCGGTGCCGACTCAGGTTGTCGTGGGCCTGGCCAATTGGCTACAAAACTACTGGTGGTTATTGTTGGCGATAATAGTATCGGCCTACATTTATATGAATCATCAACTGGCGGAGCCGGCGTCTCGCAAAGAATGGGATGCCCGGTTTCTCAAAATGCCGTTGGTGGGCAACATTTTACTCGCGATGGAAACCGCCAACATTACACGTACACTCGGCACGCTGTTAGGAAACGGCGTATCGATCATCAGTGCATTGACGATCGTCCGCGAGACCGTGTCGAACTTAACGCTGGTAGACGCGGTCAGAGATGCCGAAGAGCAGCTCAAACAAGGTCGTCATATGTCCGACGCTTTACTCGACAAGGGGGTATTACCTAAAATGGCGATGCAAATGATCCGGATGGGAGAGGAAACCGGTCGTTTGGAAGAGATGCTGTTGCGTGTCGCGACGATTTACGACAAACAGCTCAAAGTATCGATTCAGCGTATGTTGGCGTTATTGGAGCCGGTGTTGATCATAACCTTAGGGCTCATGATTGCCGGTATCATTATTTCAATCTTGTTGGCAATTTTGAGTGTAAACGATTTGGCTTTTTAGGAAAAAACATGAAACGACTGAGAATTAAAAACAGCGGTTTTACCTTGCTCGAATTACTCGTGGTATTGGGCATTATTGCGATGTTGGCCGGTGTTGTCGGTCCGCAGGTCATGAAGCATATGGGGGCGTCGAAAACCAAGACCGCCATCGTTCAAATCGCCGATCTTTCAGCCTCGCTCGATATGTACAAGCTCGATGTCGGGCGTTATCCGACCACCGAACACGGCTTGCAGGCGCTGATCGAAAAACCTAATGACGTGGACCGTTGGAACGGCCCGTATTTACGGAAAAACCGGATTCCTTTGGATCCTTGGCAACAACCTTATTTTTATAAATCGCCTGGCGAGCATGGCAAATTCGATTTGTATACGCTCGGTGCCGATCAAAAAGAAGGGGGAGAAGGCGAGGATCAAGATATTGTCAGTTGGCAATAACGTTACCTGGTGAGCATTTATTCGAGGTTTCCGGCGTCCTTTACTAAGATGGGATCGTACCCAGCAAATCGCGGGTTCACGATGATCGAATTGGCTGTAGTGCTGTTTATCATGGTGCTGGCCTTCGGCGCGGTCGGTATATCGATTTCATCCGGCAACGATGCAACGACGATTAAAACGGCGGCACGAGATATGATTTCGGCCCTGCGTTATGCGAGAGGGCAAGCCCTGATGCTCGGCGAAGAGACGACCGTGACGATCGATTTCGGCGACAACACCTATTATATAAGTACTCGCGATAAGGTTTACCAGATTCCGCAAAATATCCAAGTCAGGCTTGTGACGGCGGAAAGCGAGTACAGCCAGGACGGTCGAGCCAGTGTCCGCTTCTTCGGCGACGGCTCTTCAACCGGCGGACGGCTGACGATGGAATTGGATCAATGGGTATGGCGCATCGAAATCAATTGGTTAACCGGATTAATCGACCTGACCGATGCCTAAGGAATATGTACAAAATAACTTCCCGAAACAGTAAGCTTTGTGGAGATTCTGCAGCAATTCCCAATTTGGGGATCAAACAGGGTGTGGGGTATGCTTGAAACCTAAATAAGGCTTTGTGTCGCTATCGCGACGCTTATGTGTAGTCGGTTCGCGGACCGACAACCGCGATACTGCTACGAAACCCATCCATGGGTTTCGCCCTGCGGGCCAGCTAAAGCTGTTCAAAATCGCTCCAGGCGATTTTGTCTTTGCTTGTCCAAAGAAAAGTATCCAAAAGACCAATCCGCCGGGAGCGGATTGGGA
>JAHJSQ010000142.1 GCA_018830325.1 Gammaproteobacteria bacterium
CTCCAAAATCGAAAAATCGACTTTGATCAACGCTTCCAAAAACACGCTGACCAACACGCAAGCCATCGGTCGCAACAGTGCCGCTAGCACCGGTTCTATCAACGTGGTCGGTTCGAAAGTCGAAAAATCGACCGTGATCAACGCGTCTAAAAACACCTTGACCAACACGCAAGCGATAGGCCGTAATTCGGTAGCGAACACAGGTTCGGTCGATATTCGTTAACAGCTCGATTCTTAAGTGTTTAGGCTTTGTTTAATTTCCCATTTTCTCCTGGATTTTCCGTCAGGAAAGGAGATTTTAAGGAAGAGTCCTAAACACCGTCTTTTGAATGAACGTCGCCGAAGACAAATTTACTGTAAGGAGAAAGACCTAATGGATTACCGCATGACACAGGGACGTGTTTTTTTTAGGCTATGTTCGTACTAGTAGTTGAAATTAATACTACACCAATTTCGAAACATAAGGGTACGCTGTGCGTACCACAGCAGTACCGCCGGTAGTTTAACGTTCCTTCATGTGTTGCCTTGTGCCATCATTAGGTACGCGCAGCGTACCTTCATTTCACATCGGTCCGTAAACGAATTCATAACTTTACTCTTCGCGCCTCCATTCGTCGATCATCGCGGCCACTAAATTCGTCCAAGTTTGATGAGATGCACCCAGGCCCTTGCCGGTTTCGGCATGAAAATATTCGTGAAACAGCAAAAGATTGCGCCAATGCGGGTCGTCATGAAAACGGCTGTCTTTGCCGAAAGCGGGAATGCGTCCATCGGAGTCAGGCTGAAAAAGCTTGATCATGCGGTCCGCCAATTCTTTGGCCAGCATGCCTAGAGTCAGCGAAGCAGGCTTATCGTCCAACATGACATCGACTTTGAATTCGGGACCCAAGGCTTTATCCAATTTGCGTAGCGATTCGACCATTAAGAAACCGACCGGAAACCAGATCGGACCGCGCCAGTTCGAATTGCCGCCTTTCAATTTGGATTCGGCTTCTCCCGGCTCATAGCGGACGCTGCTCGCTCCGAACTCGAAGGGGGTTTCGGCATGGAATTTCGATAGACTGCGCATACCGAACGGCGATAAGAATTCGTTACAGTCGAAGACGCGTTCCAGCATGCGTTTAATTTGAGCTTGATTCGGAATGCTCAACAAATAATTGGTTTGGCCGTTCCGTTCGACGGGATGACAACTGAACTGAGCGAATTGATTGCGGTTTGTCAGGAACCATTGCAGATTGGCTCGGAACGATGGAAATGGGGCGATCCAATCGGCTTCGAGGCGTTCGACGGCAAATAACGGGATCAGCCCGACCAAGGAGCGGACCCGGAACTTATCGAAATGCCCATCGTGTTGCCGGAGCACGTCATAAAAAAAGCCGTCGTCTTCGTCCCAAAGTTGGTAGTGGCGTCCGCCCATGTTTTTCATTGCGGCGCCGATGTAAATATAATGTTCCAAAAATTTGGTCGCGAGGCTTTCGTAGGTGCGGTTGGTCAACGCGAGTTCCAAGGCGATGCGCATCATGTTCAAACAGAACATCGCCATCCAGCCGGTTGCATCGGATTGTTCGAGGGTTTGGCCGCCGTTCAGGGGTTGGCTGCGGTCGACGACCGAAATGTTGTCGAGGCCCAGGAATCCGCCTTCGAAGATATTATTGCCTTGGCTGTCGACTTTGTTGACCCACCAAGTGAAATTGAGCATTAGTTTATGAAAACAACGCTCCAGAAAGTCGCGGTCGGCATGGCCGTGCAAGCGCTTTTCCATGTTGTAAACGCGCCAGACCGCCAACGCGTGTACCGGCGGATTCAAATCGGAAAAGTCCCATTCGTAGGCCGGGATCTGGCCGTTCGGATGCTGAAATTGTTCGAATAACATCAGCCACAGCTGTTCTTTAGCAAACTGAGGGTCGATCAATGCCATCGGGATGCTGGCAAGCGCTAAATCCCAAGCGGCAAACCAAGGGTATTCCCACTTGTCCGGCATCAGCAGCACACGCATCGAATTGAGATGCCGCCAGTGCCGGTTACGGATGGTTAGTCGCGACTCCGGCGGCGGTACGCTCGGCAAATCGCCGTCGAGCCATTTGCGTACGTCGAATAAATAGGTTTGTTTGCTCCACAGCAAGCCGGCCAATGCTTGCCGCTGCACCAAGCGTTCTTGTTCGGTCGCAAGTTCGGGGTGAAGCGTTCGATAAAATGTATCGGCTTCCGATTTGCGTTGTTTAATTAAGCTTTCTGCGTCCCGGAAAGGCTCGTCGACGAGTTGCTCGCTTAGACGCAGATGAATTACGGCCGTTTTGCCCGCCTCGATATCGAACGCATAATGAAAACAGGCCTTGGAACCGGAATTGTCGGGTTTAAGGCACGGTTCCCGATCGATGAGATAGCGGTGAAACGCATCCTTGGTGTAAAGCTGAGTATTGTCGGTACCGTATACTCGCCTAGTGTTAGTTTCGTTATCGGTAAACAGTGGCGTGCAGTCGCCTTCGGCATATAGATGGTAATTGGGTAAACGGTATGGGAAAAGTAGGCCGGGTAGCGCACCTAGCTTGGCGGTATCGGCCAATAGGCAGCGATAGGGCGAATTCGGGGAATCGATTGATTTAATTTCCGGCGCCTGTTTGCGCGGTTCGCTCCAGGCCCAAGTATTTCTAAACCACAGATGGGGGAGTATGTGCAGCGGTGCGTCGTCGGGTCCCCGGTTGGTTGCGGATATTTTGATGCAAATATCGCTGGGCGATGCTTTGGCGTATTCGATTTCGATATCGAAGTAGCGGTTTTCGTCGAATAGTCCGGTATCGAGCAGCTCGTATTCGGGGCCTTGTCCTCCCCGGGCTTGATTTTCCCGAACCAACGCTTCGTAGGGATAGGCGCGCTGCGGATATTTGTATAGATAACGCATGTAACTGTGCGTCGGCGTGTTGTCGAGATAGAAATAATATTCTTTGACGTCCTCGCCGTGATTGCCTTCCCACATGTTGAGGCCGAACGCGCGCTCTTTTAAAATCGGGTCTTGTCCGTTCCATAAGGCGACGGCGAAAACCAATAGTTGATAGCGATCGCAGATGCCGGCCAAGCCGTCTTCTCCCCAGCGATAAGCCTTGCTACGCGCCAAATCGTGGGGCAAATAACGCCAGGCATCGCCATCCGGACTGTAATCTTCGCGGACGGTACCCCAGGACCTCTCGCCGACATAGGGACCCCATAACCACCAGGGAGGCAAGTCGCCCCGGTTTTCTTCGATTCGGTTGCGCTCGTTACAATCAGCCATGATCGGCTCCTTGGTAGTGACCGGTAAGAGGTATCGATATGATCTATAATTCGAGTTTTATACCTTTCGCAATTCAAATTTCGGCAGTACCTTAGGAGGGGCCGAGCACCCCGGTGCCGAATTTTGATCTACGATGATGATATGGACTCCTCTCACTGTGTTGGTGTCAAATAGCACCTTGGTAAAAACACAAAACAAGAGGAGTCCGAGATGAATACTAGCGTAATTGGTTTAGATATCGCAAAG
>JAHJSQ010000143.1 GCA_018830325.1 Gammaproteobacteria bacterium
ACTTCAAATTTCGGCAGTGCCGGAGGAGGCCTCGGGGTGCTCGGTAAAGGCTTTGCCAGCATGGAGCTGGCATAGAGCCTACATGGACGTATTCACGGCGTCCTTTGACGGGCACCCCGAGGCCGAATTTTCATCTACGATGAGTATAATCCGCGTGTTTATAAAGTCTTGAACACTTTTGCCGCGATATCCAGCGTTTCATCGATGATCTCGTTACTATGCGCGGCTGAAACGAAACCGGCTTCGAAGGCCGACGGAGCCAGATAAACACCATTGTCGAGCATTGAGTGGAAAAAGCGTTTGAAACGGTCTTGATCGCATTGAGCAACTTGTGCGAAAGAAGTGATTTGCTTGTCTTCGCTAAAAAACAAGCCGAACATGCCACCGACGACATTGCTTGAAAGGGGTATCCCTGCTTGGCTGGCGCGGTCTTTCATGCCATTGACGAAGCTGGCCGTTTTCTCGGTTAAAGCTTCGTAGAAGTCCGGTTTCGCAATCAGTTCGAGTGTTTTCAATCCCGCGGCCATGGCGACAGGGTTGCCTGAGAGTGTACCGGCTTGGTAAACCGGTCCGATCGGTGCGAGATATTCCATGACTTGTCGTTTGCCGCCGAAAGCGCCGACCGGCATGCCGCCGCCGATGACTTTACCGAGCGTGGTCAGGTCGGGCGTGATGTTGTAAACCCCTTGTGCGCCATGTAATCCTACACGAAAGCCGGTCATCACTTCGTCGAAAATCAACAGCGCTCCGGATTCGTCGCAGACTTGGCGCAGCGTTTCGAGAAACCCGGAAACCGGCGGGATGCAATTCATGTTACCGGCCACCGGTTCGACTATGATACAAGCGATGCTGTCGCCGATTTGTTTGAATAACTCGACGACAGATTCGTTATCGTTGTAGGTTAACGTGATCGTATTTTCCGCCAGAGCCGCAGGAACGCCCGGCGAACTCGGCACGCCGAATGTTAGTGCGCCCGAGCCGGCCTTGACTAGAAGCGAGTCGGAATGGCCATGATAACAACCTTCGAATTTGACGATTTTATCGCGTCCGGTGAAGCCGCGGGCTAAGCGAATCGCGCTCATTGTCGCTTCCGTGCCGGAACTGACCATTCTGACCAACTCGATCGACGGCATCAGTTCGCAGACGGTTTGAGCAATGCGGGTTTCAATTTCGGTCGGCGCACCGAAGCTAAGGCCTTTTTGGGCGGTTTCAGTGACGGCAGCGATTACTTCAGGATGGGCGTGTCCTAAAATCATTGGTCCCCAGGAACCGACATAATCGATGTAACGCTTGTTTTCGCTATCGAAAACATAAGGGCCGGAAGCATGGTCGATGAAAACCGGAGTGCCTCCGACGCCGCCGAATGATCTAACCGGCGAATTGACGCCGCCGGGAATGACTTGTTTTGCTGCGGAGAATAGATCGTTTGAATGGGTCATGATTTTTTTTTAATTAGAGCGGGTCAAAGTATAACCATCGTAGATGAAAATTCGGCCTTGGGGTACCCGTCAAAGGACGCCGTAAACCCAGCACCTAAATTCCATAGGTCTTTGGCAATGATTCAAAATCATGGCTTATTTAGGTGCTGGATGAATTATCCAAGACAAATAACCATGGCCAATGGGTTATGGAATTTAGGTGCTTGGTAAATACGTCCATGTAGGCTCTATGCCTGCTCCATGCTGGCAAAGCCTTTACCGAGCACCCCAAGGCCTCCTCCGACAATGCCGAAATTTGAAGTGCGAAATATATACTTGTAAAGGACTGATGGTTTCGACTCGTATTGTACTAGGGTATACAAAGACATGAAATCATCATATTATTGTTTCGTTTGGCCTTAAGTATCTAAACTTTAAAACTATTATCAAAACAATGCATTATATAAAAAATATTAGTCTAGTGTGGGGCGTCTTGTTGATGGGCTTTTTTTTGATCGCCGGATGCTCGGACGATAAGTCGTCTTCGAGATCTTCGGAGCCTGTTAAAAGCAAAGCTCATGTTAAGTATGATCACGCTCACGGGAGCGAAGTCAGCGATTTAGTCAAGCATCAATTCGAACACGAATTTGCCGATCAATGTGTGGAAAGGGAAGTTAAGAATTCAGTCAATAAAGAACTCGACAGAAAACGTTTTGCCGAACCTTGCATGTGTATCGCGACCTATCTGCTCAAGGATTTGACGGCCAAGGAAGCCGAGCTGTTCGTCAAAGAAAATAAAAATACGCAGTCGCTTAGGATTAAATTTGAAAGCGCCGCATACCATTGTCTGCAAAAAAAAGCTCAACCGAAAAGCCCTAATCTATTCGGTAAGCGCTAACTACTCCCTTTTGATCGAAAAACCGTCTAAGAATAAAAGGTATGGGATGTGTCTATCGAGGACCGGCGTGAACCCATCCATGGGGGGCTTAACGGCAGCAATCGAACGCTAGGGATGGCGCGTATTAGGGCAATGCAGGAGCAATTGCCGAGGAGCAAAAATCTGCAAACGCCATGGAAGGTGTGAATGCAGATTTTGCATGGAGCAAAAATCTGCAAACGCCATGGAAGGTGTGAATGCAGATTTTGCATGGAGCAAAAATCTGCCCTGCTGCCGACATCCTCGCTAGCCGCATCCCATACCTTCATAAAGTTGCTATTTTTTGACTATAAAGGGAGTAGTCCTACTGCTCACGTTTCATATTCGGCGCTTGGCGGTAAAGGTTCTTGCAGCATCCGTCGGCGCCTAATTCGATTTAAAGCAAGTTTAAAACTTCCGGTAAAAAGAACTCGTTAACCAGTAGCGGTTTATGGCGGATGGCGTATACGGTTCTTCTTGCCCAGAGCGGTTGTTCGATATGGGCTTCGTTGACGGCAAAGGGCGTCCAAAGCGGCAAGTCGATAAGCGCGAAATCCATTTCCAGTCTGGCTAACTTAGGATAAGAAAAAATCACTTCCCCCAGCGGTTTAGTGCCAAGGTGGGCTAGGTTGCGCCGAGCGGCTTTGATTGTTTTTTCCGGAATCAACGTGCGAGCCAAGACTAGCGGCTTGCCGTCGGCATGCAATAACACCTCGCGGGTTAAGGTGTAGCGTCCCTGATTGAGTTTGAGCCGTTTGCGTTCGCCTAAAAAAGGCAGGCGCCGACAATTGAGCAGTATTTTTACTTTGACGCCATCGCCGTAGTAGCTGCGCAATCGTTGCGTGATCGATCCGGGCTCGTAGATCCAGGATTGCGCTGACTGCGAAATCGTACGGTGTTCTCCGGGGCGACTGACGATCCAGTTCGGTTCTTGTGCTAATAAAAGGCTTTTAATCGGCAAGCGTATCATACCTCGGCGTAATTGACGGTTTCTCCGAGCCAGCGCTTGATTAACGGTTGAACGGCATCGGGGGAATGGTGTAGCAGCGATTCGGCAATCGTTGGGATATTATCCAGTAGGTCCGTGTCTCGATCCAAATCGGCGATTTTAAATTGCATTTGTCCGGTTTGCCGGGTACCCATGACTTCGCCCGGTCCGCGTAGTTCCAGGTCTTTTTCGGCAATCACAAAGCCGTCGTTTGTGTCTCTTAGAATACCGAGCCGGTGTTTCGCCGTGTCGGAGAGAGGGGATTGATAGAGTAGCAAACAATAACTATCGTCTTTGCCCCGGCCTACCCGTCCTCGCAGCTGGTGAAGTTGGGATAGACCCAAGCGTTCCGGATTTTCGATGATCATGAGTCCGGCGTTGGGAACATCCACGCCAACTTCGATGACGGTGGTCGCGACTAAAAGATCGATTCGGTGGTTCTTAAAGTCTTGCATCACGGCATCCTTGTCGGCGGCTTTCATGCGTCCGTGTACCAGTCCAATACGAATGTTCGGTAATACTTGGGTGAGTAGTTCAGCGGTTTTTTCGGCGGCTTCGCATTGTAAGGCCTCGGATTCCTCGATCAAGGTGCAGACCCAGTAGGCTTGCCGTTTTTGAGCGATCCAGTTACCGATACGGGCAATGACCTCTTCGCGGCGTTCGGAGGGAATGACGCTAGTGACGATAGGCTTTCTGCCGGGCGGTAATTCGTCGATGACCGATATATCCAGGTCCGAGTATTGTAGCATAGCTAGGGTTCGCGGGATCGGTGTGGCGGTCATGACCAGTTGATGCGGGCGAATGCCGGCGTTACGGCCTTTGTCTCTGAGCGCCATGCGTTGATGCACGCCGAAGCGGTGCTGTTCGTCGATGACGATCAACCCCAGTTTTTTAAAGGTGACGGATTCTTGAAACAGGGCGTGCGTGCCTATCACGATGCCGGCAGAGCCGTCTTCAAGCGTTTCGAGCGCGGCTTTTCGGGTATTGCCTTTGATTTGCCCGGTCAAGAAGATGATTTGAGTCTGAAAGCTGTCGAACCAGGCGTTAAAATTTCGAAAATGCTGTTCGGCCAGCAATTCGGTCGGCGCCATGACCGCGACTTGATATCCCGTTGCCAAGGCTAATAAGGCGGCGTATGCCGAAACGACGGTTTTGCCGGAGCCGACATCGCCCTGTACCAGGCGTAACATAGGTTGTTGTTGACTGCAATCGGCTTCGATTTCAGTGATGACGCGTTGTTGCGCACCGGTTAGTTGGAACGGCAGCGATTTTAGAAAATGCCGACGGGTAGTTTCGTCAATAGTAAAAGGAGAGGCGGGCTGTTCGCGGGCTTGCTCACGGACGACTCTCAAGCTGAGGTGGTGACTTAACAGTTCTTCAAAGGCTAAACGTTTTCGCGCCGGATTATCGTTTTGGAGTAATGTCTCGGCAGTTATCCGTTCGCTTGGGGCATGCAGGAAGTTGATGGCTTCTATTAGCGTAGGATAATTGAAACGCTGTAAAAGCGATTTCGGTAACCAATCGATCAAGTGTTTAAGATGCAGGTTTAACGTTTGTTTGATTGCTTTTCTAAGTAAGGATTGGCTTAAACCTTCGGTCAGCGGATAAACAGGCGTCAAGGTGTCTTCGGTGACTGTTTGTTCGGGGTTGTTGAGGATTTTGTAGTCGGGATGGATCATTTCCAAGCCCGCATAGCCGTGACGGACTTCCGCGAAACAACTGAGGTAGGTTCCAGGGCTCAGCTGCGTCAATTGCGCGGCGCTAAAATGAAAAAAACGTAGACTAATAAACCCGGTGCCGTCGCCGATTCGGCAGATCAGGCTTTTACGGCCTCGCAACAGCGTGTCGGTTAATTCGACTTTTCCTTTGATCAAGGCAGTCATCCCCGGTTTTAGAGTGCCTATCGCTTGGATGCGAGTTCTATCCTCATAGCGGTGTGGGAGGTGGAAAATCAGGTCTTGACAGCTTCGGATGCCCAGCTTTTCTAGCTTGCTTGCCGTTTGTTTGCCGATGCCGCCCAATGAAGCGACCGATTGATCAAGTGGATCGTTACGGTCCATCGTAGAGTGTTGGCTTTATGCCGGATAGAGTTCGTTGCGTAAATGCATGACCGCGTCAATTTCTACGCCAACACCTTTCGGTAATGCAGCGACTCCGATCGCAGCACGGGCCGGGAAGGGTTCGCTGATGAATTCACCCATGACTTCGTTGACGATAGGGAAGTTGGTGAGGTCGGTTAAATAGACATTCAATTTGACGATGTCCGTTAAGTCGCCGCCGGCTGCTATCGCGACCGCGTTCAAGTTATGGAACACTTGGGTGATCTGGCTACGAATGTCTTCCGAGACAACGTCCATGGTTTTAGGGTTCAAGGGGATTTGACCAGATAAGTAAACGGTATTGTCGACTTTAACGGCTTGCGAATAAGTGCCGATGGCTTGTGGCGCGTCCGGGGTATGGATGATTTCTTTATTCATGAGCAGAGTGATAATTTTGATTTAAGAGTATTTATCTAGGCCTTGACTCGCGTAATCTTTAAAACAATCGTCAATTTTTTCAGGCGGCGCATAATATTGGCTAAATGGACTCGGTCTTTAACGGTGAGTGTGATCAAATCTACCGAGACTCGGTCGTCCTGATCGACTACCGTGACGTTTTCGATATTCGAGTCCATTTCTGAGATGGTTGCGGCGATAGTCGCGAGTGTGCCTCGTTGATTGAGTAGCTCAATGCGAATTTCAGCCGGAAATTCTCCACTGGTATCCTTGCTCCATTCGACATCCAGCCAACCGGTTTGTTTTTTTCTCGAATCGCTGCTGTTTCTGCATTCATGATGATGAACGACGATACCGCGTCCGGGGTTGAAAAAACCGACGATCGAATCGCCCGGTATCGGGCGGCAACATTTGGCCAGTGTGACGACCATGCCTTCCGTGCCTTTGATAATTAGCGGGCTGTTGACGCCTTGTTCGTTATCGTCGAGTCTAACCGTCGACGAGATGTCGTCTTGGCTCAAGCGTTTGGCGACCAAAAACGGCATTTTATTACCGAGTCCTATGTCCTCGAGTAAGGCATCCATGGAGTTGACCGACAATACCTCCAAAAGTTTGTTCACGCGCTCCGATGGAATGGTGTCCAATTGTAAGTTCATACCTTGCAATTCTTTTTCCAGGAGGCGGCGTCCGAGGTTGATCGCTTCCTGTTGTTTAAAGTTCTTCAGATAGGCGCGGATGCTGCTGCGGGCCTTCGCGGTGACGACATAGTTTAGCCAGAGCGGATTGGGGCGGGCCCAAGATGTGGTGATGACTTCGACGGTTAAGCCGTTTTCGAGTTGCGTTTGTAACGGCACCAGTTGTTTATCGACCCGAGCCGAGACGCAGGAATTGCCGATATCGGTATGAACCGCATAAGCGAAGTCGACGATCGTTGCTCCGCGTGGCAATTTGATAATGCCGCCTTGAGGCGTGAATACGAAGACTTCTTGGGGGTAGAGATCGATTTTAAGATTATCGATAAACTCCATGGAGTTGCCGGCCGATTTGTGAATCTCCAGTAATTCACGCAGCCATTCATTGGCTCGGGCTTGGGCATGCTCGGTTTTGTCGCTTTCCGCCTTATCGCTATCGGATTTATAAAGCCAATGTGCGGCAATGCCCGATTCCGACATTCGGTGCATTTCATGGGTTCTGATTTGAATTTCAATCGGGACGCCGTAAGGGCCGATTAATATCGTATGCAGGGACTGATAACCGTTGGCCTTGGACAATGCGATATAATCCTTGAATCGTCCTGGGACCGGGTTATAGAGATTATGGACGACGCCCAGTGCGCGATAGCAGGTGTCGGGTTGATCGCAAAGAATTCTAAAGGCATAAACGTCGAATACGTCGGCAAAGGATATCTTTTTGTTGAGCATTTTTTGATAAATGCTATAAAGATTTTTTTCACGTCCTTCGACTTCGCATTCCAAGCCGGCTTCGCGTAGGCGGTTTTTAATCGAATTTTGGATGATTTCGACGATTTCTCTTCGATTCCCTCGAGCTTTTTTGACGGCGTTTTTTAGGACTGCATGGCGGCCGGGGTATAAGGCTTTAAAACCGAGGGATTCCAATTGATGGCGGATATGATTCATGCCCAGTCGATTGGCGATGGGAGCATAAATATCCAGTGTTTCTCGAGCGATTCGGCGTTTTTTTTCGGGTGGCATCGAGCCTAAGGTTTGCATGTTATGCAGACGATCGGCTAGTTTGACCATGATGACACGCAAATCCTTGGTCATGGCCAAAAACATTTTTCGGACATTTTCAGCCTGGGCTTCGGCGCGCGATTTGCTGTCGATTTTGCTCAGCTTTGTAACGCCGTCGACGAGTTCGGCCACTTCCATGCTAAACAAGCGGCCGAGGTCATCCTTGCTGGCGTGCGTGTCTTCGATGACATCATGCAGTAGCGCAGCCATGATCCCTTTCGCATCCATGCGCATTTCCGCCAGGCTGATGGCCACGGCGATAGGATGGCAAATGTAAGCTTCTCCGCTCTTTCTGAACTGGCCTGAATGCGCCTCCGCACCATACTGATAGGCCCTGCAGATATCGTTGATTTGGGCTTGGTCCATATAGCTTTCCAGAGTCGAGCATAAACGCCGGATCAGTTTATCCTGAGGACGTTCGAGTTCGAGACTGTCAGCTAGCTGTAACATGGCTTTATTAGAGTGTTAAATCGGCTTCGGTATCGTCGCCGGTTCGATGCAGCAGATTGATGTTGTCGGCATTGACATGTCCCGCAGCAATTTCGCGCAAGGCGAGTACGGTGTCCTTGTCTTTTCCGCGCGGGATAAATTCTTCCGCGCCCTTGCTCAATTGGCGGGCGCGTTTACTGGCTAACAACACCAGTTTAAAACGGTTTTCGACGTGCTCAAGGCAGTCTTCAATAGTAACTCTGGCCATGGTAATCCTGTGAAACAATAAATACCGGCCTTTAGGCCGGATGAAAAGGGCATCTATTATAAAAGGAAACGCTGATTAAATCAGCGTTTCAATAAAAGACTCTGATAACTCTTTTGCGGTTCAAATTACGAACGGTTTGTAACAGTCGCGAGAGGCTGAGACAGTGGTGTTAAGTTTAAATAGGCGATAATCGCGAAGATGCGATAAACTTTTCACCAGAGTTGTTTTGCCTTGGCGTGTAATCAGTCGATATAGAGTTTCTCAAGCGCGTTGTTTTAAAACGGCTACGGCCGGTAATTCTTTGCCCTCCAAAAATTCAAGAAACGCGCCGCCGCCGGTTGAAGCATAGGATACTTTTTCTTCGATTCCATATTTGTCGATGGCTGCTAGCGTATCACCACCGCCGGCAATTGAAAAGCCACTGCTGTCGGCAATCGCTTGGGATAGGGATTCGGTGCCGCCACCGAATTGATCGAATTCGAAAACTCCGACCGGCCCGTTCCACACGATCGTGCCCGCAGATTTTAGAATGTCGGCATAAAGCGCCGCAGTTTCAGGACCGATATCCATAATCAAATCGTCGTCTTGAACATCGGCGACTTTTTTGACTGTTGCGGCGGCGCTTTCCGAAAACTCTTTTGCGCAAACCACATCGACTGGAACCGGGATTTCAGCTCCGTTACGTTTGGCTTGATCCATCAATCGGTTGGCTTCATCGATTAAATCGGCTTCATAGAGGGATTTGCCTACCGGAAATCCGGCTGCAGCGATAAAGGTATTGGCAATACCGCCACCGACGATGAGCCGGTCGACTTTTTGCGATAGGGATTCGAGTACGGTGAGCTTGGTCGAAACCTTCGAGCCGCCCACGATTGCGACCAGAGGCCGGTCAGGGCTCTCCAATGCTTTGCCTAAGGCGTCCAATTCTTTAGCTAATAAGGGGCCGGCGCAAGCGATCGGTGCAAATTGCGCAACGCTGTGTGTGGATGCTTGGGCTCGATGTGCGGTGCCGAATGCGTCCATTACAAAAATATCGCATAGGGCAGCCATTTTTTTGCCGAGCTCTTCGCTATTTTTCCCTTCGCCTTTATTGAAGCGCACGTTTTCGCATAAAACGACTTCACCTGGCTGTATTTCAATACCGTCGATCCAGTCTTTTTCTAAGCGTACGGGTTTGCCTAGTAAGCCTTGCAAATGTTCGGCAACCGGTTTCATCGATGCTTCTTCGCTGTAAACGCCTTCTTCGGGACGACCTAAGTGCGACATCAGAATGACTGCGGCGCCGGCTGATAAAGCGTGTTTAATAGTGGGCAAGCTGGCTTGTATGCGGATGTCGCTAGCCACTTTTCCATTTTTGATCGGGACATTTAAGTCTTCACGAATCAATACGCGTTTATTTGATAAGTCCAGATCGACCATTTTTTTTATCGACATATGTTTGGCTCCTGATGGTGAGTTGAGATAGGGTTTAAAATGTAGCTAGTCAAATTTATGCGCTGTAAGCTCGTTAAAGGGGGCGCCTGAGCCTAAATTATTGATGATTTCATATCATAGCGAATGACCTATGGAATTTAGGTGCTGGATGTATACCCATCGCAGATCAAAATTCGGCACCAGGGTGTCCGTCAAAGGACGCCGTGAATACATCCCTGTAGGCTCTATGCCAGCTCCATGCTGGCAAAGCCTTTGCCGCACACCCGGGCGTCTCCTCAGGCACTGCCGAAATTTGAAGTGCGAAAGGTATATCAACGGCGTCCTTTGGTGGGGCTGCCCCGGTGCCGAATTTTGATCTACGGGGGTATAGATCCTTCATGCTTCGACTTAGCTCAGCACGAACGGTCTACAACACATGCCAACTGCTCCTTTTAGGCTTATTCTTCATGATCTTCATGGCGAAACGCTTTTTCTAGGATAAAGGGAGTATAAAATTAATGAATGTGGCGAGTTAACCGCGTGATCTAACGTTGTATTATTGTAGCAAAATAGCGGCGCCTATCATTGCTGCGCCGATCAAAATCGAAGTCAAAGTGGTGTTTTGGTTACGTTCGATTTGTTTGCGTAATAAATGCAATTCGCGGTTTTGTTGGTCCATTTGCGCGCGGGCGTGACCTGCATCGTTCAATGCCTTCATAACCAATGCCGGGATTTCCGGGAATTGCTCCGCTAATTCGGGAAACTGTTGCAAGGCTTGTTGTATTTTGGCTTTCGGGCCTAGACGTTCGCGAAACCATTTTTCCAGAAATGGTTTCGCGGTTTGCCATAAGTCTAGTTCAGGATAAAGTTGGCGACCAAGTCCTTCAATATTAAGCAGGGTTTTTTGCAGTAGCACCAGTTGCGGTTGAACATGCATGTCGAAGCGCCGGGCGGTTTGAAACAAACGCAGCAATAAGTGTCCGAAAGAGATATCCTTGAGCGGTTTTTCGAAAATCGGTTCGCAAACACTTCGGATGGCCGATTCAAAGTCTTCGACACGCGTCGTTCCGGGAACCCAGCCGGATTCAACATGCATTTGCGCAACCCGGCGGTAATCCCGATTGAAAAAGGCTAGAAAGTTTTCGGCCAAGTAACGCTGATCGGATTCTGACAAAGTGCCGACGATGCCGAAATCGACAGCGAGGTATTTGGCAGGGAGTTCGACGAAAATATTGCCGGGATGCATGTCGGCATGAAAAAAATTATCGCGAAAGACTTGCGTGAAAAAAATTTCGACGCCGCGTTCGGCAAGTAGTTTGAAGTCGGCGTTGCCGGCTCGCAATTGTTCTATGTTGCCGACCGGTATACCTTTGATGCGTTCCATGACCATGACCTTTTGTCGAGTCAACGGCCAATGGACTTCCGGCACATAAATCATTTCCGAGTTTTCAAAATTACGGCGCAATTTAGCGGCGTTGGCGGCTTCTCTGACTAAGTCGAGTTCATCTAGTGTCGATTTCTCGAATTCCATGACAACTTCCCGAGGCCTTAATCGTCGGGCGTCGCTCCAAAAACGTTCGGCAAAGCGAGCTAATTCGTATAGCAAGCCTACATCGGATTGTATGCGTTGTTCGATGTCGGGTCGTAATACCTTAACGATGACCTGTTCACCGTTATTTAACACCGCAGTATGCACTTGTGCGACCGAGGCCGACGCTAGCGGCTCGTCTTCGAATTCGGCGAAAGCCTCGCTGATCGGTATTCCCAATTCTTTTTCGATAATCGCACGGGCGATACTACTGGAAAACGGAGGAACTTTATCTTGTAACTTGACCAGTTCATCCGCGATATCTTCAGGTAGTAGATCCTTACGGGTGGATAAGGCTTGGCCGAATTTTACATAGATGGGGCCTAAATCTTCGAGTGCGCGACGAATTCTGACGCCGCGCGCTTCTGTTCCGCGCCGTAGCCAAAAGGTAGGCGATAAGAAGGCTAAATACCGAATTGGCCGAAATAAGTGCGTTTTGAGGACAATTTCATCAAGGCCATGGAAGACCAGGACCCAGTTGATGTGAATCAGGCGCAGCAATATTTTTGGGCGGATCACTGAGTTACCTTGTCGTAATATTGTCGTGGATGAGTCAAAGGGTTGGTTTGAATATAGGGTTAAGGCTGCGTGGTGTAGGTATTCTCAAGATTTTCGAGACGGTTTTGTAATCGGTTGAGATCGGTTTGCAGGTCGCCGGTTTTACGGTAGAAAATATCGGCCTCTGGTTTTGCGGGCAAGTCTCGAACTTCCTCCTGAAGAAATTCCGTTAGGTTGAGCCGGAAGCTTTCGAGCATTTCGCCGGCCCAGCGTTGGCCGGTACGAAAAAAGTTACCTATGCGATGTGCAATGATATCACCGGTATAACGCGATAGTGGTTCTTCGAGGTCGATATCTATTTTTTCGAAAAGCCTAATGAATGCATGCCCGACTTCACTATCGCCGCTGATTTCGATCGAGTCGTCGAATAATGTGTTTCCCAAGCCTTTTGCACCGAATGCTAGTGCCGTGCCGGTCAATAAAGTATCGGCCGGGGCAGGGTAGTCATCTAAGACTTGAATAACGGTTTCCGAAGGACAAAGATAGAGGGTTTCATTGAACGGCCGGATGGTAATGCGGATCACTTTGCCGGTTAACGGGGCCAATAAATAACTGGCATCGCGGTCAAGTGCGACGAAGCGATTCAAGGCGGTTTCGAAAACGCTAAGCAGTAGGGGTTTTACGGTCATGATTGAGTCGTCGGTAAATTGGGGCGGCATTATTAGATTTTATAGCCTCTATGTACTGCCACGATGCCTTGCGTTAAATTAAAATATTCACAGCGTTCAAGTCCTGCATTTTCCATCATTTTTTTGAGGTCGTCTTGTTTCGGATGCATGCGGATCGATTCGGCTAAATACCGGTAGCTCTCTTCGTCCTTTGCGACGAACTTTCCGATTTTAGGCATCAAGTTGAATGAATAAAAGTCGTAAACCTTTTCGGTCAATTTGTCGGTCGGGCGGGAAAATTCCAGCACGATGACCCTTCCACCCGGCTTTAACACGCGAAACATCGATCTTAATGCAGCGTCTTTGTCGGTAACATTGCGCAACCCGAAGCCGATACAAACACAGTCGAAGGAGTTGTCCTCGAAAGGTAGGCATTCCGCATTGACCTGAGCGAAGCGAATATTGCCGATGATGCCGTGGTCAATCAGGCGATCGCGACCATTACGCAGCATTTCGGCGTTGATGTCTGCAAGGACGACTTGCCCTTTTTTGCCGACGCGTTTTTCGAAGAGCATTGTTAGGTCGCCGGTGCCGCCGGCTAGGTCAAGTACACTTTCGCCGCTACGGACATTGCTGAGTTGTACTGCGATGCGTTTCCAAATGCGATGAATGCCGAACGACATTAAATCATTCATGATATCGTATTTGCCGGCTACGGAGTCGAAGACACTCCGGACCATTTGAACTTTTTCTTCCTTAGCGACTTGTTTGAAGCCGAAATGTGTTGTGTTTTCGTTAGTCATGTTTTTTTCCGGTTAGGCGCTAATCAGTGATCGAATTTAGTCGAAAGCAAGGTTGTTGGTCCGAAGACAAGGGCTTAAGGCGGCAAAATATTAAGCCACATAACTGTCTCGGCATCGAGAATGCTCGCATAATATCGGAGGGAGATTTTGGGTTACTGATGACGTGGTTGTCCAGTCGCTTCCAGTTTATCCAAGTACGCAGCCCATAGCTCCTTGTATTCCAAGCCTAATTTATAAAGTAATGGCCAAGTGTAAATGCCCGTTTTATGACCGTCGCTAAAAACCGGAGTTATTGCGTAATTGCCGACCGGTTTAAGTTCGTTGATGGTGACGTTTTCCTTGCCTATTTGTAATATCTCCTGGCCGGGTCCATGACCTATCGCTTCTGCCGAAGGCGTGTATACGCGAAGATATTCATAAGGCAAAGAAAATGTGTGTCCGTCATCGAAACTAATTTCCAAAATTCGTGAATTCTGATGTAACTTGATTTCGGTCGGTGTTGTGTCGATTTCTTGTACAGTCAGGCGCATAAGTTTACGGTCCCGCCTATAGTATGTATCGGCTTAAGTCTTCATCTTGAGCTAACTCGGCAAGATGGGCATCGACGTAGCCTGCGTCAATTGTAATCGATTGTTCATTTAGGTCAGGTGCGTTAAAGGATATTTCCTCCAGTAAGCGCTCTAATAGGGTATGCAACCTTCTTGCACCAATGTTTTCCGTTGTTTCATTGACTTGCCAGCCTAATTCGGCAATGCGTTGAATGCCCTCTTGAGAAAAGTTTAGCAATACACCCTCGGTAGCTAATAAAGCTTGGTATTGCTCAGTCAATGAGGCGTCCGGTTCTGTCAGAATTCGCACAAAGTCATCGGCGGTTAGGGCGTCAAGTTCAACTCGAATAGGAAAACGGCCCTGCAATTCTGGAATGAGATCCGATGGTTTGGTCAAATGAAAGGCGCCTGAGGCAATGAACAAAATATGATCGGTTTTGATTGTGCCATATTTGGTGCTGACCGTACTGCCTTCAACCAGTGGTAACAAGTCGCGTTGAACGCCTTCTCGGGAAACCTCACCGCCACCGCTACCCATTTCGGATCGCTTGCAAATTTTATCGATTTCGTCTAAGAACACGATGCCGTTTTGTTCCACGGATTCAACGGCGCGTAGCTTGATATCTTCTTCGTTGACTAGTTTGGCGGCTTCTTCTTCTTGCAGTACTTTCAAAGCATCCTTGATTTTCATTTTACGAGTACTTTTTCGGCTGCTACTGAGATTTTGAAACATCCCTTGTAATTGACTCGTCATTTCTTCCATGCCGGGAGGAGCCATGATTTCAACGCCGAGCGGGGCAACACGGACATCGATTTCAATTTCCTTATCGTGTAATTCGCCTTCGCGTAGTTTTTTGCGCATCTTTTGACGCGTGGACGACTCAGTTTCGGAAAGCATGCCGCCGCTGGCGCTAGGAAGCAAGATGTCGAGTACTGATTCTTCAGCAGCATCGGCCGCCCTGTTTTGAACCTTGTCCATTTCTTCTTGGCGGGTCATTTTTACCGCGGTATCGACGAGATCGCGAATGATCGATTCAACGTCGCGGCCGACATAGCCCACTTCGGTAAATTTAGTAGCCTCTATTTTAATGAATGGCGCGTTCGCTAGTTTGGCTAAGCGTCTGGCAATTTCAGTTTTGCCGACGCCGGTAGGGCCAATCATCAAGATGTTTTTTGGGGTGATTTCATCGCGTAGAATCCCGCTAACGAGGCTACGACGCCAGCGATTACGTAACGCGATTGCGACAGCACGTTTGGCGTTAGCTTGTCCTATGATGTGTTTATCCAGTTCGTGGACGATTTCTCTTGGTGTCATTTGGCTCATTCGGTCGGCTCTTTGGGTTCAGCGTCGAGTTCTTCAATGCGCAGGTTATGGTTTGTATAAATGCATATGTCTGCAGCGATATTTAGCGAGCGTTCAACGATTTCACGCGCGCTAAGTTGAGTATTTTCTAACAGAGCCCTGGCTGCTGATTGTGCATAAGGCCCTCCAGAGCCGATAGCTATGAGTTCATGTTCCGGCTCAATGACGTCTCCGGTTCCTGATATGATCAAAGAGGATTTCGCGTCCGCAATAGTAAGTAAAGCCTCAAGCTTGCGTAAAGCACGATCGGTGCGCCAATCTTTAGCCATTTCAACGGCTGCGCGAGTTAAATTGCCGCGATGTTTTTCCAGCTTGCCTTCAAAATGCTCAAACAAGGTAAATGCATCGGCCGTAGCGCCGGCGAAGCCAGCGATTACTTTATCGTGATATAAGCGCCGAACTTTACGTGCGTTGCCTTTCATAACAGTGTTGCCAAGCGTGACCTGGCCGTCACCGCCAATGACCACTTTATCTCCGCGTCGGACGGAAAGAATGGTTGTTCCTCTGAAGTTCACTTCTAATTCCCGGTTGAATAATGAGTTAGTATGACAATTCTACCTGTCTTATTCCATATAAGGAAAAGAATCTGAATTGTTGACATGGATATAATACAGAATATGGGTTGCACGATTGAAATTTCAATAGACGCAATCCAAAAGTATAAATTAATTGAGTTCCTGCGGGTTTGATTTAAGCGCTAAAAATTGGATATTCATATAATAAAGTATAAATGGATTGTGCCTGTTAAGTATTGCTCGGCATTTGAGGCGATGTTGCTTGGCTCCTTCTAAGAATAATGCCCATCGTAGTTCAAAATTCTGCACCGGGCCCGTCAAAGGACGTCGTGAACCCAGCCCTAAATGATCTAAGGCTATTAATCATGGCCAATGGGCTATGGAATTTAGGTGTTGGGTGAATGCATCCATGTAAGCTCTATGCCAGCATCCATGCGGGCAAGGCCTTTGCCAGGCACTCCGGAGCCTCCTTAAGCATCACCGAAATTTTAAGTAAGAAAGGTATAGCAAGATATTTTATAAGAGCAAAAAAAACGGGTTAGGTGAAGTAGTTGTGGTTTGTCTCTATTGTCAATATTCGCTAATGAATTCCCGTGTGCACAGGCGAGTGTATGCGATGGGGTTTGCTTCAGAATTTTTTCAAAAGCCATCAGTTTGATTTAAATAAATAAATTAGTCGCTGCAGAAAAAAGATCAAAACAAGCTTGACTCAAAATTAAGAATCCTGTTTAATACGCGCTCTTTCACGGTGCGCCTAGGTAGCTCAGTCGGTAGAGCAGAGGACTGAAAATCCTCGTGTCGGCAGTTCGATTCTGCCCCTGGGCACCAAGGAAAGAAAAAGATTAAAAATAAAGTTTGACATTGAGTTTAGCCTCTGTATAATAGGCGGGCTCAACGGGAGAGAAAGTCTTCCAGCTCTTTAACAAGCAGATCAAAATAATTTGTGTGGGTGCTTGTGGCGAATAGCTTAGCGGTTAAAA
>JAHJSQ010000144.1 GCA_018830325.1 Gammaproteobacteria bacterium
ACCATTTATTGTCACTTAACATTAGCGGATCACCTAACGCTAGACGAACCGCGTAGGGTACGCTGTGCGTACCATGGTAACCCCGCGATATTCATGTGCCAACCGAACCGCCAGGGCACGGCTTTGGTACGCGCAGCGTATCCTACAATTTATGTATAACGATGAGCGCTCGGCGTGGGAATGCTTGAGTACCGCTCATTAGGTTATGAAATTTTGGCAGCGCTTGGTTAGGAAATATTCCTTTAGATAGGGAGGTGAATTATCCAAGCAATCAGTAAAGACAATTGTCATGTGAATTGAAATATAATATCGATTTTGGCACACTAGAGTAAAAAAGAAATCGGAGATTTATTTTTTACATGTCTATCGAACGAGCCAAGGTAAAATCAGGGGTTCGATCCTATTGATTTTATATTGCTTTTAACGTAAGTATTCAGCCCCCTGAATTTCCCTTTTTCAAAGAGGGGAGCAAAGTTCTAGTTTTTTTTAATGCAGGGGCTGAATAATTACCTTTTAACGAATTATTAATATGATAAAAGTTTTGCTTGTTGATGATCATGAAATTGTTCGTTCCGGTGTTGAAGCGCTTTTAAATAAAGCCGGTGATATTCAGGTTGTGGCGGTGGCAAAAACCGGTGAGGAGAGCGTCGAGGCGGTGACAGAGTTGCACCCCGATGTGGTAGTCATGGATATCAGCATGCCGGGCATTGGCGGCGTTGAAGCTTGTCGGCGAATTCTGCAAGATAATCCGGACATGAAGATTATTGTGCTGTCTGTTTGTAACGACGGGCCGATACCTCTGCAGCTTTTGAAAATGGGGGTGTTAGGCTTTATTTCCAAAAGTTCGCCGGTCGATGAAATGGTCGCCGCGATTCGAAAAATTATGGCCGGGCAGCGCTATTTGTGCGCGGAGGTAGCCAACAATTTAGCATTCATGAAGTTGCCCGGTAATGATTCTCCTTTCTCAAAGCTTTCCCAAAGGGAGTCGGAAGTGGTTTCGTTAATCCTACAAGGCAAAACGATAAAAGAAATGTCGGGTATGCTGACGCTTAGCGATAAAACGATTAACACTTATCGATATCGGCTTTACGATAAATTAAAAGTGAAGAACGATGTCGAATTAACGCGGCTTGCCATCAAATTCGATTATATCGATTCCGCATCGATTTAAGCGATACGGAATCATGGGGTAAGAGGAAGGTTATTTATAAAATTTCCCTGGCTTTGGCAAAGGCATTTCTAAAGTCTAAAAATAAAGGTTTATCGGTAGTCAGCATTGATGCTAACAACAGGTGTTGTAACTGATATTTAACATTACCGACTGCTAGTGCGCCGACGCCGCTTGCGTTAGGTGCGTACTCCATGGGTTTGCCAAAATCATTGAGTTTTATGCCTTCGATACCGGTCGGTGGGACCGCATTGACATCGCCGGCTACCTTGAGTGCTTTGGCGTGGCTCAGTATTTTGCTGCTGATGACTTGTATGCCGGCTTTCGCGGTACAGAAAATGATGTCGGCATCGGCGATTAGTTCCACTTTCTGTTCATACGAAGAAGCGCAGGCGCCTTTTAGGTTGGATTTGAAGCGTCTGTTATATTCTTTAGCTAAATCATTGGCGGTTTCGGCTGAAAGATGATCGACCAATACTGTATCCGCGCCTTCTAGCGAAGCTATGACCCCGGTGGCAATGCCGACCGGTCCGGTGCCGCCGAACACCAATGCTTTGGCGTCTTTCAAGTCAAGGTTATGCTTGGTCTTCAGTTCTTTTTCAACGCAACCCACTAGTGCCGCAGCGGTTGTGAATGCACCGCTGGGATCGGCGAATACTGAAATTTCAAAAGGCGGAACCATCGCTTGTTCTGCGGCGCTCAGCATGTCTATTGCCAGACCGATATCCCGTCCTCCGATAAATAGACCGGTGCGCTTCACACCGTTTGGCCCCCTGGAAAAAATGGCATCTTGCGTCAATCCGTGAACGCCGTCCAGTTTGACATTGCTGTAAGGTATTAAAACATCGAATCCCGCGTCCAAAGCCATATTGACATCGAAAGGGCTATTATTGGGCATCGGGTCCAGCATATGCAGGATGCTGCGCTTCTCCATAGGATTTCCTCTTTATTTAAAATCGTTAGGCTTTGGTTTTGATGAAGTCCCGAGCAACTTCGAATGCATGGGTAAAATGCAAGTAGACAGGTTTTTCGGCATCAAGCATGATCTTCAGCAGTTTGTTTTGCGCTTGGTATTTGACATTGCCGATAGCCAATGCGCCAATGCCGACTGCGCCGCTTTTCGATCCGGGCAGAGGCGTGCCGTTATGGAAGGCGTCGAGTCCGGCGATTCCTGATGGCGGAACGGCGTTGACATCGGCCGCGACTTTTAATTGCGGTGCCGAAGCGATTAGCTCGGCGCTTAAGAGTTCGATTCCGGCGGCTCCTGTAGCGAAGACTATATCGGCGGTTTTCATAAATTCGGCTTTGTCCGCATCCGCGCCGGCCATGATTTGGATAGCGCCTTCACCGAATTCGTTGCTGCAAAGATCGGCAATACGCTGGGCTTTTTCGAGTTGGCGTCCGACGATTCTTACGTTTGCACCGGCCTGAGCGGCTATAACCGCTGCTGCTTGACCTACCGGCCCGGTACCTCCCAAGGCGAGCACGTTTTTGCCTTCAAGAGTGGTGTTGAAATTTTTTTGCAACTCGTTTTCAACCGCTGCGACCATGCCGGCTGCCGTCGTAAATGCACCGCTCGGGTCGGCGAAAACGGAGACTTCAAAAGGCGGGACCATCGAGTTTTTGGCGGTTTTAAGCATATCGAGCGCTTGTTTGGTATCCCTGCCGCCGATAAAAATGCCGGTTTTTTTCAAGCTTTTAGGGCTGCGTGAAAAAATAGCATCTTGCACTAGGCCGCGTACTTCGCTGGGTTCTACATTGATGTAAGGTATTGCCGAAACCCAGCCCGCGTCGAGCGCCATATTGACGTCGAACGGACTTAGGTTTTTAGCGGTTGTGAGCATATGTAAAATAAATGGTTTTTCCACGGGTTCCCCCCTCTTTAAAGTTTAGCGACCCAGTATAAAAGAAAATAAAGCATTTTAAAAATGGCTAGCGCTTTTTGTGAGCGGTAAACTACGACTGGGTAATTAAAACGTTGGTGTATTTTGGGCGATAAAAGACTTCCTGATTAGCAGGTTTCTTCAGCTAAAGCCCAAAAATCAGGATATCCCTGGCAGGACGGGGTTTGCAACCCCGTCCTAAACGTTTCGACTTTGGCCGAAGTCAGCCGAAATGTTTAGGGCAAACCGAAAAGTTGGGGACGGGTTAAATAACCCGTCCCGCAGAAGGTATATACTTTTCGTACTTCAAGTTTCGGCAGTGCCTGAGGAGGCGCCGGGGTGCTCGGCAAAGGCTTTGCCAGCATGGAGCTGGCATAGAGCCTACAGGGACGTATTCACGGCGTCCTTTGACGGGCACCCCGGTGCCGAATTTTGATCTACGAGGGGTATAATTGATCTTGAATCGAAAAATCAATTTGATGAACCATGATGCACATTGATAAAGCTCAACAGCGGCGAAAGGCTTATGATGCCCGGAACGCTCAGCGCGATAAGGATGCGGTTAGCCGGGAGATAGTCGATAAATTCCTAGGGCATGCCGCTTATCAGCAGGCCAAGACGGTTATGTTTTATCTACATTGCCGCTCCGAAGTTAGGACTCGCGATAGGGTTCGCGAGCAGTTATCGGGCGATAAGCAGGTGATTGTTCCTTATTGCACCAAGGACGCCGATGGTCAAAACCGATTGGGTCTTTGGAAGCTCGAGGGCTTGCAAGAATTGCAGCCTGGAACGTGGGGCATACTCGAGCCGCCGAAGGAGCGGTGGGGCGAGTCCGGGAAGGAAATAGCGCCCGAAGCTTTGGACTTAGTCATGGTTCCGGGTGTTGCTTTCGATAGAAGCGGAGGGCGCTTAGGTAATGGCGCCGGTTATTACGATCGTCTGTTGAAAAGTGTCGGAAAAGATACGGTGCTAATCGGGGTCTGTTTCGAAACGCAGATAATGCCTGAAATTGTCATGGAGGCGCATGATATTTATATGGATTATGTAATAACAGAAACTGCAATCTATAAGGGTAGGGGAAGATTTTGACGATGTCATGGACGCAATTAAAGGAACAGCTAGCAGAAACGCCTGCCTTTGTTTACGACCTTGATGCGATTGAATCAACATTGCAGACCTTGAGCAATCTTCGCGATCGTTCGGGATGTAAGGTTTTATATTCTGTTAAATCCCTGCCTCTTTTGCCGATTTTGCATATGATGCGGCCTTATCTCGATGGTTTTTCGGTGAGCTCTTTGTTCGAAGCAAGGTTGGCTTCTGAAGTATTGGCCGGAAATGGATCGGTGCATTTGACTACGCCCGGCATACGAGCGGACGAAGTCGAAGAGCTGACGCGGATTTGCTCGCATGTCAGTTGCAATTCCTATCGTCAGCTGGATTTGTTTACAAAGTATTGGGAACAAGGCGCTTCGGTCGGTTTACGTTTGAATCCTAAGCTCTCGTTCTTGGATGATCGGCGCTACGATCCATGTCGGCCTTATTCGAAACTCGGCATCGATTTGGAGGGGTTAGATATGAATGCCCTGAGCGGTCGGATTAAAGGATTGCATTTCCATAACATCTTTTCGGCATCGGACTTCGACCCGCTCGTTCAAACCTTGACGGCGATAAGAAATCGGCTCGGCAACGTATTTTCTAGGTTGGAATGGTTGAATCTCGGCGGAGGTTATTTATACGATCAAATCGGGCAGTTCGATATTTTTATCGATTCGGTCAAGCAATTGCGCAAGGAATTCGGACTCGAAGTATTGATTGAGCCGGGCAAGGCCTTGGTTGGAAGGGCCGGCTATTTGGCGACTTCGGTCGTCGATTGTTTCGTCAGCGACGGCAAATCCATCGCGGTATTGGATACCTCGGTCAATCATCATCCCGAAGTCTTCGAATACCAATGGCATCCGCCGTTGCTTGAGCATTGCCCTAATGGGCGGTATTCGGCGATTTTGGCGGGATCGACATGTCTGGCCGGAGACATTTTCGGAGAATATCGTTTCGATCGACCGTTGCAAGAGGGAGATCGATTGGTGTTTTCGGATGCCGGCGCCTATGCCTTGGTCAAAGCGCATCGTTTCAACGGCTATAATCTACCGGACATATACGGCATGACTTCGGGAAATGTATTCTTGCTGAAGCGTCATACCTATCAACATTACTACGATCAGTGGTCGGGGCTTGCGCCGACTTGAACTATGCGAAGCATATCGACAGGAGAAAAACACATGAAGGCAGTTTTAATGACCGGAGCCGGCGGCCCCGAGATGTTGCAATTGGCGGATATCGCGGAGCCGAATATCGTTAAACCGACCGAATTGAAAGTCAGGCTCAAGGCGGCCGGTATTAATCCGATCGATACCAAGGTTAGAAGTAACGGTTTGTTTTATCCGGACGCTCTGCCGGCAGTACTAGGTTGCGACGGTGCCGGCGTTGTTGTCGAAGTGGGCGCCGAGGTACAAAATTTCAAGCCCGGCGATGAAGTTTGGTTTTGTAATGGAGGGTTGGGGCGGGAGCCTGGCAATTATGCCGAATATACCGTGCTCGATAGCCGTTGGGTCGCGCTTAAGCCTAAGTCTTTGTCATTCGTCGAGGCGGCGGCTTTGCCATTGGTGTTGATTACTGCGTGGGGCGCGTTATTCGATCGCGGCGGTTTGCAGGACGGCCAAACCGTCCTGGTTCATGCCGGGGCAGGCGGCGTCGGTCATGTCGCGATACAATTGGCTAAATTAGAAGGAGCCGAGGTTCTAACGACGGTAAGTTCTGAATCGAAAGCTGATTTTGTCTTAAGCCTAGGCGCGGATCAAGCAATCGATTATCGTCAATGCAACTTCGCCGAAAGAGTTAATGAATTAACCGGCGGGCGAGGGGCCGATGTCGTTTTGGATACGGTCGGACCTGAAGTGTTCAAAGACAGCATCGAAGCCACTGCGCATTTCGGAAGCTTGGTCACGCTTCTCGACCCCGGAGCCTTGAATTGGTCGGAAGCGCGGATGCGCAATCTCAAAATCGGTTTCGAACTGATGTTGACGCCGATGTTGCGAGATCTAGATGCGGCGCGCGATAAGCATGTCGAAATCCTTAATCGTTGCGCCGAATTTATCGAATTCGGAAATTTGCGAGGGGTTGTCGGGCATTGCTTATCGTTAAACCAAGCCGCCGAAGCGCATCGCTTGATCGGTGAAGGCCATACTCAAGGCAAGATAGTATTAGAAATAATTTAACCGGCGGAATGACGCGTTATCGGTGCGGGTAAAATATGTTGAAAATCTCCTCGAATTGATCGTGGACTTTGTCGATGATATCGCTTAGTTGCTCGTCGGAAATGCCGATTTCCGATAGGTCTGTTTCAGTATCGAAAAAGGCCATTTTAGCTATCCGGTTGGCCGATCTGACAATAGCACCTGCGGTTTGATAGCGTCCGGTGCTGTCGGGGTGGGCATGCAAGGCAATCGTTTCGCTAATGATTTCAGGCAGCTTCCATAATCTAGCGAGTTCCGCCCCGGTTTCATAATGATCGAAACCGATTATGTTTCGTTCGGTTTTTATTTCATCGGCATCGGTCGATTCGACTAGTAATCCGACTTCTCGGGCTAATTCGGGAATGCGGCGATAAAATACCAGTTTGCCGATTTCATGGAGTAAGCCGCAAATAAAAATAGCTTCGTCGTTTTCGTCAGTGTCCCAATGGGCTGCTAATTCTCTAGCGGTTAATGCGCTTCTTAGGCTCATCGCCCAAAAGTCATGCATGGACAGCATACCGTTCGGTAGCATCGAGAACCGATCTATGATCAATGTGCTCAACACTAAGTTTTGAAGTTCTTGCGTGCCGATCAGCGTGATGGCATGGCTGATCGTGACGATGCGTGATGGGAAACCGAAAAAAGCGCTATTGACCAATTTCAATAAGCGTATCGATAAAGCCGGGTCCTTTTCGATAATTTTGCCGGCATCGACGATCGATTTATACGGATCTTCAAGCGTTTTTTTTAGCTCGAAATAAATTGCCGGCGGCGATGTTAATTGAAGATCGCCTTTCAATAAATCGGCTGCGGTTAAATTGGACGAGTCGGAATGCGGCATTGGCAAAACGGATTTCTTCATTATACTTGTTAAAGTTTTGACATTTTATAGTGTATTGCAGTCAAGCTTAGGTGAGGCTTGCGATAAATCAAGGGCTTCATCGAGAAATAGTCCGAATCGGAAGCCGTCAAGCATTTAACACATCAACCAGTGAATACGATGTTAAGTAACTCTCAGCGACAAAGTAAAATCATCATTGCCGGAATGGATCGGAAAACTGTCGCACAAATTGAAACGATTTTGATAGATAAAGGGTTTTCTAATTTTGCGATTGCCGCTGAATGCGGCGATATTTATCGCATCATTCGACCCTATGTAGACAACGCCGAAGAGTTAGGCTTGATTATTGTCGATGAAGATTTGCCCGGCGGGCACGTTAGAGATATGTGTTATTCACTTTCGGGTGAACAAGCGGGCGTTTTTTTACCTTTTATCATTCTTAAAAACGAACGCCCAAGTCAAGTGTCCGATGCTTCCGTTTCGTCGTCGCTGATCTACGAGCTATGTAAGCCGCTTCGTGGGCCTGAACTCGTTATTTTAGTAGAAATGTTGTTGCTACTTAAAATCGAGCGTTCTATGCGTTACCAGCAACAGGAAAGGTTGATCAACGAGTTGGCGACGCGAAAATTGCTCGATGCGAAATTAAAATATTTGGTCGCTCATGATGAATTGACCGGCCTTATGAATAGAACGCAATTAGAAAACTATATTCGATTGAGTTTGACGCGGAACCAAAAGTTGCAGCAAAACGGCGCATTGTTGTTGATAGACTTGGATCGGTTCGGTTTGATTAACGATTTGGAAGGCTTCGATATGGCCGATAAATTGATTATCGATGTTGTGACAACGATTCGAAAGCTGGTGAGACTAGATGCTTGGTTTGCTCGCATCGACTCGGACGAGTTTTGTCTATATTTCGATAATATATCCGGCCTTAAGGCGCGTGAAGTTGCCGAAGATATCCGTAAAGGGCTCAATGAAAGCCGATTTCAAACCGGCAATGTTTGCTACAGTATTACCGCGTCAATCGGCATCGCTACGTTGCAATCGGCGAAAGTTATTCAGCATCCCGAGGAATTAATATCTAGAGCGCACCAAGCTTGTTGCTTGGCGAAACAAAACGGCCGAAATATGGTCTGGTTTTATAACGAAGAAGATAAAGCCATCAAAGAACGGCAT
The DNA here is from genome assembly GCA_018830325.1 of Gammaproteobacteria bacterium. Taxonomy (GTDB): domain Bacteria; phylum Pseudomonadota; class Gammaproteobacteria; order Methylococcales; family Methylomonadaceae; genus Methylotuvimicrobium. The sequence goes on from JAHJSQ010000144.1 coordinate 8,362, forward strand.
CGCGATGTTTATTGGGTCCCTTTGATTAGGGATGCTTTGTTAATGCGAAATTTCTTTTTGATGTTTCAACCGGTAGTGAATCTTAGAACCGGCGAGGTCTCGCATTATGAGGTACTGATTCGAATGCGGGGGCATGAAAACAAGGTCATTAGCCCTTCCGAGTTTATTCCGGTTGCCGAACGAATGGGTTTAATACATAGCATCGACTTATGGGTGGTTGAGAATGCGATTGATTTTTTAGCGGCGCTTCCCCCCGAATTGTCCAATGTATCGTTGTCGATTAATTTATCCGGAGTCGCTTTCCAGGACGATGCTTTATTGCCGACCATCAAAAGAAAACTGGAATTGTCTTGGGTCAATGCCGAGCGGATCACCTTTGAGATTACCGAGACCTCGGCGGTCGATAACTTCGAGCAAACTCGGCATATGATTAATCAAATTAGAGCTTTGGGTTGTCATTTTGCGTTGGACGATTTTGGCGCGGGTTTTTGTTCGTTCAATTATTTAAAGAAGTTTCCGGTCGATTTTGTAAAAATCGATGGACAATTTATTCGAAATTTAGTTAATGACGATACCGATCAAGTTTTGGTCCGATCAATGAGCGAAATTGCCAAGCAACTCGGTAAAAAAACGATTGCCGAATTTATCGAGTGCCCGCGGCTGATTAAAATTTTGGTTGATCTAGGTATCGATTATGGACAAGGTTATATTTTCGGTAAGCCAAGCCAGTTATTGATCGAGCATGGTTATATTCCGCTGCAGCAACTATTAATAGAAGGCGATAAAAGCACGCGTTTTCTATATAATTAGTGTTCTTCTAAGTTCAAATAATACCTCGTCGTGTCATATCAAGGTTCGGCAGAGGCTCCAGCCCAGCCTTAAGAAATGTAGTGTTTATGGCCTAAGGTATTGAAAATTATGGGGTCACCCAGCTTTTAAAAATTATTCAATACTTTATGGTCGGAAAATGTTAAAGCTGGGCTAGGATAACGCTTCTTTAAGCAATCATCGCTACTATAGTCATAATACTCGCGTCTTCCGGATTGTCGATAGTTTCCTCTTTTCAAAAAAGACTGGTAAGTCATGGGCTTACTATTCGTGTGGACGCATATTTAAATGACTTCTTGGTAATTAAAACCGCAACATCATGGCAAGACAACCCAAAAAATCCGTAACGCCCAAGAAAACGACCAGAAAGCCGCGTAGGCGCGCAACTCGCAATAAAAAGCGCCCGGAAACTCATCGCCGTTTCGGGTGGTTTAAAAAAATCCTGTTATTAGGCTTTGTATTTGCCGTATTTATATTATCCAGTTACATCGGTTATTTGGATTATAACGTTCGTAGGCAATTCGAAGGCAAGCGTTGGGCGATTCCGGCGCGTGTCTATGCTAATCCGGAAGAGCTTTATGCCGGATATAGAATGAACATCGCCGATTTCGAAAAGCTTCTGCAGCAATTGAGATATCGTCAAGATTCTCAGTTATCTTCCGAAGGGACCTATTATCGGTCGGGATTGTTTATCAATGTAAAAACCCGTGCGTTCGATTTCTGGGACCAATCTCAGGATAGTCGTGCATTACAGATTCGATTTTCACCGGGTGAAATTTCCGATATCTCCGATTTATCGGGCAGGGGGGCGGTTGCTGTTGCTCGTTTGGACCCCATTCAGATAGGCAGCTTTTATCCGACTCGTAAGGAGGACCGGGTTTTGATTAAACTATCGGAAACTCCGGATACCTTGATTCAAGGCTTGCTCGCGACAGAAGATCGTGATTTTTATAATCATTACGGTATTTCGATCAAAGCGATACTGCGGGCTATGTTGGCGAATGTCAGAGCGGGCGGCATTGTGCAAGGCGGCAGCACGATCACCCAACAATTGATCAAGAATTTTTATTTGACGTCCGAGCGTAGTTTTTGGCGTAAGATTAACGAAGTATTTATGTCGTTGATCATCGAGTATCGTTACGGTAAAGACGAAATTCTTGAAGCCTATCTCAATGAAGTTTATTTAGGGCAGGATGGAGCTAGTGCCGTCCATGGTTTCGGCTTGGCGAGCGAATTCTATTTCGGCAGAACCCTTAAAGACTTACCTTTGGCGCAGATGGCGACCCTGGTCGCATTGGTCAGAGGCCCCTCTTATTACGATCCGCGTCGGCACACAGAACGAGCATTAAAAAGGCGGGAGTTAGTGCTCGATAAAATGCATGAGCAAGGTTTTATCACGTTAAAACAGGCTGATGAAGCGAAAAAACAGCCGCTGGAAGTGATGCCGCAAACCCATCGTGCGGTCAATCGATATCCGGCTTTTATGGACTTGGTCAAGCGTCAATTGCAGCAAGAATACAAAGACGACGACCTGACTTCCGAAGGCTTGAGAATATTTACCACATTGGAGCCTCGAGTGCAAAACGCCGTGGAAAGATCATTGGCGGTAAAAATGCGCGAACTTGAAAAGAATCCTCGCGCGAATGAATTGGAATCGGCTGTTATCGTGACGCGTCGGGAAGGCGCGGAAATTGTTGCGATGGCGGGAGGCAGGGATAAAACCTCGGCCGGTTTCAATCGGGCACTAGATGCGGTGCGCCCGATAGGGTCGTTGATAAAACCGGTGGTATATCTGACCGCGCTGGAATATCCGGCTAAATATACGATAACGACTCCGGTCAGCGACACTCGGATTACCGTAAAAAGTGGCAAAGGTAATTGGACGCCGAAAAATTATGATAATACTGAACATGGTGAAGTGCCGCTGCATAAGGCCTTGACGAATTCTTACAATCTCGCGACCGTTCGAATCGGCATGGATGTCGGTATTGCGAGAGTGGCAAAAACCTTAAAGGATATGGGCGTGAATCGGTCTGTCGATTTATATCCTTCTCTGTTATTGGGGGCCTCGCCGCTGTCGCCTTTAGACGTCACGCAAATGTATCAAACCCTAGCTGGAGACGGTTTCGTCACGCCGCTTAGAGCTATACGCGGCGTGGTCGACGGCAACGGCAAGCGCTTACAAAGTTACCCGTTTAACGTGCGACAATCGGTCGATCCGGCGGCGACTTATATTACCAATACCATTTTGCAGGAAGTGATGACTGACGGTACCGGCAGATCGGCCTATAATTATTTGCCGAGAGACTTCGGGTTGGCCGGCAAAACCGGAACGACCAATGAATTGCGAGATAGCTGGTTCGCCGGTTTTAGCGGTGATTATCTGTCGGTCGTATGGGTAGGGCGAGACGATAATAAACCTTCGGGATTAACCGGGTCGACCGGTGCATTAAAGATTTGGTCCGACGTGATGCAGCAGATTTCCAGTATTCCGGTCGTTTTGACGCCGCCGGATAATGTCGACACGGTTTGGATCGACCCGTACACAGGGTTATTGGCTAATCAGGACTGTGAAAATGTGAGGCAATTTCCATTCATTCGCGGATCGGCGCCAAAGACCAGTTCACCTTGTGTTCAAACCGATGTTGAAAAAGCGAAGGATTGGTTTCAGGATTTTTTTAAGTTTTAGCGAAGAATATATTCTTTTCATGGTTCAAAATTCGGCGCCAAAATTTGACCTGATTAGCAAGATGCTTCCGCTTGCCGAAGCCAAGTGTCCGAGCAGGGGCCAGTCGTAGTCGCAAAAACTACAATATGCTGTTACCCAAGCTTCCAGCTTGGGTAACCTGTTCAGGACGCTCTAGCTTCCCGACAATCAAGAAAGATTGAACGAGCGAGTCAGGGAATGTGCGGAGGTTGTGTCGGTCTCAGGAAGCTCTTGCCCTGAGCCCTTCGGCTGCGCTCAGGAGAGCCTTGTCGAAGGGGGGCTTCTAGGGTGTCTTTCCCAAGCTGGAGCTTGGTAAAGAGCGTGATGCGGGTTGGCCATTTTTAGCTTGAAGCGTATGGGTTTGTCACCCCTTCCGAGACGTGTTGGAAACGGGTTAAATAACTTGTCCCGCAGGAAGAGGTTTATTCATCTCTCAATGGAATAGAAAAACACTCTTATTGATGATGAATCGGTAAATGGTAGGCAATTTTCATTACCCCAGTTCCCGACCGAGTGGCTCAAGGAAGCATACTCATTATATTTCCGCTAAAACCGAAAATTTCCAATATGATTCAATTAGGTATCGACTGCTATGAATAAAATCCCATTGGGCATCAGTGGTTGTTTGCTTGACCAACCCGGAGAAAAAGAAGTGGCTAATCGCGATAGTTTGATTAGCGAAGTGATCGAGAGTTTTTTTGAATGGAAGCCGTTTTCGGCCGAAGAAGAAAAGTCCTTGCTTATTCAGGAAGCTTCGGCAATTTCCGATTCCGGCACGGATAAGATGGCTGGAATCTGCGGTTATATTATGAAAAGACCGGAGCAAGCAGTTACAAAAACGGGGGTTGCTATTGAGGGTTTGGCGATCGAAACATTGAGAATCATGCATCGATTTCCGTTGGTACCTATCGAAGAATCTATCCGGCTACAAGATCCTTGTTTACGCGATCTTTTTTTCAAGCGGGTTTATGTTATGTATCGCTGGCAAAGGTTGTTGAAAGAAGGTCTTAGCGCCCGTGCCTTGATAGATTTTCATGCGAGGCATAAATTAATCATCATGAGTCACGGCGACTATCGGGATCTTGGGCAATTATTGGCTGGGCTGAACAAAGATAATTTAACCGAGATTGCCTATCAATATATTTTACAGCTGATGAGTATGTTGTTGACGATGCCGACCCGAGCTAATCACGTCAATGTTTTGCAACATATTCAAGGACATTTAAAAAAAGACATCAGCCGCGACGATAAAGCCGAACTGTGCGAATTGATCGACAGTTACCGGAACTACGAAGTACCTCTCATTGCTCCAATAATCTTGTTGAAGCATCATTTTCGAAAATCGCCGGATCCCTATATTCAATCGTCGTATTATTTTTCCCCTTATCCGAGCGCATTGGGTTCTGTTAATCCTTAAAAATAGCTATGTTCGCGTTAATAGTTGAAATTAATACTACACCAATCTTGAAATTTGAAGACTGTAGGGTACGCTGTGCGTACCACAGTAATCCTACCCGTAGTTTAACGTGCTCTCAAGTGTAGCTCTGCGCCGATATAGTAAGTATTCAGACCCCGTTGGCAAATTACCGCAATTCAGGCGTAATTGTTGGCCTCCGCCTTTGAAAAAGGGGGATTGAGGGGGACTGAATACTTACCCGATATAAGGTAGGCGTAGCATCCCTACGGTGCTGCAGAATTTAGGTTTGTCGATTTTGTAATCAGTACCTGTATGATATCGATACGGTATTCTCAATTGTCTTTCGACCATTCCTCCGCTTTGAATTCGTCATCGAGCGGTGTGTCCATAACATGATTAGCGTAATTACTGAGCGTTTTCATCGTAACACCGAGAATGACTTCCAAAATATGCCTGTTCGAATAACCCGCGGCGGTAAAAGCGCTCAGGGCTTGTTCGTCGATAAACCCGCGATTTTCGATCACGCTCCGGGTAAACTCTGCCAATGTTTGCAGTTTGTCATCGGGGATGGGATCTTGTTCGCGTAAAGCATTGATGATTCGAGCGTCGGCCTTGATCATATTCTTGGCCATGATCGAGTGCGCGGCGACGCAATAGGTGCAGTCATTTTCGATGCTGGCGGCGATCAAGACGATCTGCCGTTCCACAGGGCTTAGCGAAGTTTTGTCGAAGATCGAATTCAGCGTTAGATAGGCTTCTAGCGTTGCCGGCGCTTCCGCCAATTCGCCCAATAAATTCGGAACGAAGCCGAATTTTTGGTGCGCGCCGGTCAATAAGGGCCGGGATTCGGCTGGCGCTTGTTCGATTGTGTGGATTTTGAATAAAGACATTAGGGATCTCCGGATTAAAATGATTAACAAACCAGGCCGCTGGCGTACCGTCTGCCGGATAGCAATACGGTTAATGCCTGGCGGCCGATTTCGGTATGGCACGGCAATACCGATGCCTAGAGAATGAGCAATCGCCACCGCGTATGCCATGCCCGGAATTCCGGTGTTTTTGTTCGATCGTTCGGGAGGCTTTTATGGATGTGTTGACTTCGCTCGTCAACGGCTTGAATTTACATGCAAAATTGATTTATTCCGGCGGCGTGTGCGGGCGTTGGCTAATGGATCACAATTCGGATCGATCCGTTTTTTTTCATATGCTCAGCAAGGGCGAGGGTTGGGTTTACACTTCGAAATGGGACGCGCCGCTGTTATTGGAAAAAGGCGACCTTATTTTATTTTTACCGCATTCGGACGAACATTTTTTGTCCTACAGCAAGGAACACTTGCCGGACACGATGAGTAATACGCAACTTACGCCTTGGTCGGACGGGGAGGCGGGATTCGTGTGCGGCGAGATCGAATTGGGAATGCCCGAATCCTTGATATGGCGCGCCTTACCGCCGGAAATCGTGATCAAACGAAGCCAGGCCGGCGACGTGTTGACCAGACTGATCGAGCTGATCAATATGGAAGCTTCCGTACCGCGATTCGGCAGCGGCTCTGTCGTCGAACGTTTATGCGACAGCATATTCATCTTGGCAATACGGCATTGCATCGAGAACGAGCTCGTCGATCGAGGCGTGTTTTCGGCAATGCAAGACCGAAGATTAGCTACCGTCCTGAACCTGATTCACGAACAACCTTGGGAGCCTTGGACCCTCGCCGAGTTCTGCCGCCGCGCCGGGATGTCGAAGACCGTGTTTTCAGAGAAATTTGCGGCGTCGGTCGGCGCATCGCCGATCGAATATCTCGGGCAATGGCGCATGCAGATCGCGTCGCATTGGCTGAGGGAGCCGGGCATGACCATCGAACGCGTGGCCGAACGTTGCGGTTACGAATCGGTGCCGGCTTTCAGCAAGGCATTCAAACGGACCTTCGGGAAAACGCCGGGGGCCTATCGGCGAGAGGGTCCTGGTGAGTAAGATATAGTAGTGGGTCTGATCGATCTCTAAGTGGCCGGCGTCAAGCCGTTCCGCATTTTTTCTGTAAGGAAATCGCTGTTACAACCGACTGAAGCATAGACACACTCGCCATTGAGGTTCAAACCATGAAAACGACAAGGAAAACACGATGAAAGCCCCGAAGCTGATATTGATTGCAGTGATCACGATGCTGATCGGCGCCTTTTTTTATTTCGGATATTCCGATTTTTTGACCCTACATGAGCTGAAAACGCATCAGGCCGCGATTGAAGCCCGCATCGCCGCGCAACCAGTCGCCACGGCCATTGTTTATGCGCTGATTTATGTTCTGGTCACGGCCCTTTCTTTGCCCGGCGCGGCGGTGATGACCTTGGCCGGAGGCGCGCTATTCGGCTTACTGTGGGGCACCGTGATCGTATCGTTTGCTTCGACGATCGGCGCGACGCTGGCTTTTCTGGCCGCGCGCTTTTTGTTTCGCGATATCGTCAAAGACCGCTTCGGTTCGGCGATACGAACGATCGATGCCGGAATCGAACGGGACGGTCCGTTTTATCTGTTCACGCTACGCTTGATTCCGTTGTTTCCGTTTTTCATGATCAATCTGGCCATGGGTTTGACCGCCATTCGCCTATCGACATTTTACTGGGTCAGTCAAGTCGGCATGCTGGCCGGCACGTTGGTCTACGTCAACGCCGGCACTCAGCTTGCGGGGATCGAATCGTTGTCGGATATTTTGTCGCCGGGCTTGCTCGGTTCGTTCGCGTTATTGGGCCTTTTTCCGTTATTGACCAAGAAAATCGTCGAGCAGATACAAGCCCGGAAAGTCTTCGCCGATTGGCCGAAGCCGGCGCATTTCGATAACAATATCGTCGTGATCGGCGCCGGCTCGGGCGGCTTGGTGACCGCTTATATCGCTGCAGCGGTCAAGGCCAAGGTCACGTTGGTCGAAAAGGACAAAATGGGCGGCGATTGCCTGAATACCGGCTGCGTCCCGTCAAAAGCGCTGATTCGCTCGGCAAAATGGCTGGCCCAGCACCGGCGCGCCGAAGAGTTCGGCATCAGACAGAGCAGCGCCGATTTCGATTTCGCCGATGTGATGGCGCGCGTGAAATCGGTCATCGAAAAGGTCGAACCGCACGATTCGATCGAACGCTATACTGAACTTGGCGTCGAGGTCGTGACCGGCGAGGCGAAAATCATCTCGCCCTGGGAAGTGCGGGTCGAAACTGCCGAAGGCAGTAAAACGTTGACGACGCGAGCGATCGTCATAGCCGCGGGCGCCCGCCCGTTCGTGCCGCCGATACCCGGCATAGACAGCATCGAACCGCTGACGTCCGATAATTTATGGAATTTGCGCGAACTGCCGAAACGCTTATTGGTGCTCGGCGGCGGACCGATCGGCTGCGAATTGGCGCAATGCTTCGCCCGTTTCGGTAGCCGAGTGACGCAGGTGGAAATGGCGCCGCGCCTGTTAGTCCGCGAAGATCCGGAAGCGTCGGAAGCGGTGATGTCAAGTTTTAGACAGGATGGCGTCGATTTGAGATTGGAACATACCGCGAAGGAATTCATTGTCGAAAACGGAGAAAAAATCCTGATCGCCGAACACGACGGAAAAACAGTCCGCATTCCGTTCGATCAAGTGCTGGTCGCGATCGGACGGGCCGCGAATATCGAAGGCTACGGTGTCGAGGCACTGGGCATTGCCCTGTCGCCGCGCCAGACCATCGCAACCGATCCGTTTCAGGCCACCAATTATCCGAATATCTATGCGGTCGGCGATGTGGCAGGTCCTTATCAATTCACTCATGTCGCCGCGCATCAGGCTTGGTATGCCGCCGTCAATGCCTTGTTCGACACGTTCAAGAAATTCCGTACCGATTATTCGGTGATTCCGTGGTCAACTTTCACGGACCCCGAAGTCGCGCGGGTCGGCCTAAACGAGCAAGAAGCCGAGCAGCAAAACATTCCCTATGAAGTCGTGACTTACGGTATCGACGAACTGGACCGAGCGATCGCCGACGGCGAGGCGCATGGCTTCGTCAAAGTGCTGACCGAGCCCGGCAAGGACAAAATTCTGGGCGTGATGATAGTCGGCGAGCATGCGGGCGATTTGATCGCCGAATTCGTTTTGGCGATGAAACACGGCATCGGCCTGAACAAAATTCTCGGCACGATCCATATCTACCCGACCCTAGCCGAAGCCAACAAATACGCGGCCGGCGTTTGGAAGCGCGCGCATGCGCCGGAAAAACTGCTGCGCTGGCTGAGCTTTTATCATGCATGGCGTCGAAAATAGCGAATTTAATGGCTATATTGCGTTAATAGTTGGCGTTGCCCCGGCAAAGTTACCGGGGCCTAGAAGCCATGGATGGCGAGGAGATTTCACGTCCTTGTGGCCTGGATGCCGGCAATCCCTGCCGGGATGACGCTTTCGATGTCTTTTCAACTACCAACGCGAATAGAGCGAACTAAATCGGGATTCATTACCATGACGATTCCTACTTTAAAAAGGAAAGCCGATGATTACGATATTGTTTGTTTCGGTGTGTTTTCTCGCGTATGCGAACGGGGCCAACGATAATTTCAAGGGCGTTGCTTCGCTTTACGGTAGCGGCACGGCAAGTTACCGGGCGGCGTTGCTTTGGGCCACAATTACCACGTTATTGGGCTCGTTCTGCGCGCTCTATTTGGCAAAGCACTTGATCATCAAATTTTCCGGCAAAGGTCTCGTCGATGATGCATTGGTCCAGTCGGTGCCTTTTATCACGGCGGTGGCCTCCGGAGCCGGAGCGACGGTTATTTTGGCCACGCGTATCGGCTTTCCGATATCGACGACTCATGCCTTGCTGGGGGCGATGGCAGGCAGCGGTTGGCTTGCGGCTGGAAACAACATGAACCTGGCTGCGCTAGTAGAAAATTTCGTTTTGCCGCTGTTGTTGAGTCCGTTGTTGGCGGTATTGCTGGCGATTATGGCTTATTCGTTATTTCTTCGAGCCGGACGGCAAATCGACACAGCTAACGATGTTTGTTTGTGCGTCGAAGAGCGCGCCTCATTCGTTCCTGTCGAAGCCATTGCCGTGGAGCTTAAAAGACCTGGTTTAGACCTGATTATGGCTCGGAAGACGGACTGCGCGGAATCGGCGCATACTCATTTGTTCGGGTTCAATCTTGAGAGGCTATTCGACAGGTTGCACATTTTGAGCGCGGGTACGGTCTGCTTCGCGCGAGGATTGAACGATACGCCGAAAATAGCCGCCTTGTTGTTGCTTGCTCCCGGATTGTCGATAGCAATGATCATTTTGCTGGTATCGCTGATGATGGCGGTCGGCGGCCTGCTCAATGCGAGGAATGTTGCCGAGACCATGAGCCATAAAATCACCGAAATCGATCATCGGCAAGGTTTTGCGGCGAACACGACAACGGCATTGATGGTTATTATCGCCAGCCAACTCGGTATGCCGGTATCCACGACACATGTGACGGTCGGTGCATTATTTGGCATCGGTGTATCGAGCGGCAAGGCGCGCTGGAACACGATTGCCTCCATCGTGTCATCTTGGATGATCACGCTGCCTTGTGCCGCATTCGTTTCGGCAGCGGCTTATCTTATGATTTCACGTCTCATCTAAAAGTATTCGTGAATTCAACTTATGAAATCACGAGGTGTTTTAAATGATGCATCAATTGTCAAAGCCGGAGCAATGGCTTGACTTGTATGGCGATATTCTTTACCGATACGGCTATGCGCGGCTCCGCAATCCAGATGCTGCCGAAGACTTGGTCCAGGAAACATTGCTGGCCGCCCTCAGGGCAAGAGATCGTTACGCCGGACAGGCTTCCGAGCAAACTTGGCTGATCGGAATTTTAAAACACAAAATCATCGATCATTTTCGCAAAATTTCTAAAGAGTCGAGTCGGGAGTACGACGAAGGTGCGGTAATCGAAGGGGAGGACGAATTTTTCGACGAAAAGGGTAATTGGCAACACGATGTTTCGTCCTGGTCCAAACCGGATAAATCGCTCGAGCAATCGCAATTTTTCGACGTTTTGCAACGTTGTATCGAGCGTTTGCCGCCTAAATCGGCGCAGTTGTTCGTACTGCGTGAGATCGACGGGGTCGACACCGAAGAAATTTGCGTAGCGATGTCGATTACCTCGAATAACTTTTGGGTGATGATGTCTCGGACCAGAGTGCGGCTGCGCCACTGTCTGGACTTGAATTGGTTTAATGCGTAAAGGCTGGGATTATGTTGACGTGTAAAGAAGCCAGTGTTCTGGCAACAAAAGCGATGGACGGCAAATTGACTTTTCGGGAACGGGTCGGTTTACGGCTTCATGTCGCGATGTGCGGCTTGTGTCGGCGCTATGTTCGGGATATGAAAAGATTACGTGAAACGGTACGAAGCGCAAGCCAGATTGAGTTTAAGTTGCTGCCCGAATCGGTAACACTTTCCCGAAGCTCGCGCGAACGAATCAAACAAGCGTTGAATAATGCATTACGGCATAGAGATTAAATTCGTTCGACCCGACTTAACCAATGGTAATTATTCAGCGAATGAGGTCGGTTTGGCGTCGGCATTGATTTCTAATTAATACCCGGTACCTTGTTATGCATAACTTATGCTGAATAATTAAAATAAACGCAGTGTATAAGGTTTATGTTATTGAACTAGAAAGATTAAAAATTTCAGTGCATTTAGCCGGATTTGATGGAGTTCATTCCGTTCTCTTAAAACAGAGTCGCCAAAAAATTAATTCGAGTGTAAGGTTTATCCCGGTTTTTTTACAGATTGATAAACGCCATTCTTGGCGATCGGATTCCGTCGTTAAGCTTACATGAATGCATTCACCCGGCACTTAAGGATTTCGTGATAAATAACGTCCTGGAACTACGAGCTTTGTTGAGGGTTCGGTAACTCGCTTGACAGGACGCCGTGAATACGTCCGTGTAGGCTTGACGGCGGCTTTCCCTGCCGCCGACACCTGCCAATCGAGGTACCGAACCCTCTGTAAAGTAGGGAAGTTATTTACGGTTAAATCCTAAATTCCATAGTCCATTGGCTATGCCTAACTATCTTGGATAATTTAGGTGCCGGGTTTACAGCATTTTGTTTGGCGAGCAACCGCACCCTAAACAAACTTAAGCAATATCATCCCGGAGAAATGAAATGTAATGAAATTTTCTTCATGATCTCGTTAGGATTGAAAAAGGACCGTGACAGACTCAAGTATTTGTCACGAACACACGAAAACGCTAACACTCGAAACCGCCATGAACGAAACCGCGATAACCGATTCGATAAAAAACTATTACGGCAAAGTGCTCAACTCAAGCCAGGATTTGAAAACCAGCGCTTGTTGCACGGCCGATGCCTTTCCAAAGCATTTGCGCGCTTTACTCAAGGATGTCCATCCCGAAGTCGTCGAGCGCTTTTACGGCTGCGGTTCGCCGCTGCCGCCGGCGCTAGAAGGCCGCACGGTCTTGGATTTGGGCTGCGGGACCGGGCGCGACTGTTATTTGTTGTCCCGTTTGGTCGGCGAAAACGGGCAGGTTATCGGCGTCGATATGACCGATGAACAGCTCGGTATCGCGCGAACATATCGTGATTGGCATGCCGAACGTTACGGTTATGCACGTTCGAATGTCGAATTCAGACAGGGTTATATCGAGGATTTAGCCTCGCTCGGTATCGCCGATAATTCGATCGACGTGGTCGTGTCGAATTGCGTCGTCAACTTGTCGCCGGACAAGAGGTGCGTGCTGTCGGAAATTTTCCGCGTACTCAAACCCGGCGGCGAATTGTATTTTTCCGATGTTTATGCCGACCGGCGCATCCCCGAACAACTCAAGTTGGAGCCGGTATTGCTCGGCGAGTGTCTGGCCGGGGCGTTTTATTGGGAGGATTTTCGCCGCGCCTTGCAGGATCTGGGATGTCCCGATGTGCGAATCGTCAGCGAAAGCCCGATCGACATCGATGATGACGAGGTGCATGCCAAAATCGGCATGATCGGTTTTCGTTCGGTCACGATACGGGCATTCAAACTGCGGCTCGAAGACCGCTGCGAAGATTTCGGGCAAGTCGCGACTTACCGAGGCACGATCGCAGGCCATCCGCACTTTTTCGATCTTGACGATCATCACCATTTCGAAACCGGAAGGCCGTTGCGCGTGTGCGGCAACACTGCCGACATGCTCGACGGCAGCCGCTACGGCCGTCATTTCGAGCTCTTGGGCGACAAAAACGTGCATTTCGGTCTGTTCGACTGCGCGCCGCCTAACAGCAGCGCGAATCTAACTTCCGGCGCGGCGTGTTGCTGATGACCGCACGCGGTGCGATTGCCTTATTCGTCAAAACTCCGGGGCTATCGCCGATCAAAACACGCTTGGCGGTCAAACTGGGAACCGACAGGGCAGAGCAATTTCATTGGCAGGCGGCTCGGTCAACGGTTGCCGTCATCAAGCAGGCGGAACAATCATGCGAGCTTCAAGGCTATTATGCCGTGGCCGAAGAAATCGCGGCGACGAACGGAATTTGGCGGGGCATGCCGTGTCTCTGGCAAGGCGAGGGCGGTTTGGGCGAGCGCATGCGTCATGTTTATGAGCATTTAATAGAAAATCATGATTTTGTTATGTTGGTAGGGGCCGATATTCCGCAAATGACCGTTACCGATTTGCAGCAAGCTTCAAGTTGGCTTGAGCACGAAGAGCAAGCTCGGTTTGCGTACGGGCCGAGTCTCGACGGCGGCTTTTGGCTGTTCGGCGGCAATTGTTCACTGCTGGGGCCTTGGTGGACCGATGTCGAATATAGCACCGCCGATACCGGCGCGCAGTTTTTCAATGCCGTCAAACAATGGGGCGAGGTGCAAACGCTACGAGTGCTGCAAGATGTTGACGAATCGTCCGATTTACTTGTCTTACATAAAGCACTGCAAGCACTGGCTTCGCCGGTACCGGAACAGGTTCAACTGATGCGTTTTTTGTATGGGTTGACGCCTGAGTTGACGACACTCGATGAGGGGCCTTATGTATAACAGCAAGCCGTTATTGCTCAAAAGCGAATTTCCCGCTTTGCGCAGAGCGCAGTTGACGACGCTGCAGATGAACCTGGGCTATCTCTGTAATCTGAGCTGCGTCCACTGTCATGTCAACGCGGGGCCGAAGCGTACCGAACTGATGACGCGCGAAGTCATGGCAAATGCGTTGAAATTCGCCGAAAAACAAAGCATACAGATCTTGGATCTGACCGGCGGTTCGCCGGAAATGAACCCGGATTTTCGCTGGCTGGTTGAGACTGCGAGGCGGCAAGGTCTGCACGTCATCGACCGCTGCAATCCGACCATTTTGGTCGAGCCGGGTTACGAATGGGCCGCCGAATTCCTGGCCGAACAGCAGGTCGAAATTATCGCGTCCTTGCCTTGCTATATCGGCGATAACGTCGATGCGCAGCGCGGCAAAGGAGTGTTTTCGTCCTCGATTGCCGCGCTCAAGCGACTCAATGAACTCGGTTACGGACGCCCGGACAGCGGCTTGGAGCTGAATTTGGTATTTAACCCTCAGGGCCCGGTGCTCCCGCCGCCGCAGCAAGCGCTAGAACAGCAATATCGCGACCATTTGGGCAGCGAATTCGGTATTGTATTCAACCGCTTATTGGCCATTACCAACATGCCGATACAACGTTTCGGTGCGGTACTGATGGCGGGCGGAAAGCATGAAACCGATAGCCGACAAGTCTTTGACGACTATCTGCGATTGCTCAAGGACGCCTATCGACCGGAAAACCTGAGCAAGGTCATGTGCAAAAGCTTGTTGAGCATCGATTGGCAAGGTTTCGTCTATGACTGCGATTTCAATCAAATGTTGGATTTGCCGCTGGGCGGCAAAAATCCGGTTCATATCGGCGATTTGTTGTCTGAAGACCTGGGTTCGGCGCCGATACAAGTGGCCGATCATTGTTTCGGCTGTACCGCGGGCCAAGGTTCGAGTTGCGGCGGTGCGCTCTAACCCAAGCTGTAATGATTCAGTCATAAATAACTTCCCTATCTTATATAGGGCTTGATTGCTCAATTGACAGGTGTCGGCGGCAACAAACGCACATGAAATTTCGGCGGTCACGCGCGGCCGGTGAGCGCTTTCTTCTTGAAGATCTGAACAGCGTATAAGATAGTCCGTACGATCCAGTGTGACGATGTTAGAATGACGACCCGGTTTGAAGGCCTACCGCTAGCGGCAGGCTGTGCCCATCGTGGTTGAAAAAGCCGGTTCATTTTTGACAGTCCGTTAAAAAACCGGCAATTCGGTGAGATAGCATTTTTTGTGCGTGCCGGAAATAGTGAACGGCATTCGACCGACATCGAGCGATTAAGAAAAATAACGATCTAGTGGATAGTATTAAAACCAGCGACAGCACGACCCTTTCCAACTTCATCTGGAAAATAGCCGATGACCTGGGGTCCACTTTAATCCATCCGACGATCGTTTCTCAGAAAGTGGAGTTCATCATCGATCATTTCACCCGGAATATTGCGGGGCTTTTGAACGGCGAGGCAAAAGCCATGGTGGTCACCGGCGGGCGAGCGCAGGCGGTCAAATATAAATTGGCTTTCGATCGATACATCAAACAACACAATCTCCAGCATATCAAAGCCTTGGTCGCATTCTCCGGCAAGGTTGAAAGCCAATCGTTCGGCAAAGACGACGAGAAGGATTTCCTCGGTATCGATATCGAAAAAGAATACACCGAATACAATCTCAATCCCGATGCCACGGGAGATTTGCGTCAGGAATTCGAGCCTTCCGAATATCGGGTGATGATCGTCGCCAATAAATATCAGACCGGTTTTAATCAGCCGAAGCTGGTGGTTATGTATTTGGGTAAGAAAGTCAGCGGCGTCGAAGCGGTGCAAACGCTGAATCGCCTCAACTGGACCTATCCGGGCAAGGACGTGACTTATATCATCGATTTCGTCAACGACCCGTAAACCATTCTGGACGCCTTCAAGCAATACGACGACGGCGCGGAATTGGAGTCCGTTCAAGATTGCAATGTCGTCTATGACGCGAAGGCGCTATTGGACAATGCGGGCATTTACCAATTCG
Source organism: Gammaproteobacteria bacterium (assembly GCA_018830325.1). GTDB lineage: Bacteria > Pseudomonadota > Gammaproteobacteria > Methylococcales > Methylomonadaceae > Methylotuvimicrobium. Next base: position 24,383 of record JAHJSQ010000144.1, read on the forward strand.
AAGACCTTGAAGTTTTCAAAAAGGCCAGAGGCAAAGCGGTTCCGGGCAGGGAAACGGACGAAAGCCTGCATAAAAAGCTCTATAGCGCGACCCAGCGGCCCACGGACGTCTTCAACAGCAAATTGAAAATATTGTCGGACGCCATCGAAAAATGGGATGCCGCGATCGACAAGGCGGTAGCGGAAGGCGATAAAAAAGCGCGGGAATACGCGGAATCTCAGCGCAGCGAATTCGCCATAGAGCGGGAAGGCTTGATGCGTTTCAAAACCGATCTGGGGCGCTTGGTGCGAATCTACAACTACATTGTCGACGATGCGGAACTGGAAAATTTCGCCGCGTTCGCGAAGATTTACAGTAAACGCCTGGCGGGCATCGCCCCCGAACAGATCTATCTGACCGGGCTGGTCCTGGCAAACTATCAAATCCGTGCCGAACAAAAAGTCGATGAGGAAGGCGAAAAATATCTGCTAAAACCGATCAAGCCGAATGAAGCGGGGCCGAGCGACAGGGAAAAAGAGTTTATCAGTCAAATCATTGCTCGGATGAATGAGTTGTTCGGCGATATTTCCGGCGATGTGGGGCAACGGCACTTTACCTCCCAGATTGTCGATATTGCGATGAGAAATAATCGCGTGACGGAGCAGGTGGAAAACAACACCAAAGAGCAGGCATTGCAAGGCGATTTGCCTCGGGTTGTTCGGGCGGCAACGGTTGACGCGATGAAATAGCATAATGATTTGGCCAGGGTGCTGTTGAAAGATAAGCAAACCATGGGTGCGTTTTTCGACCTCGTTTACGACATCATGAAGCGTGGAGACGCCAAGGATCTGATTGATCGGCCTTGATTTGCAGGCGCTATTTTTTCTTTAACCCCAATTATTTTTTCTATTCATTGTCATGCCCCGGAGATTGCCATGGAAACCAAACCGCCTTCACCGCCATCTACCGAAGAAGCAACCCGAGAAAAGATGCAAATAGTTCTTTAGCTTTTTGGAAATGCGGATACGGCGGCATGACAACTACAAGCCTTCATCGAGCCATTGCCGCACCAGTTCGGGCAATTTAACCGCGGCCTTATCCTTGAACCAGGTGACGCCTTTCGGCACCGCTTCCAGTTCCGGCGCGATGACGATAACTGGGGTGTCCGGTCTGACATATTCGACTAAAGAGGCCGCAGGATAGACGGCCAGCGACGTGCCGACGACCAGCAGCAGATCGGCCTTTTCGGTGATCTTCGCGGCCTTCTCGAATTCCGGGACATCCTCGTAAAACCAGACGACGTGAGGCCTCAATTGGCTGCCCTTGGCACACTCGTCGCCGAGCTCGATGTCCCTGCCTTCGAGGTCATAGATTAGCTTGGGATCGATCGTGCTCCGGGCTTTCATTATTTCGCCGTGCAGATGCAGCACATCAGTCGAACCGGCCCGTTCGTGCAGATCGTCGATGTTCTGCGTGATGATGCTGACTCTGAACCGCTTCGCCAAATTCGCTAGCGCATAATGAGCGGCATTGGGTTCGGCGTGCCGGACCTGGTGCCGCCTTTCGTTATAAAATTTCAGGACCTTGCCCGGATCGACGCGCCAGGCCCAAGGCGTTGCGACTTCTTCGACAGAATGCTGCTCCCATAGACCGCCGGTGTCGCGAAAGGTGCTCAAACCGCTTTCTGCGCTGATTCCGGCTCCGGTTAAAACCACGATATGTTTGTCTTTCGATTTTGGATTCATTGATTTCAAATGTCTTAGAATAAAGAAGTATTAACGAGCCGTTGCCGTTGAAACGAAAGCGTACAATGTTTTCGCCTAAGGGGCGTCAATACTGCTAGAATCGACACAGCTAGCATAGTCATAAACCAAGGAGTCAGCGATGAAAAGTCATAATGAACAATTAGCCCAAAAAGTCGTCGAGGCATTCAAGCAACATATCTCCGCCGAGGCGCGAGCGCATATCACAGAAATGGAATATCAGGAGCTTTCCCAGATCGTACAAGAAGCCCTTTCTCTGGAAATGGCCGAAGCTGTCGAAATGGTCGACGAACTGGAAAGACGCTTGAAACAAAGAGCCGAGCGCAGGGAGTTGGAATTATAAAGAGAGCCTGATGGTTAAAAGCTTCCCAAACCCCGTTTGGGAAGCGGCGGGTGGAGTCTGAATGGCGAAAATTGATGAATAAGTAGTTGATGATCCAGCCGTTTCGATGTCGGTATCCAGAAATTTCAGATCACCGGAGTTATCCGAATCTGTTTATCTTTAAAATAATCATGTTATCCCGTTTAGCGTAAAAGGCTTTCTGAAAGACATGACTCAAAAAATAGAATTAGTGCATAAGATATGCAGATCCAGATAATCAATTGTTCCCGGCGGCTTCGCCGCCGGGAATCGCGGCGCTCACTTCGTTCGGCCTTGTCCCGTCGCCTTGCGCCGGAACAAGGCACTTCACCAGACTGCGCAGCAGTCAAGCTTACAGCTTGCCGCCCACTCCGCTGGTGAGCGCCGCGATTATGAGCTCACACGGAATACACAATGAGGTATCCTGACGACATTGATTTTTTCTATTTCCTTGAGAATCACGGGTGGAGCACCTGTTTAATATTTGTTGAGGGGAAGGTCTATGAAATGGGGCCTACACACATTTTCGAAAACCCAGTTGAAGTACTTCTCAACAGCATGATTGAGTTATTAGAAGGAGCTAACGAAACTGAATTTATGTGGCACGATGAGCCCGGAGAGTACAAGTGGTCCATCAAGCGTAATCAAGAGCAACAGCATAAGATACTGGTTTCAATCACCGAATGTACACAAGTCAATACGTTTGAAAAACCAAAATTGGAAACACTCAATTTTGAGGTTAAATTGAAGTTATTCTCCATTTGCATATTACGGCAAATGGAAAAAATCAGGGATTTAATGTCCGAAAAAAGCTTTAAGGAGCACCGTGAAGGCGAGTTTCCTTACAATACGTTCAAAGAATATAAATTGGCGCATGAGCGAACCTACTCATAACAAGCGCATGTTGTCGGACTGGTTTTCCGCTGCGCTCCAAACCAGCCGCAAATGCGGGCGTTATGCAAAGCGTCCGTATTGACGTACGTTTTATAAGGCGTACACTAGTGACATTTTGAATACGCCAGAGGTGCGTCATGACCGGAATCACAGCAACTGAGGCGCGCAGCAACCTTTATCGGTTGATTGATGAAGCTGCCGAATCTCACCAGCCGATTGTCATCATGGGTAAGCGGAATAAAGCTGTCTTGGTGTCCGAAGAAGACTGGTCTGCAATTCAGGAAACTCTTTACCTGCTTTCTGTACCGGGTATGCGGGAGTCTATTCGTGAGGGGATGGGTGCCTCTGTCGATGAGTGCGATGGGGAACTGGACTGGTGACATGGAAGTTGGTTTTCACCAAGCAAGCCCAGAAAGATGCAAAAAAGTTGGCATCCAGGGGGCTGAAGCCAAAAGCCCAGGAATTACTGGCACTGATCGCAGAAGACCCGTATCGGAAGCCGCCTCCGTTTGAGAGGCTCATTGGTGATCTTGCGGGGGCCCATTCACGGCGGATCAATATTCAACACCGCCTGGTGTACCAGGTACTTGAAGACGAACGGGTGGTTAAAGTTCTCCGGCTTTGGAGCCACTACGAATAATGAATAACCAGCCGCTGTTACCGGACAATTTTTTCAGCGCTTCGCGGCTCCGAAGTTGCCGCAAAGCTTTGCGTTATTCGCCCAAAGCAGAAATCAGATCTGAAATAAAGAAACAGAATCATTCGGCATGCCCACCGGCAAAAAAATTCACCAAACTCTGAACAAGCTCCACCATGAACCGGTAATCCAGCGTCTCCATCGTATCTGAACTTCGGTGATAGTTCGGATTGCGGTAAAAGGCGGTATCGGTGACCATGACGGCCCGGTAGCCTTCGTCCTAAAAAGAGGCGTGATCGCTCAAGCGTACCGCCGGCATGAGCCAGCCGCTGAGAGGCACGGTGAGCTTGATGGCCGGCAGGTTCGGGTTCTGTTGGAAAGACTGGTGCAATGTGCGAGTCAACGGCAGAAAGTTGAGGTTGCCTACGATGCCGATAAAATTACCTTGTTCGGGTAGGCTTTAGGTGCTTCGAAACGACGTACACGTAACGGCGCGATCGACCTCCCTACCTTTCATTTGCCGGGGCGATTGCCATGCCTTTATGAACGTTAGTTTGATATCGGTTACAGCAAGTAATTAATCAGGATAGACAGAGTATCGACGCCGTATACAGCCGGGTCTTTTTTCTGAAAGATCAAGCCGGTTTTCGAGGGGCTGAGTTTTTCTGCTTTTCAACGGTCATTTCCCGCATCCTGAATTTCTGCAGCTTGCCGGTCACGGTCATCGGAAACGATTCGACGAATTCGATCAGTTTCGGGATCTTGAAATGCGCGAGTTTGTCGCGACAAAATTCGCGAATCTCGTTAGCGCTGCATTCGGTATCGGCATGAAGCCGAATCCAGGCAACGACCTCTTCTCCGTAGAATTCGTCCGGTATGCCGAACACGGCCACCGCGGCGACTTTCGGATGGGTAAAGATGAAGTCCTCGATTTCGCGCGGGTAGATGTTTTCGCCGCCGCGGATGATCATTTCCTTTAAGCGTCCGGTGATACGGACATAGCCGTCGGCATCCATGCTGCCGAGGTCGCCCGAATGCAGCCAACCGTTAGCGTTGATCGCTTCGGCGGTCGCTTTCGAGTCGTTCGCATAGCCGAGCATGATATGGTAGCCGCGAAAACAGACTTCGCCGATCTGTTCCAGTGGAACCGTTTGCTCGCCGGCAATATCGATGATCTTGACCTCCTGATGTGGCAGGTTTTTCCCGACCGTTTTAGTGCGCCTTTCCAGACTGTCGTCGCGTGAGGTCAGATGCGTGATTGGGGAGGCTTCGGTTTCGCCGTAACCGATCAGTATCTCGGGGCAATGCATGTCGTGCATGACGCGTTGCATCAACGAAGGCGGGCAGGGCGCGCCGGCCATGATGCCGGTGCGGAGCGAGTCGAGGCGGAAATGCCCGAAGTCGGGATGTTCGAGCATCGCGATGAACATCGTCGGAACGCCATGAACCGCAGTGCACCGTTCTTGTTCGATCGCGCTCAGGACTTGTTCAGCGTCGAAATGTTCGCAGGCGATCACGGCGGCCGCGCCGACCGACAGGCACAGCAGATTCGCGAGTACCATGCCGAAACAGTGGTAAAACGGCACCGGTATGCACAGCCGGTCGCGCTCGCTGAAATGCATGGCCTGCGCCGAAAACCAGGCGTTGTTCAGGATGTTGTGGTGGCTGAGCAAGACCGGTTTCGGAAATCCGGTCGTTCCCGACGTGTATTGAATGTTGATCGGGTCGTCGCGGTCGAGTGCGGCGGTGATCAGTTCGAGATCTTCGACGTCTTGCCCTATCTCGATGACTTCCTGCCAGGTCGTGAAACCGCTGCCGGGGCGTTCGGTTTGCATCGGATGTGTTGGGTCGTAAATGACGATGCGGCGCAGCACCGGCAGTTTCGTGGGATTGAAGCGGTCGGCGGTGTCGGTTTCGAGCGCGGGCAGCAGTTGCGCCAGCATGCCGACATAATCGCTCGATTTGAAGGCCGGCATCGTGAACAGACATTGCAACTGCGAGTTTTGCAGCACATAGTCGAGTTCGTGCAGACGGTAGGCCGGATTGATGTTGACCAGGATCGCGCCGATCCGGGCCGTGGCCATCTGCAATATCAGCCATTCAAGATTATTGGTCGACCAAATACCGACCCTCGATCCTTTGCCGAAGCCGAGACCGATCAGGCCGCGCGCCAGTTCGTCGATTTGCTCGGACAATTCGGCGTAGTTCAGGCGCCGATCTTGTGGGATCGACACGACCGCTTCACGATCCGGGAAACGGGCGGCGATTTCGGCGAAATAGTCGGGTATCGTATGCCCGAGCAACGGACTTTCGCCGCCCCGATGAAAATAGCTTAACTTAGAGTGCATTCGTTCGATTCCGCATCATCCGCTCGTCAAGGAGTACAAAAACTTCAGTTTTTGCCTAAACCACATCGGCCCAATAATCGTCGATCCGCTGTTGGATTTCGGCGAGCATCGCTTCGTTTCGGACCGGTTCGAACAGATGCGCGAACCGTCCCTGGACTTTCAGATAATCTTCGACCGGCAAGCGCTCCTTCGGTATTTTGGTATGCGAGACGCGGCCGTCTTGGTATTCCTTGAGCGGCCAGACGCCGGTCTTGACCGCCAGTCTGCCGATTTCGGTGCTTTCCTTCGGGTCGAAATCCCAGCCGGTCGGACACGGCGACAGCGCGATAATCAGTCTTGAACCTTTCAATTGAGTCGCCTTCTCGATTTTTCGCGCGAGATCCAGCGGTTCCGCGCCGATCACGGTCGCGACATAGGCCGGTTTGTTCGCGGCCCACAATGCAAACAAATCCTTTTTATAGCCCGGATAGCCTCTAGGGCCCTTGCTAGTCGAGGTCTTCGCGCCGGCCGAGAATTGCTGGCCGGTATTGCCGTAGCCTTCGTTGTCGTAGCAGATATAGAGAAAATCGAGGCCTCGGTCGATCGCGCCCGACGTCGCCGAAACACCCATGCCGTAGGCCGAACCGTCGCCGCTCAGCACGACCGTCGTGAGGTCTTCTTCGGGCGGTATGTGTTTCTGTTCCAGCAGAATGTCGAGTGCGTCGCGAATGCCTTGAGCACCGGCCGGAGCGGAGCCCATCGCGGTATAGAGCCAGGAACCGCGAAATGGCGTAAACGGGTAGATCGAGAGCAGCGTCATGCAACCGGCTGCATTGACGAAGACGGTCTTGTTGCCGAGGATGTCGTAGATTTGATGCAGTGCCTGCAGTCCGCCGCAACCGGCGCACATCGGTGTACCTGCGCCCAGCCAATGTGTCGAAGGCAGGTCTTTCATTCGTGCGAATCGAGTGTCGGTCATGGCTGATTCTCCTTCAACTGCTGTCTTTCGACTTGGGCTATCGCTCTGAGATTTTTCAATTCCTTGAACTCACGGGCCGTATATAAAAGCCTGGGAGGCGGCGTTTCTCCGGTTTTGGACGCGTTGATCAGGGTTTGGGCGATTTCGAAGAATTCTTCCTGAGAAATATCGCGGCCGCCGAGACCGCCGATGAAGCTCGCGAGAATAGGCGGAGCTTGGCCTATACCGTACAATACAGAAGCAATTTCGGCATGCAATATGCCGCCTTTGCCGATCGACAGATTTTGATCGATGACCGCGAGCGCTTTTTTTTCGGAGACCGCGGCCGCGATCGCTGCACTGGGAAACGGCCGGATCAGGCGAGGGCGGAGCAGGCCGATTTTGATGCCGGCCTCGCGAAGCCTGAGTACGGCGTCTTTGGCCTTGGTCGCGAAACAGCCCATCATCACGAACAGATAATCGGCGTCGTCGCATTCGAAGCATTCCAACAGACCGTGAAAACGGCCGAAACGTGCGTTGAACTCGTCGGCGATTTCGGGATAGACGTTTAGCGCCTCGAGCATCGCCAGATGGGTTTCGTATCGGAAATAAGAATAGGGCGAGCCGCCCAATACCGCGACTGCCTGGCTTTCCGGCATGCTGGCGCGGAACTTGATTTGTCCGGGGTCGAATTCGCCGACGAATTCCCGGGCCTCGCTTTGATCCGGAATTTCGACCGGTTCCCGCGTGAAAGACAAGTAGAAACCGTCCAGATTGACGATGATCGGCAGGCGGATGCTTTGGTGTTCGGCCAATCGGTAAGCGATTAACATGGTATCGAGCACTTCCTGGCAGTTGGCGCAATGGATCTGTATAAAACCGCTGTCGCGTGCGGCCAGCACGTCGTTGTGATCGGGCTCGAGCGTGATCGGGCTGCTCAGGCCGCGCGACACGTTGACCAGCACGAACGGCGCGCGCCAACCGGTCACCGTGTAGATCATTTCCATCGCATGCAACAGGCCCTGGCTCGAAGTCGCTGTAAACACGCGGACGCCGGTCGCGGCGGCGGCTCCGGCCGCCGTGATCATCGAATGTTCGGATTCGAGTACGGTCATTCTGCCTTGAAGTTCGCCTCTCTCGAACCATCCGGACAGCGTCTCGATGATCTCGGTCTGCGGCGTGATTGGGAAGGCCGGGACGTAATCGATACCGGCCAGACGCGCGCCCCAAGCGGCGGCGGCATTGCCGGTCAACAGTTTTCGGTTCATCGTTGTTCTCCTTGCCGTTCGAGCCGTTGGGCTTCGGATTCCGGAATCGCTACGATCGCATGCGATGGGCATTGCGCAACGCAGATCATGCAGCCTTTGCAATGCTCGTAGTCGATGACCGGGAACCCTTCTTCATTGACCGAGATCGCGCTGTCGGGACAAAAACTGCTGCACACCCACCAGCAGCGATGGCAATCCTCGTAATGAACAACCGGCCGTTGCGTGCGCCATAAGCCGGTTCTGACCTGCACGCTGGTTTGTGCGCCTTGTATCGTCGCTGAAGCCAGTTCGGAAGCCTCCAAGGGTAGGTTTATCCATTCGGGTTTCTGATAGTCGATCAATGCGATCGCTTCGCTCTGCCGGACGAGGCCTTGATGAGCGCTCATCGATTCGAAACCCTGCAATACGGTGTCGAGATTGGCTTTCAACAAGGCCGGGCCGAGTTTCCCGAGTTCGTCTTCGAGTGCCTCGATCAAATTTTCCTTACGGATCACTCCGGTCAATCGTGCCGACGCGCCGGCGCAAGCCGCGCTTACCGAGGCCGGATCGGCACCCTCTGACGGTTTGATCGTTAAAATTGGACTCTTAAGATTCAGCCGGCTGCGCCAGACCGCATCGTCTTCGTGGCTGGCGATCAGCAAGACCGTATCGGGTCGAATGCCCGCCAGCACACCGGCTGCGGGCACCGGTATCAAGCTGTCGTCGACGACGACTAGGTCAGGATGCGTGATGATGCCGCGGGCATTGATCGGCTTTCGATCGGCGCGCACATAGGCTGACATCGGCGCGCCTCGTCGTTCGGCGCCGTATCGCGGGGCGTCCTGAACTTCATAGCCTTCTAGGAAAAAGGCTGTCCCGAGCAGCCTGCCGGCCGTCTTGATACCCTGGCCGCCGCGCCCGTGAAATCGGATATTGAACATGGACGCCTCCCGGATAGACGCTAGATGAAATGAGGGGCCGATGAAAACAGCGACCAGCGTCTGAGCGACATCGCTTTGTTGATGCGCTCGGCCGCCATTTGTATCGCGGCCTCTCGCGGCAGAATGTTTTTCGCCCGAACGATGCTCAGCAACTTTTCGGTGTTGTGGCTGATTTTTTCTTCGATGGTCTCCGATGCCGACGCGGCGGTCGCGCCATGATATTCCATCGCGGCGCAGATTACGCCGCCGGCATTGGCGATGAAATCGGGAATGCAGAGCACGCCTTTTTCGAACAACATTTTTTCGGCACCATGCGTGATCGGTATGTTCGCGCCTTCGACGATCAGACGAGTCTTCAGGCGGTGAACATTGTTCTCGTTGATCACGTCGGGACGCGCCGCCGGAATCCAGATATCGCATTCGATATCGACGATCTCGTCGCGCTCCAGACGCTGTCCTTCGGGGTAGTCGGCCACGCTTTTGCCTGCTTCCTTGAGTTTGAATAGCGCGGCGATATCGAGACCTTGCGGATTGAATGTCGTGCCGCGGCTATCGTTCGCGGCAATGATTTTTGCACCGCGTTCGGCCAAGAACCGCGCGGCATGCTTGCCGACCGATCCGAAGCCTTGAATCACGACTTTCGCATTGGTCAGCGAAGAATTCAGGTAATGCAACGCGGCTTCGGTCGCATGCAGCAAGCCCCATCCGGTCGCGCCGATCTCGTCGAGCGGAATTCCGCCGAGTTCCCTCGGAAGACCGACGGACCGGCCGATTTCGTCTCTGACCCAAGCCATGCATTCTTCATTCGTGCCCATGTCGGGGCCGAAAATATAGGACTCTTCGTTACGCAGCGAAGCGGCAGCCGCGCGCATCAGTTGTTGTTTGCGCTCCTTCGGCATTTTCGGGTCTCCGTAGATGACCATTTTCCCTCCGCCATGAGGCAGTCCGGCGGCGGCATTTTTGAAGGTCATCGCCCTGGCGAGCCGAAAACATTCATCGACGCTGACGTCTGGCGCGATTCGCACGCCGCCGATTGAAGGGCCCATCGCAACATTGTCGACGACCAGTATGCCTTTCAGGCCGACGGAAGGTTCGTAGATATGTATGATCTTGGTGGGGCCGAATTCATCGGCATAATCGAAAAGATCCATGAGAAACTCCTTTTGTCGTTATTATTAGGCGATGACGATCGATTGATATAGGGCCAGTAGCTAATAAAGCTACATACTGAGCTATAATTTTAAATGACTTATCATAGTGAATAAGTGCTAGCTACAACAACATTAGTGGTGGTCATTATGAACCTAGATTGGTTGGCAGATGGCAGAAAAATACCC